>PWEJ01000093.1 GCA_003553485.1 Halanaerobiaceae bacterium | reverse complement strand
TTTGTCAGTTCTGTATCCTCTTCCAACTCCTGAAAAATTTCCTGGACTCTAGCAAAAAGAGGGTTATTATCTCCTAAATCTGACAGCTCTGGTAGTTCAGCAATGGTATTAAACTTAATAGAATGGGTCCAGAGAAAGGGAGTCTGGCCAGGAGAAGCAAAGATTTTATTTAAACTCTGTTTAAGTTCTCTTCTAAGCTCCTCTTGATTGTCAGCAATCATATCCTGCAGGGGATTTTCTCCTGTTATCACCCATCTAATTACCAGCCCGGCAAAAAACTCCCGGGAAAAATCCTGCCGGGCTTCCTTGCTGAGAGACAAAAAGCTATTTTGCTCAATTGTATTCACTAAATTTTCATCGGAAAATCCACTCTGAGATAGTAAAGTATCAGCTTTTTCTTCCAGCAGTCTTTTTAGGTCAGAAATATTTCCCAGATCACTGGTTGCAATTTCAGATAAATTAATATTTATCTGCCTAAAAATCAAAGGTGAAGTCGGAATGAAACTAAGCTCAGGAGTTTTCAACTGATCAGCCCTTGAATATTCCACCAAAAAAGCTCCCCGCAGACCGGTCTCTTTACAATTTCTACCCTGGGGAGTGCCTGCATAGGCAATCATCGGGGAAGATTCATGGATTACTTGAGGCTCATGCAGATGGCCTAAAGCCCAGTAATCAATATCTTCCCTGGATAAAAGGTCTTCTTTAGCCACCGGGACATAGCGACTATTGTTGGGATCAAGTTGAGTATGCAAAAGCCCAATATTTATCTTAGAATTATCAGGGGCAGTGAAAAAGCTATACATTTTGCGAGACTCAAAAGGGGAGCGGTAGGACTGGCCCAAAATATTGGCCTTATCCTGATAGGAAATACACTCTACCTCCTGGCTCGATAATATTTTTACATTGGGGGGATAAGAAAAGAGCTCTCGCTCTTCAGGAAGAGGATCATGATTGCCTGAGATTAAATAAAGAGGAATATCAGTTTCTTCGAGGCTCTTGCAGGCCTGATTAAACTCCTGACTAAAGGCAACGGAACGGGCTTCTCGATCATGTAAATCTCCAGCTATTACTATAAAATCCACATCAAGCTCGACTGCTTTGTGAAAGAGATTCTTCAAAGCTTCAATTCCTGCTCTATTAAAGAGAGAAATAAGATGTTGCGGTAACTCTCCCCCACTACTGGCTGGCCGGCCGAGATGAATATCTCCACTATGAAGAAAACGAAGCTTGGCTGACAAAGTAATTCCCCCTCCCCCAATAAATTTTACTTAAGCAAATTTATTTTTATCATAAATATTTTTGGAAAAATATCTTTCACTGCCATCAAAAAAGACTGTTACTATATTTATATCATCCTCTTTAAGGCTCTTCTTATCCTCCTGCAGGTTGCTAATCAGCTTTAATACTCCGGCCAGACTTGCTCCAGAGGAAGAGCCAACCGTTATACCCTCCAGCCGGGCCAGTTTTCTCACCTGAGCAAAACTATCCTGATCTGAAACTTTTAAAATATCTGTTGCTAGCTCCAGATCCAGAGTTTCCGGCACAAAACTATTGCCTATCCCTTCAACTTCATAGGAACCCTTTTCACCCCCGGAAAATATTGAACCATGAGGTTCAATTAAAATGCCTTTGATAGCGGGGTCCTGCTCCTTTAGATATCTCATGGTCCCGCTAAAAGTTCCACCGGTTCCACCACCAGCCACAAAATAATCAATCTCGCCTTCCAGTTGAGCATATATTTCCGGACCGGTGGTTAAATAATGGCTTTGAGGATTGGCCTTATTGGAAAATTGATCGGGGATAAAAGAATTCTCATAATTTGCCGCTATCTCCTGAGCCTTCTTTTTGTCTCCTTTGATGCCATCTTCAGCAGGAGTGCTGACTATTTCTGCTCCTAAAGCTTCCATTAAAAGGTGTTTCTCCTGAGAAAACTTATCAGGAACAATTAAAATCACCTTATTGCCTTTATTTTTAGCCGCTAAAGCCAGGCCAATACCGGTGTTTCCGGCCGTGGGCTCAATAATGACAGTATCTTCATCCAACTGACCTGCTCTTTCAGCCTCCTGGAGCATTTGCAGGCCAATTCTATCTTTAATGCTCCCTCCAGGGTTTAAATACTCTAACTTGGTAAAGACATTAAAGGGTGCTGGAATTGAAAAATTATTGAGTTTTAATAAAGGAGTATTACCAATCAGCTCTGTTATATTATTATAATAATCCATTTTAATTCTTCACCTCAGTGAGACCCCGGTCTAAATCCTGCTGCAGGTCATTATAATCTTCAATCCCCACTGATAATCTCACCAAGCTATCAGTTATACCTAATTTTTCTCTTTTTTCGGCGGGGATTGAGGCATGGGTCATGGCCGCCGGTAAGGATATCAGGCTTTCTACTCCGCCCAGACTTTCAGCCAGCGTTATCATCTCCACCTTTTTGAGCAAATTTTGAGCTGCCTCTGGAGAGGTAGTGGTGAAGGATATCATTCCGCCTCCCCCGGCTGCCTGCTTTTTATTAATCCTATGACCAGGATGTTCTTTAAGCCCAGGATAGTACACTTTATCAACCTCACTATGCTCTTTAAGCCAGCTGGCGAGTTTTTCCGCATTCTCCTGATGCCTGGCCATTCTCAAGCTCAAAGTTTTAATCCCTCGCTGCAATAGCCAGCTATCCTGGGGAGATAAAATCGCTCCGACGGAATTTTGCAGAAAATGCAATCTATCTCCCAGTTCTTCACTGCTGGTCACTGCTAAACCAGCCACTAAATCAGAGTGACCGCCTAAATATTTAGTTGCACTATGGACTACAATATCCGCTCCTAAAGTTAGCGGTTGCTGCAGGTAGGGGGTCATAAAGGTGTTATCAACAATCAGCAAAAGCTCCTCTGCTTTGCTAATTTCTGCCACAGCAGCTATATCCGTAATTTTCAACAGAGGATTGGTCGGGGTTTCAATAAAAATAGCCTTAGTCTCCGGGCGGATAGCTCTTTGAATATTTTCAGGTTCACTAGTATCAACAAAGGAATATTGCAAGCCCTGTTGAGAGAAAACCTTTTCCACCACCCGGAAAGTGCCGCCATAGACATCATCAGAAAGTATAAGATGATCTCCTGATTGAAAGAGCAATAAAACTGTGGAAATTGCAGCCATGCCAGAGCTGAAGGCAAAACCTCTCTCTCCCTCTTCTAAATCGACAATCAATTCTTCTAGAGCCCGCCTGGTGGGATTGCCTGTACGGGAGTATTCATACTCCTTTGGTTCACCCGGGGCAGGCTGCCTGTAAGTAGAGGTCTGATAGATGGGCACACTTACTGCACCTGTCCTGGGGTCATCAGAAATTCCACCATAAATAACTTTGGAATCAAAGTTCATTTTTTATCTCCTCCTGATATTTATTAGATAAAGCCTAGTAAATTAATCCGCATTTGTGGTTTTATTATATCAGGAGGATTGATCTCTGTAAAATTTAAGAACAAAGAATTTATTTAATTCTTAAAGGAGATCCTTCTAAAATCATAGAATTTTAAAATTGCCAGTATTATCAGGACCAAAACAATTGCTGTTGCCAGCGGGGGCAGGGAAAAGACTGCTGCCTCGGCACTGCGTTCCAGGAAAATTCCAGCTAAAGCCCACAAAACAACCAGGGAGAAGGCTAAGTCGCGAAAATACTTCAGGAAAAAAACTGTTAAAGCCAGAATCACCAATAAAATTATGGCCAGCCATATTTCTTCTGTTAAGCCTAACATATCCCAGGTTATCGTTGTCTGCCAGGCTACAATATTAGCTATGGTAGCTACTGATATCCAGCCTAAATAAATACTGAAAGGAGTCGCCAGCCAGCCAAAATCTCTTTTAACTTTAATCCTGCGATATATAATTATTAAAGAGGCTAATAAAGCAATCATTATAATAACTGAAAGTTCAATTAGCAGATAGTGCCAGGCAAAAATCCAGGCAGCATTTAGCAAAGAGGAAATAAAAAATAACGGGCCTAAACTTTCAATATACTCCTCAACCCTGGAACGGGAATTGCTTAATCCCCAGAAAAGATAAATAGTCAATATGCTTAAAACCAGATAAATCAATCCCCATATGGCAAAAGTAATGCCTGCCGGGGTAAAGATATTGGGATAAAGATCGGATACCTCAGCCGTAGTAATATTATTAATTGGCAGCCAGTTAGCTAGAAAATTAGCTGTTAACATAACTATTAAGCCGATTAAATTTAACATCTGTTTGAGGTATAAATCTCGCTCCCTACTTCCCAATTCCTTATCCATATTTTTTCAACTCCTTTCCAGTATCAAGCTTATCCTGAAAGGTCAATTCAAATCAATCCTTAATTAAATTGCCCTGATATTTCTCCAGTGCTTCTTTATGAAAATTATTGTTATATATCAATAAAATTTTTTCTCCTCCAACTGACTTATAATCAATTTTGATTTTATTAGCAGTTTTGGCTAAAATTTCATCATAGATAAACTTATAATCTGAACTAATAACCATTTTCTCTCTTTCATTCAGGGCCAGATTTTCATTATCTGCTGCAGGCTCTACCAGAGCCAGATCATATCTTGGCCCCTTTCAATCGATTTTCTTTAATATAAAGCGAAAAATCTGCTCTTTACCCACCTGCTGCTGTAAATATTCCTCTGCTGATTCAGTTATATGCACTTCCATGATCTTCAGCTCCTTATATTTTAGTTCTATAATTTATTAGCCAGACTCATTGGGGTACAAAAACAGCCCGGACTGTTTTATCGGTATCTATAGTAACTTCAATATAGGTTTCATCTCCGGTAACATCCCCTTCCCAGTGACTAAACTCCCAGTCATCAGCCGGCTCAGCAACTATAAGAATTGTATCACCTTCAGTGAACTCATGAGTGCCCCTATCTGGTTGTACAGAACCTTCTCCTTCCACCACAATTTCTAAAGAATAACTGGGATAAAAGTATCGAGCTGTCCTTTCCATAAGGTCAGGGAAACCATTAAACAAATAAGAAACCGCTGCAGCAATAATAAATAACAGCAATAAAATTAATACTGACTTTAGTTTATTATTATCCATATCCTCACCTGCCCTGCTTTAATAATGAAGACAAGGTCAATAAAAATAGAAATTTAAATGAAATGCCCTGTTATTATTCTTCAACAAAGATTTGTTTTTTCCTTGCTGTAATCAATAATATCTTTATTTTAAATATATAGTATAGCAGACAATTTTAGCAGACATTATTTGCCTTACCAAATTTGCTTTGAAAGTGTTATAATTATTGGTAAGGCTAAAATTAAAAGAGCATGCCAATATTAAAGCAAATATAAGATTTAAAACAACAAAAAGGAAAGGAAGATCAGAAATGAAAACATTTGATATTACTCTTGAAATGGGGGATGAGCTACCCTCCTGGCCAGACCATAATGATTTCGAAATAATATTTCGCAAACAGATAAGCGCTGGAGATCGATGCAATTTAAGCGAAATAAATACTTCTGCTCATTTTGGAACCCATGTAGATGCTCCAGGACATTATGTAGAGGGAGGAGAGAAAGTTTCAGAACTAAAATTAGACTTACTGCTGGGAGAATGTCAGGTTATTGCTTTATCAGGCCAAGGGAAAATCAGCAAGGAAGAACTGGCTGAATATGATTTTAGCCAGACCAGCAGATTACTGGTAAAAACCAGCAATTCCAATTATCTGGATAGCAAAATATTTCAAAAGGACTATCGAGCTTTTAGTGCTCCAGCAATGGAGGAATTAGTTGCTCAGGGAATCAAGGTTTTGGGGCTTGATTACTTTTCCATTGCTCCTTACGATGATTTGATTAAACCCCATCAAATATTTTTAAGCCAGGGGGAATGTGCAGCTATTGAGGGACTTGATTTGAGGGATATCGAGCCCGGGCTCTATGAATTAATCTGCTTACCTATGAAAATCAAGGGAGCTTACGGAGCCCCGGCTCGAGTTGTTTTAAGGTCCAGGATGTAAACAAGATATAAAAGAATATTATAATTGAGCCAATCATTTAACTCATTCTCGTATCTGACCCTTACCTCTAATTATATATTTAGTGGTAGTGAGCTCCTTTAATCCCATGGGACCTCGAGCATGTAATTTCTGGGTGCTAATACCAGTTTCAGCTCCCAGTCCAAACTGGCCTCCATCGGTAAAACGAGTTGAGGCATTAACATAGACTGCCGCAGCATCGACTTCTTCTAAAAATTGATTGGCATTATTATAATCGCTAGTTATGATGGCCTCAGAATGCATACTGCCATAATTATAGATATGGTTAAGAGCCTCTTCCAGGGAATCAACGATTTTAACTGACATAATATAATCGAGATATTCTTTACCCCAATCTTCTGGCCGGGCTTCATTTATATCAGGGATTATATCTAAGGTAGCTTCACATCCCCGCAGTTCAACCCGGTCAGCAAAAAGCTCTTCTAACTGAGGCAAAAATTCTGAGGCTATTTCTTTATGTACTAGCAAACTTTCAGCTGCATTGCAGACTGCCGGTCGACTGGTTTTGGCATTGTCAACAATATCTAAAGCCATCTGCTGATCAGCAGAGGAATCCACAAAGACATGACAATTCCCAACACCGGTCTGAATCGCCGGTACAGTTGAATCTCTCACCCCTTTATTGATTAATCCTTCCCCACCGCGAGGGATTAATACATCCAGGTAGTCATCTAAACCTAACAGCACATCAACGGCTTCTCTTGCTGTAGTCTGAATCAACTGCACAGAATTCTCAGGCAAGCCCACTGCTTTTAAAGAACTAGAAATTATCTCAGTCAATTTCTGATTAGAATTAAAGGCATTTGAACCTCCTCGTAAGATCACGGCATTACCTGCCTTTAGACATAATCCTGCTACATCAATGGTAACATTGGGGCGGGCTTCATAAATTATGCCCACAACACCCAGGGGCACTCTTATTCTACCGACCTGCAGGCTATTTGGCAATTTCCAGCTGCGGGGTATCTCTCCTATGGGATCCTCTAACTGCACAATTTCCCTAAGACCCTGGGCCATTTTGTTTATTCTTTCTTCAGTCAGTTTAAGTCTATCCAGCAGGGCTTTTGAAAGATTATTTTCCCTGCCCTTCTCCATATCTTCAGCATTGATTTTAAGAATTTCAGCTGTTGAATCTTCCAATTCTGTCGCTATTCTTAACAGAGCCTCATTCTTCTTCTGGGCTGACAGGTTAGCTAAGTCTCGCGATGCACTTTGAGCCTTTTTAGCCTGATTAACTACTTCTTCTCGTATACTCATTGTTTTTGCCTCCTTTGATTACTAAATTATCCCTTTGTAAAATTTCGTGCTGATTAAAATACCCCAGAATATCTATAATTTCACTGGTATGATGACCTTTAATCTTCTTAATAGCTTCTGAAGAATAGCTGACCAAGCCCATGCCAATCTCTTCTCCGGCTGGATTTACAATGCTCACTGGGGCTCCTTTTTTAAATTCACCCTTAACTTTAGTCACTCCACCGGGGAGGAGACTTTTATGTCTCTCGACCAGGGCTTTTTCGGCTCCTTTATCAATATAAACTTCTCCTTCAGTGGAAAGATTAAAGCATAACCACTGTTTCCTTTTACAGAGTGTGTTCTCTTCGGGCAAGAAGGTAGTCCCCAGATAATAATCATCATCCTGTTCCAGCATTTCTAAAACCCTGGGTATAATATTCTTTTCATACCCTGGCCCAATCACCATGGTTACTCCTGATTCCACGGCAATTTTGGCTGCCTCAATCTTGGCCTGCATTCCTCCCACTCCAAACTTGCTACCTTCAGCATCGGCAATCCCTTCTAATTTAGGCCCGATATTTTCTACCTTGTGTATTAATTTTAGGTCATCGTCTTTGGTGGCAGGATTTTTATTATATAATCCAGCGATATCTGTCAGGTTAATCAATAGATCTGCCTCCACCAGACCCGCTACCCGGGCCGATAGGTTATCATTGTCACCAAACTCTATCTCTTCTGTAACAATGGTGTCATTTTCGTTGATAATGGGGATAACGCCATATTCTACCAGGGTGGTCATCGTGTTAAAGGCATTTAAATAACGGGTTCTATTTTCCAGGTCACTTTCAGTAAGTAATATCTGCGCTCCTCTTTCTCCATACTCGCCTAAAAATTTGTTGTAGACTCCAATTAAAAGTCCCTGCCCGATAGCTGCCAGGGCCTGTTGTTCTGGAACCACTTTAGGGCGGTCCTGAAAACCAACTTCTCCCATACCTGCTCCAATTGCTCCAGAAGAAACTAAAAGAACTTCCCGCCCCTGATTTTTAATATCGACTAACTGGCGCACCAATTGGTCTATTCTGGTTAGATTTAGTTTGCCACTATCATGAGTGAGAGTATTGCTACCTATTTTAACCACTATTCTTTGATATTTTTCTTTAGCCTGGTTTCTCTCTGTCATCACTACCATCCCTTTATTGAATTAAAATATTATATTGTTAATATAATAGAACAAATTAGTTTAAATTACAAGGAAAAAAGCCAGCCATCTGGCTGGCCAGTAGAATATTTCCCATAAATTTTTACTATTATCTATAAATCTTACTTCAAAAGTTTCTAGCTGGTGCTATATTTTTTTCTGGATGGCCTCATCAGCTTCCTTAACTGCTGCTACGAAATTATCCCATTCTTCTGGCAAAAAAGCACAGCTGGCTGAAACATCTTCAGAGGCTAGATATAGCCCCACTTCATCTGCTTCTGCCTGTACCCCAATAGTCAACTTCTCGCCAATTTTCTTTTCATCGATAATTTCTTCCATTGATTTGTCCCCCCTAAGGATAGTGAGATTTTAGCTAATAGCTATTTCATCAATTTCTTCATTAGTTTTCTGCCCACCACTTTATTTTTAGCCCTTTTAGCAATTCTCTTAGAGTCTCCACTGGACAGTGTTTCCGCATCATTGGCTGTCCTGGCCAACTTATAGAGAAAACTTACAAATTTAGAGATAAAAACACCCCCTTTTGCCAGATAGCTCAAATGGCTGTTATAAGTATAATTAAATAAAGATAAGATAATTCCTCCTTTGCCAAATTTATAATTATCTCACTTCTAAAATAAGGCATCCTGTGTTATAATAGCAGGCAAATAATAGGCTATTTTTGAAAAATATCTTTTTATTATACCAGTTGAGGAGGATGAAAAAATGCAGGCAATAACTTATGACGATCAGGAAGAATTACAGCTTTCCATCAGGGAAAAACCCGTTCCAGCTCAAGATGAGGTTTTAATAAAAGTACGACTGGCCGGTATCTGCAACACTGATATGGAGATAACCTCTGGTATGCTGGGGTTTAATGGGGTTTTGGGCCATGAATTTGTCGGTGAAGTTGTGCAGGATAATCAGGATAAATTCACTGGCCGTAGAGTTGTAGGTGAGGTTAATATACCCTGTTATGACTGTCAGCGCTGTAAGCGCCGGCAATTTCGCCATTGTGCCAATATCAAAGCTCTGGGAATGAGGGGAAAAGATGGGGTCCTGGCAGAATATGTAACCCTGCCCCGAGAAAATGTCTTTTTGGTCCCCAATGAAATCACTGATAAAGAAGCAGTGTTTGTGGAACCCATAGCTGCAGCTGTGGAAATAGCTGAGCAGTATCACCTTAAACCCAGTGAAAAAATAGCTATTTTGGGTGATGGTAAACTGGGGTTAATTATTGCTATGACCCTGCAGGCTCTTGGCTTGCCTGTCACAGTTATTGGACGTCATGAAAATAAGCTGGCTAAATTATCTTCTCTGGCTATTGAAACCTATCTGGAAAAAAATATTCCGGCAGATTTTCAAGATATTCCTGTGGTCATAGATGCCACCGGGAGCAGTTCAGGGCTGGAGAGTGCTTTAAACTTAGTACGTCCCGAGGGGAAAGTTATATTTAAAACTACAATTGCTAAAGAGATAAATATTAATCTGGCACCCCTGGCTATCAATGAAGTTCAACTCCTGGGCTCGCGCTGCGGACCCTTCGCTCCTGCTATTAAATTAATAAAAGAAAATAATCTGCCCTTAGGGGAGTTAATCACTGCTCAATACCCATTAAAAGAAGGATTAAAGGCCTTTGCTAAAGCCAGGGAAAAAGATACCCTTAAGGTTTTAGTTAAGCCTTAATAATAATAAATTAAGGAAGTATAAATAATTTTGGGCAGGTGTTTTATCACCTGCCCAAAGCAAATATTACTTTTCTTTACGGCTCTCATAGACCACCATCGCTACATGACGGTTCTTTTTCTCGGCAAATTTTTCTTCCAGAGATTTTAATTCTTCCTGCTCTTCCTCATCGAGCTGTGCCAGAGCAAACTCTTCTTCACTCTCATAGGCCACCAGGGCCACGCGGCGGTCTCGTTTTTGTGAGAACTCCTCTTCTAAAGCCGATAATTTTTCCATCTCTTCTTCAGTCAGCCGGGCTACTTTAAACTCCTTTTTAGCCATAATATTTTTCACCTCCATTTAAGTAGTATTCTTTCCCTATGTTCTTTACTATATAGCATATTTTTTCTATATGGATTGGAGTTTAAAAGCTACAAATTTATTATAACTCATTCTTTGTAGATTTAAAACAAGGTATAGGCAAAATAATTCTAATTTGCTTAAACTATGTTAGCCAGTTTACATACAGTTACATTTTTATGGTTTATAATTGCTTTAAACATACCCCATATGGGTATGAGAAATATGTAAAAAGGAATTAAGGAGGGATAATTTATGCAGGCTTTATATGTAATTATGGTAATACTATTAATCATATCTTTTGCTTTTGATCGCGAAAAAACCTGGAAATCGATTAAAAGAGGGAAAAATAAACTGATGAAAATTCTTCCTGGTTATCTAAAGATCTTAGTTTTACTCTCTTTAGTTTTGTTGTTCTCAGAAGACTTTATAGTTGAATATCTGGGCGGGCAAAATATCATTCTAGGGAGTTTTTTAGGGTTGATTATAGGTTCAATCACTATGATGCCAGGTTTTATTGCTTATCCCCTGGCAGGTATACTGCTGAGCCGGGGAGTGAGTTATATGGTTGTAGCCGCCTTTGTAATTTCTTTAAAAATGGTGGGAGTATTAACCTATCCGGTGGAAAAAGAATATATGGGAGTTAAGGCAACTATTTATCGTAACACTGCTAGCTTTGCTATTGCCGCAATTTTAACCTTATTAATCGGACTTTATTATGGGGAGGTTATTATATAATGAAAAAAAATAAAGAGCAGGACCACAGACTGGATTATGGCATTTTTGCTGCATTTTTAATCTTTCTGGCTGTCTCTCAATTAATAAACTTTGACTTAGGCATGGCCATGGGGGAAAACTTCTTGATTTTTGCCCGAGATATGATTCTAATTCTGCCTCCAGCTTTTATTATCATAGGGCTCTTTGAAATCTGGGTTAAGAAAGAAACCATCGAAAAAAGTTTTGGCAATAGTTCCGGTTTTAAAAAACACATTTATGCTATTTTGCTGGCAGCAACTACAGTAGGAGGCACCTTTGTGGCCTTTCCTGTCGCTAACTCTCTCTATCATAAGGGAGCTGATTACAGTTCGATATTTAGCTATATAACTGCTGCTTCTCTGGTAATGATCCCCATGAGCGTTATGGAAGCTTCAATCATCGGATTAGAATTTACTCTGCTTAGAATCGGACTATCCTTACCCCTGGTTGTAATTAGTTCAATCATTTTAAATAAAATATTCCAGCAGGGCAATTATGTACTGCCAGCTAATGTTTAGTCGCTCTCTATAGTGTTGAAGATATAAGATTAATATAAATTAATAACAGGAGATAAAAGGGTAATGGTGAATTAATAATATAAATCCATATCCCGGGAGGAATTATAGATGTGCGGAAGGTTTCAGCTTAAAATAAGCACCAGCCTTTTAGCCAGAATTTTTAATGCCGTTTCAACAGTGGAAAATTTTGAGACCAGGGGAGAAATATTCCCCTCCAATGACTCTCCTGTTTTAATCAATGATCCCCAGCAGGCTAACAGTCGCCGACTGGGTTTAATGAAATGGGGGTTCCAATTTTCAGGCTCCAAAAAGCTGATAATCAATGCCAGGAGCGAAACAATTGCTGAAAAACCTCTTTTCAAGGATTCTTTCCACCAGAGAAGATGTCTAATCCCGGCCCAGGCTTTTTATGAGTGGAGTGGACCCTCTGGCAATAAAATAAAACATCAAATCAGGGGGGAAAATGAAGAAATCTTTGCCCTGGCCGGGTTATATAAAAAATTTGATTTTGAAAACGAAGATAGCTGGCGCTTTACCATAATCACCACCGAAGCCAATGAGGAAATAGCTGAAATTCATGACCGAATGCCAGTTATTATTACAAAAGATGATATATCTAGCTGGTTGGACCCCAAGGGTGAAAAGACAGAGTTAAAGAGTTTACTTCAACCCTTTGCCGGGAGGTTGAGCATTGAACCTCCACCGGCCCAGAGGTTGTTTTAAAAAATTACTTGAACCATAATTCCTGCTTGCTGGTGGAAACTGCAAAAACTCCCTGTTCAATGAGATCAT
>PWEJ01000008.1 GCA_003553485.1 Halanaerobiaceae bacterium | reverse complement strand
TCTACTTGAAGGGTATCCAACGCCAGCATCAATTCATTGTGGGCGTTGACATGATCTATCAAGCTCGCTGTTACATCATTCTGCGCATCCAGCAGGTCCTCCTGGGCATCCAGCACATCCCGGGCAGTGACTCTTCCCGCTTCCTGCAGCAGCTCCGCACTATCCACCCGACGCTGCGCCAGTTGCAGGCTCATCAGCTGTATTTCATACTGTTGCTCCGACTGCTCCAGTCTGCCCAGCGCTTCGCGCACCTCCGTTATGATGGAATCCCGCTTCTCATCCATCGCCCTTCGCATCGCATCATACTGGATTAAAGAACGCCGATACGCGTTGATATCTATTTTCTTATCTATCGCCAGGTCTATATCCATCACCGCCCGATAAGTGGCAGACTGAGAGGAAAAACTCAACGGCTTGCGCTCATCCGGATTCACATTTCGGTACTCCAGGCGAAGATCCGCATCCGCTTTGAGTTCATCCTCCGCCAGAAGAATGCTTCTCCATGCATCTTCTACTTCATCTATCACATTCCGGTAATCCAGACGGTTTTGCAAGGCTATCTGCACCGCCTGCAACTCCTGCCAGTCTACAGGCGTTATCCCTTCTGCCACCATCGCTTCTAATTCTGCTTCATCAATACTCAATATTACTTCTGCCGGTATCCCCAGCATCAGCTTGAATTCATCCAGCGATTCCCGGTAACTTTGCTCTGTGCTTATCCATCTCGCACGGGCTGAGAGCATTCGCTGCCTCGTCTGATCTACCTGAAACTGCTCCCATCTTCCTGCTTCTGCCAGAAGCCGGGCCCGCTCATATTCCTCCCGCAGATTCTCATAATTATTCCTTACATTGCGTATCTGATCCTGCTGTTGCACCAGCCTGTAAAAATTTCTCGTCACGCGTACATACAGCTCCCGACGGTAGCGCACATACTCCCGGATGGCATACACCAGGTCCCTTTCCCGCTGTGTCAGGTCTTCCATCGCTATCTCTTTGCCTCTCCCGCGCAATAAAGGTTGCACCAGAACCGCACTTATCGAGGTGTTAACCGATGTGACAGGATCATCCAGGGATATATTACGAAGAGCATTACTGGCTATGGAAACCGATAGGTCTCCTCCACGCTGCAGCATCTGACTTACGCCGGCTTCCAGTCCCCCCATCAAAGAGGTCTCCTGGTCGCTACGCTCTACCTCGCCTTCCAGGCCGGTTTGGGCTCGCGGTCCCCATCTGTGCCGCTCATTCGAGAGCGATATTGCCTGCGTATATAACCGCTCTTTCCTCGTCTGATAATCCCGCGAGTTCTGATACGCTATTTCCAGGGAATTCGATAAGCCCAGCTCTATCTCTTCTCCCTCGTCATATTCCACCGGCTCATAGGTGATACTGAACTCCTCTTCCATTCCTTCCACTTCTTGACTTTTTTCTCCTATCAGTCCGTACATCTCTTCGTCGACTTCGGAGATCTCAGGTGTTGCAGCACAACTTCCCAGCAAAAGAACGCCTATACTTGCTACAATAACTCCTGACAACTTCATATTAGGAATCAAAATCATGAAACCATTCCTTCAGTTTTTGAGAGATAATAAAAAACGGGTAATCTTATCCCAAAAACAGCAGATATCTTATTCTATCATTATAACGGAATAACTGAAAATTTATTGTAGCATAATTTATAAGTTAGTTGTTTTTTTAGTACATAGACTCTCTTTTCTGCTTAACCAGCCGGGATATAACAAAAAAAGAGAGTCCGGAAAAGGAATATAAAGATACTGCCTGATAGATAGCTGACAAAGAGGTTAATAAGTTTTACAAGGACAATGACCTGTCAGGGAAAATTTCATGCTATTCCTTGAATCTTCTCATCTTTTTTGCGGTTATTACACAGCACATCACTGTCCGGAAGATACATCAAAGAGAAATGGAAAAAGCATAAATAAACTACCGGTCGGAAGATATCAATTCCAGGGAAGGTTTAAAAGAAAAATATTTTTCAATAATTCTCCGTTGTTTCTCTTCGGAAGGCAACACCAGTTGAAGGCGGCGCACTCTTTTATTAAAACGACAGAACATCTTTGCCATTTTTTTTGCCGCTTTTTCGGAGGTAATATTGAGTTCACGGGTATTAATAACCACATGAAAGCCTTTGTGAGGAAGCAAGCCAGCACAGGTACGCCTTAATTTCTTAAAACCCAGCGTGTCAACCGCCCCCTGTATTTTCAGGTAAAGCACTCCCCGTTGTTCAGAAATACAGACACGAAGAGGATGTTTTCCAGACTTCAACTCCAAAATTCCATCTTTTAAATGAGCTAATTTCCGAGAGAAACGAGGCAAATAGCCGGGATCCTTTTCCAATTTATAACTCAACTCTGTTTTGTAGCCCTGACTCTGCATGACAAACCGCCTTGTCAACCACCAGCCCATCATTCTAAATACCGCGGAATAGACCCCTGTAAGAAACAGATTTTGAAATATATGACGAAAAGAATAAAAGCGTTTAAAAGCTTTAACCACTTCTACCTGCAATGTTTCAGCCGAAATGTTGGCAGGTTGATGAACCACGTGATGACCATCATACAACTGCCAGTCTTTAGTCAATATCCTGCCTTCTTCCTCCATTTTCTGAAAAAGAGGCGTGCCGGGCAAGGGTGTCAATATTAAAAACTGCACGCTATCAATCCTGGTTTCAAGCGCAAAATCAACTGTTTCCCGTACAGTCTGCACGGTATCATCATCACTTCCCAGCACAAACATACCATGCACCTTAATTTTATAATCATGAAAGCGTTTTATGCATTCCTTTATTTCCTCAACCGTCTGTT
>PWEJ01000167.1 GCA_003553485.1 Halanaerobiaceae bacterium | reverse complement strand
CTAAAATTACAGTTGCAGCCTCCCGGGTTCAGGCTGTGGATACCACGGGAGCAGGCGATACCTTTACCGGGATTTTTTCTGTCGGGATACTGGCAGGGCTAAATATGGAAGAGGCAGCGAGGTGGGCGGCTGCAACAGCGGGGATTACTGTGAGCAGGAAGGGTACTTCAGATGCCTTTCCCTCTCGAGCTGAAATTAAGAGATTGAAGGAGGAGTTAGCATGAAGGAATTTGGAAAGAAAGCTGCTATAATACTGTTAATGGCGCTATTATTATCGGGAAGCATAAACTTCTCTCTGCTTGCTGAAGATATTTCCAGCATGTCCAGAGAAGAGTTAAGTAAATCTTTAATGGAAGAGATTAAATATACTCTCTTCAATGAATCCCCGGATTTAACTGATGAAATCTATACCGGAATCATGTTTTTGAGATTGGATGCTGAGAAATATTATGAAGAGGGAGATTATGAAAGCTGCCTGGAAGTGCTGGAGATTGTAGTTAGGTTGATAAATATCGATAAGAGTATAGAGCTGACTTTTCCGGAAATTTAATCAGTTTAGTTTGTTATGAAATTGGGAAGGTTTTGATGTTCTGAAAGCTGGAGGTGCGGAAGGGTAAGTGCAGAATGAGATGTGCAGTAAGGGGAGTGTGGAAGGGCAAGTGGATAAGGGTAAGCGGGGAAGAGGAAGTGCAGAAAGGGAAGTGCAAAAGTGTAAGTGAGCAAGGGTGAGTACAGAAGAGGAAGTGCAGTAAGGGAAGTGCAAAAGTGTAAGTGAGTAAGGGTGAGCACAGAAGAGGAAGTGCAGTAAGGGAAGTGTGGAAGGGTAAGTGCAGAATGGAACTTTAATAAGATAAGTTTTAAAAGGATAGACCAGAAAGGAAAGATATGAAATCAAGAGAACGGGTTAATCTGGCTTTAAATCATAAAGAAGCAGACAGGGTTCCCCTTGATTTTGGTGGGATTCCGGGGACCGGTATTTCTGCTATTGCTTACAATAAACTGAAAAACTATTTGGATATCAATAGAGATAAACCCACTCGAGTTGTTGATATGTGGCAGCAGCTGGCTATGGTGGAGATTGAAATTAAAGAATATTTTAAGATAGATACAATCGGTCTCTGGCCTGAGATTAAATGGAAAGAATCCTGTCTGCCTGATGGCAGCAAATCTCTGGTGCCGGAAAACTGGACCACTGAGATGTTAGAGGATAATTCGGAAGTTCATCTTGAAAATAATATTCCGATGGCTAAAAGACCTGCAAATGGGATTTATTTTGATCCCATTGTTACACCCTTAGAAGATGCCAGCCTGGAGGATCTGGAAGGCTTCAGCTGGGATTCAGCCTTCTCTTTTTATATTTTGCCGGGTTTGGATAAGCTTGATATGTATCTTGAAGGGCTGGAGAAACGGGCCAGGTTCTTGAGAGAGAACTGTGACCTGGCAGTGATCGGTATCTTTGGAGGCAGTATCTTTGAAGCTGCCTACGGATTAAGAGGTTTTGAGAATTTCATGATGGACTTGATGGCCAATAAGAAATTTGCAGTGAAACTGCTTGATAAACTTGTTATTCATAACATTGAATATTTTAAAAGATATAATGAATTAGTAGGTGATAAGATAGATGTTATTATGGTGGGCGGAGAGGATCTGGGTACCCAAAGGAATTTGCTTATTAATCCCGAACTTTACAGGGAGATAATCAAGCCCCGGCAGCAGGAACTATGGCAGTACATTAAAGCTAATAGTGATGCTAAATTGCTGTTACATTCCTGCGGCTCGATAAAGGAGATACTGGAAGATTTCAGGGAATCAGGTATAGATGCAATCAATCCAGTACAGATATCTGCTGAAAATATGGAACCTCAGTTTTTGAAAGAAGAATTTGGCGACAGGATGACTTTCTGGGGAGGGGGCTGTGATACCCAGCATACTTTGCCGGAGGGCACTCCTGAAGAAGTGGCTGAGGAGACTAAAAATAATATCTTGACCTTTAAAAAAGGAGGAGGATATGTTTTTTCTCAGGTCCATGCTATTCAGCATAATGTTCCGGTAGAAAATATTGTTAGCATGTATGAGACAGCTTACCGGCACAGCTTTTATGAGTAGTTTTTAGTTTTATTAAAAATATTTATGCCTGGATGTCTATTGCAAAGAGTAAGTGAAAAATTAGTTTATGCGAAATAAAGTATAAGAGCTTTATTGACCTCCGTCTTTTTGCTTATGACGATTGATGACGGAGGTTTTTTTGTTGTGGTAGCTGTAGTGTAAAGGAAAAGATGATTTTGTTATATCTTACCGGACTTTGTTACTGAATCGAATTCTCTTTTTAGGGGCAACTCCATCTGTGAGAAGCAGTTTATTTCTCGCAGCTGGAGTTTTTAATTTTTTTTGTTTTTTCTAGAAAATTATCCTGTAAAAAGAGGGAGACTCCCAAACCCAGGAAAAACCATGCAATAAACCCTGCAATAAACTTTGCAAAAATATTTGCAAAAAATAAGACAATAAAACTTGCAATAAGACTTGACAGGGCTAAATTTAGTTAGTATAATAGGGGCAAACAAACCAACCATCGGTTTGTATGTTGGGTTCAAATCGGGTTCAAATAATATTTGTTTTGGATTCAACCCGGATAAATATTGATTTGAAGCGGAGTTAAAGCGAAATGTGTGGTTTCACTGAGTCAGGTCGTTTTGTCGAATGTTTGTATAATTGGGATTGCATGATTGGAATCCTGTCATACTAGGGATTATAATTTTTAAATCTGGCGATATCGATTTTGTGCTGTTAACTTATTAATTTTACCTTATTGAGAGGATGAGGCTGATG
>PWEJ01000166.1 GCA_003553485.1 Halanaerobiaceae bacterium | reverse complement strand
TAATTTTGATAATATCGACTTTATGCAGTGCAATCAGAATATTATAGATCTATATAATAGAAACGCTAAAAACCATGCAATCAAAGTAATTGTAGAAATTTGCTAATGCCATATTCTTTAATTTTACCAACTGATTACGAGAAGATCCGTAAATAATAAATAGGCTGTCAATTATTACATAGTAGTAGCCAAAATTATTTGGGCCATAAGTCTTACCACCTTTCTTTGGTTTGGTAATATTTTGGCTCTTCGCTATTTATTGTGGGTAACACCTTTGGTATAAATTACCTTAAATGGTAATAGAGGAGTCCATTTCATCCTCTTTAATCAGTGTAATCCATTTTACTGTCTGGATAACACTGTTGATGCCCGCTAAAATACCATTGTTGATTCTGCTGGTGATGTATTGCATTATACCCTGCCAGTTTCTATTGATAAAATCAGCTGCTTCTATCATGGGCTCTAAACGGCTCCGCTTAGCCCATAAATACCACCTTTGCAAATAAGCTGCAGCGGTAGTAACATCTTCTATCTGCCAGAACTCCTGTAAGGCTAGCTTGAGCTTGTAGGCTCTTACGGTTTTTAAGTTCATTTTAGCTAAAGATGTGAATTTCTCCCGTTGCTTTTTAGTCAAATTTTGCGGGTTCTTTAGCCAGATATAACGCGTCTTCTTTAAAAGACTATTTTCAGTATTCTCCTGACGGCGAACCTTATCTACTGCTTCATTGATCTTTTTCATGACATGAAACTTATCATAGGTAACCTTTGCTTCCTTAAAAATATTCCTGGGCTAAAGCTTCAGCAACGTAATGGTGTATTATTCACCGCATTTTTTGCAGGGGAATTTACTGTCTTTTATAAAGGAGACATGCATATCAAGTCTGCCCTGTTCTTTATCAAATTTAATTTTATCAAGTTTCCAGGGATCTTCGATTCCTAAAGCTTGAGCAAATAATTTAAGGTTGTTGTTATTGAAATTAATAAGTCCTCATCCTTCCCAATTATGATATACAGGTTATACCACAACTGGAAACTGAAATGAATCTATTTGAGTCTTTTATTTGTCATTCATGGGTAAATCCATACTAAATAGCGAAGAGGCAAGTTTTTAATTAGATCCGAGACTCAGGAGGAGATGAACAACATCTTTAAAGCCCTGCACTGTCAGCCTCCTAAGCGGATTGATTATGAGTTTTTTTCTTCTATTCAAATAATTTTCCATCTTCATCTGAAGCCCTTTTATTTTCTGGAAATTAAAAACCCTATCATTTAGCTAATGAAATGCTAAATGATAGGGTTAATCGTTGAATATTTTTTACAATTATCAGGCCCAAATTATTTTAAATTAGCCGGTAAAGCATAGTTATCTTGCTGGATATTATTATTGAAATTTACCAGCAGTGAGTTCCAGTGCCAAAGAAATCACCGTGCATGGTTCTAAATCCTCTGCCGGATAAACCTTCCTGCTCCTGAATTCTCAGTCTGTCTTTTTCCAGTTCCGTCTGCAGTTCAAATATCTCATCTTCCAGGGCTGTCAGCTCTTCCTCCGGAGCTTCTGCCAGCAGCTGCTGGCGATATTCTTCTCTTAAAGCCTGCATTTTCTCAGTTTTTCTTAAGATATCCAGTATAATATTTTTCTCCTCTTCACTGATTTCTTCCTCTAGAAAGCTTCCGCCCATATGTCCGTGCATCTGTCCTCCCATGTGATCTCTACCCTGCTGATCGCTATTACTGTGAGCCAGAATGCTGCCTGCAAAGATACCAAAAACCAGTAATACTGCCAGAACTAAAGTTGCCTGTTTTTTCATTATATCTTTCCTCCCGTTATCTGTTTTGATAGGGATGTTTAAATCCCCATTTTAAAGCCTCACATTGAAAATAATCTTAAACATGCTGTCAAAGCTTAGTAAAAAGTACAGGTGGTGACCCATTAATACAGTTAGATTGTCCTATTAATGATCTCTTAACCCCGTTAGTATTTCCTCAAATTCTTCCCGGGATATCTCCCCCCGGGCCAGTCTTTTCCTGGATATCTCTTCAGGAGTTTCTCTGTGTCTGTCAGTGTGAGAAATATTATTACTTCTACTGCCGCTATTATTGTCGGCAACTACCTCTTTAATTAACCAGATGGCACCGATAATGACAACAATCCACAATAAAACCATTAAAAAACCTCCTCCGGTAAAACGTCCCATCATATGATTAAAACTCTCGCTACTTTCAGGATGAGCTAGCAAGAAATCGCTTAACATTTTAAGCCTCCTTAAGTTGAAAAAGCCTATAGCTTTACTCTTATTTAACTACATAATACAGGGTGAATATGAAGAGAATATGAATTTCCTGTTTTTATTTTCTAATTACCTGCTTTTATATCTATAATTTAGTTTTATATTTATTCCAGGTCGAAATTTCTTTAAGCATGCATGATGAGCAATTGCATTCAGTATAGTCCATTTTCTGCCATTTGTATGTAAACTAGTTACATACCCCGGGGGAGCATATAAGCTTAAGCTAAGCAAAGGAAACTGCAAACAAAAAATAGCCGCAGGGACAGCTTAAAAATGTTGCCGTGCTTTTAGTTTAACATCTACAGTCTTGTAGTTACAGTCTTTCAACTTCACTTCGATATAATAGGACAGTGGTAAAGATGTTTATGAGGATGAAATAGAAAATATAAATTTTGCATTTAAAATTATTATTACAATTTTGACAAATATAATCTGATAAGTTAAAATTACCCTGACAGGAGGTATAATTATGGATGATAAAAATAATTCTGTTAAAAATAGATATGATCGTATTGCTCCTGTTTATGACAAATTCGAATATATTATGGAGCGACTG
>PWEJ01000107.1 GCA_003553485.1 Halanaerobiaceae bacterium | reverse complement strand
TTGCTTCTTTGCAACTAAATATTACAGCTGAGCAATCTAAGGAAGAGAGAATAACTTTAGCACTTCAGGAGATTGATAGAGCCAGAGATGCTGATTTGATTGTTCTGCCTGAGCTTTGGAGTGTAAATTTTCTGGATTTTGCCTCTTATGAAAAAGAAAGTGAAGAAATTACTGGAGAGACTGTCTCCCGCCTTGCCTCTAAAGCAGTTGAGATAAATTCATATATTCATGCTGGCAGTATTATTGAAGAAGAGGGAGAAAAATTATATAATACCAGTATATTGCTTAATAATGAAGGAGAAATAATTTCTACATATAGAAAAATACATCTTTTTGGTTATAGATCACAGGAAGCTCGTATTCTTAAGCCTGGCCAGAATGTATCTACAGTAACCACCCCCCTGGGCAAAATAGGTTTAGCTACCTGTTATGATTTGAGATTTCCAGAACTCTTTCGTAAGCTTTTGGATGAAGGAGCAGAAATAGTTTTAGTAACTGCTGCCTGGCCCTTTCCCAGAGTTAGACACTGGCAGATCTTAAATCAAAGTAGAGCTTTAGAGAATCTTTTCTATTTAGTCTCAGCAAATTGCGCCGGTAGCTTTCAGGAACAGATATATGCCGGCAACAGCATGGTCGTTGACCCCTGGGGAACAATAATCTCTGGAAGTGATTATCATGCCGGGATAGTTAGAGCACAGATTGATCTGGAGAAATTGCGGCATATCAGAGATGATTTCCCTGTACTGCAGGATAGGAAGTTATAATTAAAGATGTTGATGCTAATAAACAGACTCACTAAAATATAGGAGGGCTTTATTAATGTTTAATAGTATACGTAATAAATTGCTATTCTCTATCATCGGGGTAACTATTATAGCCTTCATTGTAGTATTATTTTTCTTATTTAATTATCAGGAAAATATGCTGGTAGAAGAATTTCACCAAAACGTGGAGAGAGAGTTTGATGCCATGACTATCTCAGGAGCCAGCCCTTTATGGTTTGATGATTATGAAGGAATGGAGGAAGAGGCCCGAGAATTTGCTGAAAGATTTCAATTACTATATGTAGGGGTAGAATCCGATGGAGAAAGAATAATTTCTATTGAGAGTGAGAATATTGAAGGAGACCCCTATGATAAAGTTGATGAAGACAATATCTTTCATCTAGAGGATACTATAAATTCAGCCGATGGAACCAATCTAGGAACCTTAACGATGATCTATGATGAGAGATATGTCCAGCAGGAGCTGGGTCAATTTCGAAATCTACTAATAATTGCTTCGCTATCAATAATATTGTTAATAACTATCTCCATAATTTTTATTACTAAAAAAATAACCAGGCCCTTACAGAGGGCAACCAGCTATGCTGAAACCCTGGCTGCTGGAAAAATTGACCAGGGAGAGCTGGAATTAGAGAGCAAAGATGAAGTTGGAACTTTGAGCGAGGCTTTAAATAAGCTCTATACTAACTTTAGAGAAATATTAGTTGATATTACTAAATTGACCGAGGAGCTGACCTCTTCTAGCGAAGAGTTATCGGCAACCAGTGAAGAGATTTCTGCCTCAGCTGAAGAGGTGGGGGCATCTATTCAACAGGTGGCTTCAGGAGCAGAAGAACAGGCAGCTCAATTGAGTGAAACAGAAAGAAATATCAATGACCTTGCTCAGGAGATTGATTCAGTCACTAATCTGGCCACTGATATGGAAGAAAAGGCTGATTCTGTCAGTGAAAATGTTGGTAAAGGTAGTGATTCAGTGGAGAAATCCATCGAGCAAATCAATCAGGTGAAAGAACATGCCAATCAGGTGGCGGAAAAAATAAATAAGCTGGGAGTTCTTTCTGATGAGATAAATGAAATAGTAGATCTTATAAATAGTATCTCTGAACAGACCAATCTTCTGGCTCTAAATGCAGCGATTGAAGCGGCTAGAGCTGGAGAGGCAGGAAGAGGTTTTAGTGTCGTCGCAGAAGAGATTAGAGAACTTGCTGAAAAATCCTCTAATTCCACGGAGGAGATCTCTGAAATTATTAGTAAGATCCAGCTAGAAGTAGAGGATACAGTTCAATCCATGGAAAAGACTGACGAAGTGGTAGATGATAGTGTACAGGGAATTAAAAATACCGAAGATATTTTTGTCGAGATAAAAGAGGCCGTAAATAGTTTGAATATGTCCATTGCTGAAATAGCTGACCGGAGTGAGACTATGGCCGGCAGTAGTGCCGAGGTCAGGAGAACAATTGAAGAAGTTTCTGAAGTAAGTGATGAGTCATCCAGTAATGCAGAAGAGGTAGCCGCATCCACGGAAGAGCAGACCGCTGCCACCGATGAAATTGTAGGAGCTTCCGAAAGACTGGCTGAAATGGCCCAGGAACTTGCCGAGCTGGTAAATAAATTTGAAATTTAACTTTAAGTTTAAGTTAACCTCTTAAGTTAATCTAAAATGAAATAATTTTTCCAGCGACAAAAGCGCTCCTCTCCCGTTGATTATCTTTGGGGAGGAGCGCTTAGCTTATTTTTATAATTATCTAGAGATTAAATGCTTAAAATTTAATCTGTTATTTGTACATATAATCTCTGGTTAAAGGTACGTTGTTGTTAATTCCTTTAACAAAAAGTAATTGATGAACTGAAGTGCCTAAATAACGGAAGGTGGCCACTACTCCAGCTAAAAAAAGCTCCCACATTCGGGCGAATTTTTCATCAAATTTATTAGTTATTTGAGTTCGAACTTGCTGAAAATTTTCAAACCAGTTATCAGCTGTTAAAGCGTAGTGACGTCTAATATTTTCAGCATCAATAAGTCTAAAATCAAAATTAGGCAGCTCCCAGATAACCTCCC
>PWEJ01000032.1 GCA_003553485.1 Halanaerobiaceae bacterium | reverse complement strand
GCTAAAAGCCAGGAGACTATGGAACACGCCATGAGAATGACCAAGCTGGCACATAGGTTGGGAGAAAAAATGAATTTATCAAACGAGCAAATAAACAATTTATCTCTTCTGGCTTCACTTCATGATATAGGCAAAACCACAATTTCAAAGGATATATTGAACAAGCCTGGAGATTTGACAAAGGAAGAATGGGAAATAATAAAAGAACACCCTGAGAGAGGCTATGTTATTGCTTCATCTACAGATGAATTTTCCTCGGTGGCCAGAGCTATATTATGCCATCATGAAAAATGGAATGGTAGAGGTTATCCTAAAGGATTAGCAGAAGAAGAGATACCATTATTATCAAGGATAATCTCCATAGTGGACGCCTACGATGTTATGACAGCGGGCAGGCCCTACAAAGAGGCAATGAGTAAAGAAGAGGCTTTGCAGGAAATAAAAAGATGTGCCGGCAGTCAGTTTGACCCAGAATTGGCCGAAAAGTTTGTGGAGATGATGAAAGGTTAAATATCAGTTATTGTTGCCTTCAATATTCAGAAGAGCCAGCATTATTTAACCTTCAAGTAAATTATAATAGCTTTAAAAATGAGAAAGTTGATATAGAGGTGCAGGATGATCTGGCTCATTTGGCCATCCAGCATCAGCAAAAATCGGGATTTCTAGTAATAAAAGGGGCAGGGGAGAGAATTGAGCAGCACTCTCTATCGGTAAGCTTAAAGGCTGTGATGAAGCTTGTGATGAGACTTTAGAGATAGAAGAAAAACTCCCGGGCAGGCCTGAGGGGTACTCTTTACTGCCTGGGAAACTTTAAAAAAATATGAATTATTTATTAACCCTTTAACATATTATCACAATTATGGAAGAAGTTCAAGATTAACGTTCTCCATCAGTACCATCTGAATTTAGCACTGCTCGTCAGCATGCCTCTCTTCCTGGTCTAGACCGCGGAAATAGAGGGCGGCATCCTGAGCGCAGATATGAGGATGTTGACCGCAAAGATCTTTTTCCTCCACACAATCAGAGCAAAATAGCTGGAACATTTTAGGCGATATCAAGGGCAGGCCCAAATCCCGGCAGATCTTCTGCTTATTACCCAGTCTGCGGAGGTATGTCCAGTATGACGGTGTCTCGGGGTCCTTATTGAGTTCTTTAGCCGATGGCGGACGTCCTAAGGACCTATACTTGGCCAGATAGATTTCAACCATCTCTTCATCAGATAGACAGATTCGTTTTCTCTTGATCACCCCTTGTTTTTATAATTCCCGTAGGATATAGTTCAACAGCGTTTCTTTGGCCTCCTGAGAGAGACGGCCTTTGATTGGTTTAGACATCTCCTTCTTCAATTGCTGCTAGATAGCCTGCCGGGTTATCAGCCTCACAGGCAGCAGGCAGCAGTGCTGCTTGCAGTTTTTTGTCACTTAACTCCTCATAGGCTTTAAGAAATCGGTGATAGAGATAGGAGTCCTGATTATTAGAAAGGGCAACTCTATCAAAGCCACCGATATTATCCAGTGCCTCACAGACCTGGTCTGGTAGAGAACGCAGAGCCTCTCCAGCCTGGTAGGTGCCGTACCTGTTGATAGCGCTAAGTACCAGCTGCCAGGCTTTCAATCCAGACAGGTTTTCTGCCCTGGGATTTAAAAGCCTGAATATTTCACTTGCTACCTCAGCAGGAGTAGGGGGCCACTCTGGTTTTTGCAGGCAGGCCCTTTTAACTGCTATCCTGGCTTCAACAGAATTGAAATTATGGAGAAAGGAAAACCATTTTTCTTCCAGGTCAGCAGTTTTTATAGTGGAATCCCGGGGGTATTTAAACTTATGACCATAACAGCCCTTTAGAAAAGTGAGGATTTTTATGATTTCAGATTTGGTCATTGGTCAGGCATTCTCCTTTCTTCAGACAGGGCTTTTTCGTACCGCTCCATCATGCCGGGGGGATTTTTCCTCATTTTATTCTTACCCTTCTTAACATTATTCCCCTTCTTAGCATTATTACCCTTATTGTTTGTTTTCACTTCCCTTTCACTTCCCTTTCAAAACCCTTTCACATCTATTTCACTTCCCTTTCGCACCCCTTTCAAACCCCTTTCACCCAATCCGTTAAATCCTTCATATGACGGGGCTGCAGGTGTTTCATTTTGCCCTTTTTGCCATACTTCCCAGTCTTTAATTTTAATCAGAGAAAAAGCACTGTAACTATAGGTATCATAGCTGATTAATCCCTCTTCGACCATAAGATTAATTAACCGATAGATCTTGCTGCGATGTAAATCTATCAAAAAAGCAAAGCTTTCCAGGCCAAAAATAAGCTCGCCGGGCTCAAGGCTGACCACCTGGTTGCCGACTCTTTGCTGATGTGAAGTATGTGTGGCTTTAAGCAACAAAGCGATCCAGAGCTTGAAAGTTTCGGGATCATCAAAGATCCAGTGGTTCAAAGTTGAACGATGCAATTTAATCCAACCACTAATAGTAACCACTCCCTTTATTACATTTTATGTTAAATTAATTAAAACTAACTCATTATACTCTAAAATAGCAAAATTGTAAAGAAGAATCTTTTTTTGTTAAAAATTTAAATTTTCTATTGACAACGGAGTCAGAGTAGTATATAATTTACAATCATGATTAACTTTGGGGGAAGGTCATGAGGGCTTTAAGGCTGGCCATAGCTGTAGAGCGGGGGCAACTGCAGCGTCAATATCTCTTTATCGAGATTTTTCTGACTAAAAAATTAGCCGAGAGGTTTTAGCGAGAGTTAAATTTTAAGTTTAAAATTTTTTCTGGAGGAGGAAAATTAAAAAGACACCAGGCTTAGGGGACCTGGTGCTCTGAAAAACCGTTGAAAATGGGAATGTTAT
>PWEJ01000170.1 GCA_003553485.1 Halanaerobiaceae bacterium | reverse complement strand
ATTTTGTCTGATTTTTTACTTAATTAGCCTTTGCTTCTTTTCCATATGATGTAAATTATGGTTTGACATGCAAATAAAGCTTGTGCTACATTTCAGCATGAAAAAGCAAATTCCTATCTGTCAAAAAGCATTCTCTTATCCATAATTATATTATTCAAATCATTTAAGCTAAAAACTACGGGGCTTGCCCTGTATGAGCGTCAAATGGAAGATCACTGTGTTTTAAAAATGGGAAAGGAGAAGCTTGAGATGAATAAAATGTTTTGGAGGAAAAGAAACTGGCGTACAATACTTGCAGGTAGTTATATCTGGCAACCCGTTACCGATTTCTGGGCTAAAAGCACTGCCTGGCCCTTAGTAGGCAAACTAACTGGATGGATTGTCAATAAAAATAGATATGATGTAACTTTCATACCAATTAACAAAGAACTTGAAAATAGCGGATCAACAGTATTGCCGAAACAAATTGTAGAAGAAATGATTCGTCGTTCCTGTCACCGTGTTATAATCCCCATTTGCCTTTGCCGAGTGGGATGCCGCTGCCATGACTACCCCATGGAAATAGGATGTATATTTTTGGGAGAAGCGACAAAACAAGTTAACCCGGATATTGGCAAAAGTGTTTCGGTTGAAGAAGCACTAACACACCTGAAGCGTTCCATTGAAGCCGGTCTGATCCCTCAAATCGGACGCGTGGATCCGGATCCCCTGATGCTGGGAATAAGAATGAAAGACTGGAATCGTTTTCTGACCCTGTGCTTTTGCTGTACCTGTTGTTGTATTGCAATGCGCAACCAACTCTCATGGAACTCGGATATGAGAAGCCGTATGCATCGCCTGGAGGGATTGAGCATCACAGTAGATTCAAGTTGCGACAGCTGCGGAAAATGTGCCGAGCAATGTTTTGCACAGGCTATTGTTATGGGGAGGGAAGGTGCGTATATCACGGATGACTGCAAAGGATGTGGTTTATGTGTCGATATATGCCCGCACAACTCTATAAAAATAAGCGTAACCGCCGGTGAAAAAATGTTGAGCGAAGCATTCCGACGCATCGAAAGCTACGCCGACATAACATGATATTTATGCTAACTTTTATAAAAAGCAATTATTTTTTCTTTATATTCATACTATGTAACAGGCACCCCGCACCCCTGCTACATTTGTCCCACTACTACATTTTTAGCTACCGGGATCTAGGTTAATCAAAATCTTTACCGGGGTAAGCCTTTCTTCCGTGGTACCATCACCGAGCAATCCCCGGGGGTTCCATCCCCAGGCCCAGACCGTACCATCTTCCTGCAGGGCCAGTGAGTGGCTATTCCCACACCCAATCTCATGGGTGCTAATAATAGCAACTGTCAGCTCATCCGGCTCATCCGACTCTAACATCTCTTCTCTAGCACAGCCAACAACAGCAAACAACATCCCTACGATGATTAAAAAAACTATTAATGTTAATATATGTTTTCTCATTTTTACCTCCTTTATTTATTTATCGAAAGGAGTTTAAGTTTTAGTGACCACAGATAAAATTCAATCCGGATGTGTGCGCAGCCCATTAGAATCTTCTTAAAAAACTTTTCAACTACACCGTGCCCATAGTATTTAAATAATTATTTGATTTGACCCATTGTTCCCCGAGCCAGGGCTGTAAGTATTATTAGCCTCATCCGCTGAAAGAGGGCATTTTCAAGACCCAGCGCTACTGGGATTAAGTCAGATGTGAAAGTTGAGCATGATCTTGTACTATTAATTGAGGTAGCGATCCGGGATCACTACCCCAGTTCCAGTAAAAAGCACCCGGTACTCTTCCCCCTCATCATCGACTATTTCAACCAACCACAGCCTATCGTAAGAGTTCAGGTCTGGGTTATATCCTGCATCGCTCAACATCATGGCAACTGCAACCTGCTCTCCTTCACACAAACTAGAGCGATCAGTAGACTTACTTGGTGAGAAGTCACTTTCACTTTTTCCTGTTGCATTTGCTAACTCCCTTACCGACTCTTCAACAGCCTGGCCCCCTGCTGAACAAGAACAACCTGCTAACGACAAAACGATTAATAATGCTAATAAGAAACATACTAACTTTTTCATCTTATACTCCCCCTTTAAAGATTATATTTTTCCAAAACAAGACCTGGAATCAAGCAATTAAATTGTGTGGCAATAAATTCCACGTCAGATATAGGCTTCTTCTTTTTGTGCAATTTGTATGGCCCAATAAGAGGTGCGAAAATTCAAGTAACCATTTAACCATTAAAATTTATTTATTGCTATTTTTCACCATTATTGTCAACAAATCCCTGCCAGTTTATTTTCCTGGAGCAACTAAATCTATTATAATTGAGGCTGCCGTACAAAGATATTCTTTCTATATATTATTCTATGTTTCTAATATATTCCCCTCTAAAATTAAAAATATTAACAAAATTTTTGAAACAATTCACAGGGAAGCTTTTTTTATCATGCTCTCTGGCACTTAATATAACTCATTATAATTAGCTATAATATGCTTTGGGAAAATTGCAAATCAGCTGCTCTGCCAATTGAGCTACGTCGGCGTGACAAATTTCATCGCCATAATGATTTCGAGACACATTAATAATTATTCCAACGGGTTTCTCCATAAGGTAGCAAGTTAACACACAGCGTTGCTTCACTCGGCAATCATTAATTTTATGCTATAAATAAACAACTGTGTCAATTAAACAACGCCATCAAAAAATTGAGAGGTTAATTGATAAAGTAAATGCAATCCATTGTACCGTTAAGGATTGCATTTACTTTGTCAGGGAAGTTAAGTTAACAAATTTTCGCAACTTAACATTCAGTTTTATTTAATTCATTGCCAATTAAAAGTGTATCATTCTACAGGTATTCTGT
>PWEJ01000004.1 GCA_003553485.1 Halanaerobiaceae bacterium | reverse complement strand
TGAGTTTGACCAGCCCTGAGATAATACAGAGATAAAAATGAAATTTTTATAAAGTTTACATATTGAAAATCCAATATCTGCTTTTACAATAATCTATTGACAAAAATCTTTTCTAAAAAATTCGTTAAAGTTCGTGCAAAAAGTCTAATTATATTATAAAATTATATTAAATTGGACTCATTTATCTGCCCTATATAATACTGCTCGTTGATACTGTATAATCCTGTAAAACTGGAAGGTTGATTAGCGATGAAATCCCAGCCAAGGTTTTGCTCTCAATCGCCAAAATTCTCTCTTTTGAGCCCTGAAGCTGTTGAAGAAATTTACCAGCAGGCCTTAATAATTTTAGAAGAGACTGGCGTAAAATTTCATTCTCCTCGAGCTCTGGAAATTCTTCAGAGTCAGGGGGCTAAAGTTGAGCTTAATGACAATACAGTCCGTTTTTCCCCGGAGTTGGTCCAGGAAGCTATTGCTTCGGCTCCAGATAAGGTTGAATTATATAATCTTAAAGGCGATGATAAAGTTATTCTAGGTGGCGACAGACTCCATTTCGTCCCGGGCTCAGCAGCCTTAAATATTTTAGCTGATGATGGGGAAACGACCCGCCGGGCGCAGGCCAGCGATCTTGTCCGCATAGCCCGTCTAACTGAGGAGCTGGAAAATATCGCTCTTCAGTCAAGCTCGGTAGTTTTAAGCGATGTTCCTGATAAGTTAGCTGATAGTTATCGGCTTTATCTGCTTTTAAAAAACTCCAGCAAACCAATCGTTACCGGTGCTTTTAGCCGGGCTGGCATCATCAATATGGAAAAAATGTTAAAGGTAGTTGCCGGCAGTCGCAAGGCCCTCCAGGAAAAACCCCGGGCTGTCTTTGATATCTGTCCTTCACCGCCCTTAAAGTGGAGTGAGATTAGCAGCCATAATATTATTGATTGTGCAAATTTATCTCTGCCCCAGGAGTTAATATCTCTGCCCATGCCAGGGGCAGCCTCACCGGTAACCCTGGCCGGCTCAGTTTTGTTACATACTGCAGAGATATTAAGTGGTCTAACTCTGGCCCAGCTGGTAAACCCGGGCACCCCGGTCATTTATGGTGGGGCTCCAGTAAACTTTGATATGAAAGCTGGCACAACTCCCATGAGTGCAGTTGAAGCCACCATGATCGGGGCCTGCTGCTCCCAGATAGGGAAATACTTGAATTTGCCAACCCACACCTATGCTGCTTTAAGCGATGCCAAAGTGGTGGATGCCCAGGCAGGATTAGAGACAGCCCTCAGTGGTACTTTGGCCAGTCTGGCTAAAACCAATCTGGTTTCAGGGCCAGGCATTTTGGACTTTGTCGATACCTTTAGCCTGGAAAAACTGGTAATAGATAACGAGATATGTGGAATGGCACTTCGATTAGCCCGGGGGGTTGAAGTGACTGAAAAGAGCCTGGCTGCTGATTTGATTGCTGAACTGGGTCCTGGAGGTAGTTATCTTGATACCGGGCATACCCTGGGATTATACCGTGAGGAATCGTATTATCCTTCCTCAGTCATAGACCGCAGAAATCGCAGTGACTGGGAACGACAGGGGAAAAAATCGATCTTTGCTCGAGCTTCTCAGAGAATAAAGGAACTTACTTTTGAAGAGAGCCCTGCTTATCTGTCAGAGTCTCAGCAGCGTGAGCTCAAGGCATTACTTAAAGATTTAAAAGCTCAGACTGATATTGCCGAATTACCTTTGGAGTAATTATTGTCTCAAAGGAGGTGAAATGATGACTGAAAATATTAGCAAGGCTGGCTCCCTGCGTCTTGCCGGTCTGAAACTGGAGGTTTTAACAGCCGATGAGCTGGCTGAAATTCATCGGGCTACTCTAAAAGTTATGCGGGAGACCGGCTTAAAAATAACTTCAACCAGAGCTAGAGAGATACTTCAGGAAGCTGGTGCTGAGGTCAATGACAGCGCTCAGATTGTAAAATTCCCTCATTATCTGGTGGAAGATGCTATTAAAGCTGCTCCAGAACAGATTCTGCTGGCTGGTAGAGATCCCAAAAATGACCTTGAAGTGGGAGGGGAGAAAGTTTATTTTACTAATTTTGGTTCAGGAATAAATATTGTAGACCCAACCAGCGGGGAGTTAAGGGATACCACCAAAGAGGATGTGGCCGCCACTGCCAGAATGGTTGATGGCCTCTCAGATATAGAAGTTTATTCTCTGGCAGTTACAGCCCGGGATTGTCCCCAGGATAAGGTCTATCTCCATGCTACTGAAGCCTATCTTAATAATACAACCAAGCACTGTCATGGCTTCAGCGGCAAAAATCCTGAAAAATGTCTGGATATGGGAGCGGCAGTTGTTGGGGGAAGAGAGGAGCTGCGCCGCCGGCCGATAATATCTGCCGATGTCTGTCCTCAGAGTCCTTTACAGATTCAGGCTGAAGGAGCTGAGGTGATCATGGCCTGTGCCAGGGCCGGGGTGCCGGTGACAATTTTACCAGCTGCTATGGCCGGGGCTACCTCGCCGATAACTCTGGCCGGAACTTTAGTAGGCCATAACGCTGAGGTTTTAGCCGGGTTGACGCTGGCCCAGCAGGTTGAGCGGGGGGCACCGGTTATGTATGGCAGCTCAACTACCATCTATGATCTCAAGGAAAATGTTGCCTCCGTTGGTTCACCGGAGCTGGCTCTATTTAGTGCAGCTTTAGCCAAGATCGCTAAATACTATAAATTACCCTCCTATTTAGCAGGAGGTTAGGCAGATAGCAAACTTGCTGATCTCCAGGCCGGACAGGAGAAAGATATCACCACTCTTTTACCTGCTCTTGCCGGTGCCAATTTGATTTACGGACCGGGAATGCTGGATTCTGGCAATACCTTTAGTTATACTCAGCTGTTGCTGGATAATGAGACTATTAGGATGATTAGAAGGG
>PWEJ01000137.1 GCA_003553485.1 Halanaerobiaceae bacterium | reverse complement strand
TGGTAATAGCGCTGACCGTCGCCATTGAACGCGGCGACCACGCACTCGGCTTCCGTGCCCCGTGCGGCGATCTCGTCTTCCAGGTCCGTCAAGTCCAAGTAGTCCACTGTAGGGTCCATCCGCGCTACCATCATCGGCAGCGCTGACCCGGTGGGCCGGACGTAGTAGCCCGTCCAGCCGGGCGTCGAGACATGGCGGCCGTAGTCGAGGCCGTCCAAGGCGTAGTGCTCGGGGATGCGCGTGTCGAGGACGCGCTCATCGGTGGGCAGATCGTTGTCCATTGCCTGTGCTCCTGTTCCGTTGAAGGTGAACAGGGACAAGGCAACTTGCTTACCATTTGCTTACTCAGGCTGGCCGTCCGTGGCCTCGTCTTCCGTAAGTGCCTGATTTTTATGGCTGGGGGAGGTGGATTCGAACCACCGCTGACGGAGTCAGAGTCCGTCCCGTTGCCTTGTCCCTATATAGATGTAAGCACCTCAGTGGATACACGTCAATGTGTTAGGCGGTACTTAATCCGTTGTTCTTAGATGGAGTTGTCTGTAAAGTGCTTACTATGTGCTTACAAAATGAGGCAACGGACCATGACGAGCGGCGGGAAAATCAAGCTGACGAAGACGACCGTAGAGGCCGCCGACCGGGTGCCGGACTCGGGCACGGCACTCTGGTGGGACACCGATTTGACCGGCTTCGGGTTGCGGGTGACCGCGAAGGGTAGCCGCTCTTATATCGTGCAGGCGCGTGTCGGACGCAAGAGCCGCCGCATTACCATTGGCAAGCATGGGGCGCCGACCAAGGATGGCCCCCTGACAACAGACCGGGCGCGCAAGCGTGCGTCGTCATTGCTGGGCAAGATGGCTGACGGCATTGACCCGGTGGCTGAGCAGCAGCGTGCCAACCTGTCCGGTCTGACGCTGCGGGAAGCGGCCGAGGATTACATGGAGAACAAGCGGCGCAAGTCGGACCACAAACCGCTGGCTGAGCGCAGCAAGCAGGACATACGCCGCCACCTACGGGCGTCGTTCGCTGAGTGGGCCGACAAGCCGGTGAGCACCATCACGTCGGACGACGTGGTGAAGAAGTACAAGCAGCTAGCCGACCGCTCGCAGGCGCAGGGGAACCAGGCGCTGCGGGTGCTAAGCGCGATCCTGAACTATGTCATCCATCGCCACCAAGGCGCCGTGATCACTACGAACCCGGCCACGGTCATCCAAAATGCTAGTCATTACCGGGGCGACGTTGCCGGAAGAAAGACCCGCGTGCCAATGGATCGGATCGGCGCGTTCTACTCCGCGTTGGAAGCAGCCCGCACTGACGAAGCGGAACACCTGGGCGTGCGCCTCAAGGCCGCCGCTGCGGCGGTGCTCATGCTGACCGGGCTACGCAAGTCGGACGTACTCCCCCGCCGCTGGAGCGACATCGACCTAGACGCCGGCACCCTCCACGTTGCCGACACCAAACATCGCAGCCCCCGGACATTCCCCCTAGCCTCGCAGGCCGTGTCCATTCTTGAGGACGTGCGCCAGATCGGCGACGGCTCGGAGTACGTCTTCCCGGCCAGGAGCCGGTCGGGCCACGTCGAGGACATTCGCGACGGGCTGGCGCGCGCCAATGTGGCGGCCGACTGCGACGTGACCGCACACGATCTGCGCAGGACGTTCGTAGATGCCTGCGGCCCGAAGGCGGCGAACGTGGACCCGCTGGTGGTGGAGCTATTGAGCAATCGTAAGGGCGAGGCATACCAAGCCCTGTCGGTGCGTATGGAGAACTACGACACCACCGACATGACGGAATACGCAGACCACGCGCAGCGCATCGCCGACTTTATCGAGCGCAAGCGCCTTGCGTACGAAGGCGACAATGTAGTGAGCCTGGAGGCGCGGGCGTGAGCGAGCAGAGAAAGTGGGCCACCCGCGACGGCACCCGATTGGAGTGCGACCCGCGCGACCCGGAAGACGTGCGCGCCTGGCTGCTGCGCAATCTGGATCGCATCGAGGATGATGTCGAGCGGGCGCACCAACTCTCCGGCCGCGACGGTCTGCACGCCCTCGCAAACCTGATCCGCGAGCGTGCTGCGACCGTGCGCGATCAAATGGAAGCGGAATGGAAACGCGCAACCGGCGGTGATCCGCTGCCGCCGGAGCTCGCCGCTTCACTGGACCACCATATCGAGCAGCAACGGCACCTCGCCGCGAAAGTCGAGCAGCAGGCCCATGCGGCAACCGACATGGAGCAGGCTGGCGCTGCGTCCGCTATCCAGCACCGGCGGGGACGCCGAGCGGGCGCGACCAACACGAATAACCGATACGGCGAAGCCAAGGTGCAGGCCGTGACTGTGGCGCGCGACATGGTCGCGGCTGACACCGGGCAGACGCTGCGCAAGGCGCAAATCCTTGAGGAGGTGGCCCGCGTGTTAATTGAGGAGCGCTTGCACTGCCCGAACGAGCGCGTGTTGTGGCGGTGGCTGACCGAATCCGAGGTCATCCCGGGATACGTCCGAAAACCCGGCCGCCGCTAATTCTTACATACCGCTAGCGCCTGGCAATTTTTCCGGTCTAATCAAGCGCATACGTTGGCCCTGTCATCCAACACAAGGCAGGGCCAGACATGCAGAGCACGACTTTTACCACTGAACAGGCTGCCGAGTACGTCGGCCTATCCTCCAATACGCTAAATCGCTGGCGATACACCGGCGACGGGCCGCGTTATTTGAAGCTAGGCCGCGCCGTTCGGTATCGGCAGGCAGACCTCGACGCATGGCTCGACGAGCGGGTGCGCGAAAGCACGTCGGAGGAGTGCGGCGTATGAGTGCCGCAAACTGCAGCGCCCCGGCCGTGGGAGCGGCGCGGGGCGCGGAGGAGATGAGGCATGGGGATGCGCTCAGCGACAATGATACCACGGTCGGCGCCGCTGTCGAGCTCGCCGACGCTGGCATCCCCGTCTTCCCCGTAAACCTTTCCGCCCCCGACAGAGACGGCAAG
>PWEJ01000029.1 GCA_003553485.1 Halanaerobiaceae bacterium | reverse complement strand
GAAAGGAGAAAAATGAGAACAAACTACACCGAAATACGTCATCCCCAATTTAAAATTTTATCAGAAGATCAAATTAAAGATCTGCATTATGCTACTCTGGAGCTACTAGAAAGCACGGGAATAAAGGTCAATAACCAGGAAGCTATTGAATTATTAGACGGTGCCGGAGCTCATATAGATGATAATAATACTGTTAAAATACCATCATTTTTAGTTGAGGAAGCTATTAGAACTGCTCCTTCAAGAGTTGTTGTCAGCGACAGAGAGGGAAACAGAAAAATTCAACTTGAAGAATACCGGTCATATTTTGGAGGAGAGTCAAGCAATATCAACATCATGGATTTAGAGACAGGCAACCCCAGGGCCTGCAAAAGAGAAGATGTAAGAAGACTTGCTATCTTGCATGATTATCTACCCCGGATGGATTTCATGATGATGTTAGGCCAGCTCTCTGATGTTGCAGAAAAAGCGAGAAAACGAGTTGAATTTAAAGAGATACTGCTGAACAGCACCTGCACCCCCTTAGTTGGGAGCGACCCTTCTCTAAAGGATGTTGATGCTATCCTGGAAATGGCGGCTTTAGTAGCCGGAAGTTACAAAAATTTGGAGGAAAACCCCTTTGTAATTTTCTATAATGAGCCCATTTCGCCTCTGATTCACGATCATGGTCTGACTATAGCACTTAAAGTCGCTGAATATGGCCTTCCAATTGTCTATACCCCCATGCCGATTGGAGGTGCAACAGCCCCCTTAACCTTTGCCGGCAATTTAGTTCTGAATAATGCTGAATGTTTAAGCGGATTGACCATAATACAGCTGAAGAAAAAAGGAGCAAAGACAATTTATGGGGGAATTCCCTCTCCCATGGATATGAGAACGATGATCTACCCTTACGGGGCACCGGAGCTCAGCCTGCTCTGCTCGGCAATGGCAGAAATGGGCAAGTTTTATGGCCTGCCTGTTTATGGCACGGCGGGGTGCGGAGACTCCAAAAGTCTTGACTCGCAAACAGGGGTTGAATTTTCTTTCTCCAGCATTTTTCAGTGCCTTTCAGGAGCAAATCTGATACATGATGTCGGGCTTATTGATCATGCCAATATTTGTTCCTTAGAAGCTCATCTGCTGATGGATGAGATAATTGGAATGCTCGAGCATGTTATGCAGGGGATAGAGATTAACGATATCACCCTGGCCCTTGATACAATTGCTGAAGTCGGGCCTGGAGGCAATTTTGTAGACACCGAAAATACCTATGAAAACTTTAAGAATATCTGGCAGCCTCGCTGGTTTGACAAATCATTCTATGAAAAATGGAAAGCCGCTGGAGAAGTTACCCTAAAAGAAAGACTCAATCAGGAAGTTAAAGAGATCATCTCTAATCATCAACCAAAAAAATTATCGGCAGATAAGATCAAAGAGCTGGATAGGATGGAAGAGAGCTGGCTAAAGGAATAGAGTATAGCTGCCAGACAGTGTAAACCGCCCTTTTCCTTGCAGGCCTAATTATAAAATCCCTGGATTTTTCTGGAGCAACTTACTGCTTCAACTAATTTGAGATATTTCCTGACATCTAAACCCCCTGTTTTTTAACATAACAGGCAAATAAGATCACCATTTTTTTAAGCAAACTCTTATCTAGCAAAATCTAGCAAATTTATTTTAAGATGCTCACCTTTAACTAACTTTCATTCAGCAAAATTATTAAAATGATTATCTTGAGCTAACTTTCACTTAGCAAAATTATATAGGATGATTATCTTTGGTTAACTTTCTCTTAGCAAACTTATTTAAAGTGAGTTTATGTTTAATTAATTTTCATTCAGCAAACTCTTACTATCATAATCAAATAATTTATGAAAATTTCTTACTCCTTATTAAACATGCTGGTGATAAAAATATCAAAATGAATCTAAAAAAATCTGCAGAGAATTTTGTTCTGCAACAGGAAATTAAGGATTAATCTGCTACCTATCAAGTAATAGAGGGTGATAATAATGGGAAGTATAGCCTATATTAATGGTGAGTTGCTGCCGATTGACCAGGCATCTGTCAATATAGAAGATAGAGGTTATCAGTTTGGAGATGGCATTTATGAGGTGGTAGTCTCCTATAATGGAAGTTTATTTAAGCTGGATGCTCATCTAGAAAGATTGAAGCGCAGTGCTGAAGTCATCAATTTAGAAATTAACCACTCAATTACAGAGATCAGGGATATCTGCCAGAAAGTTTTTTTAAAAAGCAAATTAGATTTCGCTTCTTTATATATTCAGGTGACAAGAGGTGTTTCACCACGTCAGCACAACATACCTGAAAATTATGAGCCCAATCTTATAATTACAGTCAGAGAAAAGCCCGAACCGGCTGAGATGGTAAAAGCGGTCACTGCAGAAGATTTGAGATGGAAAAAATGCTGTGTTAAGACAACCAATCTGCTGCCTAATGTGCTGGCAAAAAGATATGCTCATGATTCAGGCTGTGATGAAGCGATATTAATTAGAGAAGGAAATTTAATGGAAGGTACCAGCACAAATATATTTCTAGTGAAGGATGGAGTAGTTCTCACACCTCCGGCCGATGATTATATTCTTGAAGGAATCACCCGCAATACTGTGCTGAATTTAATTGAAGAAAGAGGTTATAGCTCTAAAGTAAGATATATCAAAGCCCAGGAATTATTTTCTGCAGATGAGGTTTTTTTGACAGGAACCTATGTAGAGGTTATGCCTGTGGTAGAAATAGATGGGGTGACAATCAACGGCGGCAAACCCGGTCCTTATACCAAAACTTTGAGAGAGGATTATAGAAACTTACTGGCACCCTGATACTGATCAATACTGGGATAATCCTCGCAAAAAATTAGCCAGCTAAAATCACCTAATAATTCAAAAACTTCCTTTTTTGTGGTATAATAAATAATAGTGCTCACCAAATAACAACAATACTGGAAGCTTAATGCTAAATGCAATTATATATAAAATTGTAAAACAGGACATTTGTCCTAATTGTAAATT
>PWEJ01000105.1 GCA_003553485.1 Halanaerobiaceae bacterium | reverse complement strand
TCGCTGCTGTCAGTGTCGTCTTACCATGGTCAACGTGTCCTATCGTTCCAATATTAATATGCGGCTTTGTCCTCTCAAACTTTTCCTTTGCCATTTTTTCTCATCCTCCTTTGATTTCTACTTCCTTATTTTAATCATAGGGACTGATGGTAATAAAATAAATAAACAACAAAAAACTATGTAAACCAGTATCAATCCTCCCCAGTCATCTCCAGGGCAGGAATTCTGGTTATCAGCAATTGTAAACAAATTTTACCGGATATTGTGCTTTTCCAGAAAATCCTCCAGCTTGCGTTTAACCCGCTGCAAAGCATTATCAACAGACTTTACATGTTTACCGATGGAATCAGCAATATCCTGATAGGATTTGCCTTCTAAATACTCCTGGAGGACATCATATTCCAGATCGCTCAACATCTCATTTATTTCACCCTCAATGAGCTCATAGGTCTCCTTACCGATGAATAGTTGTTCCGGATTGCTTAGTTTTCCGCTCTTCAAGACATCCAATAAAGTGCGGTCAGACTCTTCATCATAGATTGGTTTATTAAGAGATATATAGGAGTTTAAAGGTTGATGTTTCTGTCTGGTAGCTGCTTTAATAGCGGTAATGATCTGTCTGGTTATGCACAGTTCAGCAAAGGCTCGAAATGAAGCCAGGCGTTCAATCCGATAATCACGTATAGCTTTATAAAGACCAATCATACCCTCCTGAACTATATCTTCTCGATCTGCACCGACTAAAAAATAGGAACGTGATTTTGCCAGCACAAAATTTTTATACCTTTTAATTAAAACTTCCTGAGCTTCCTGGTCGCCTTGATGAATATGTTCAATCAATTCATCATCAGACATCTGGGTGTAATCTTCGTAGCTGATCCTTTCCTGTGCATTTCCTTTCAACCGACATCCCCTCCCTTATACATTATCATTATACTTGCTTAATTTTTTTAAGTCAAGCTAAATTTTTACTCTCTTCTCAACAAACTTTTAGCTACTATTTTGCCTGACAGTTTCATAGATAATTATCCCTGCCGCCACCGAAGCGTTAAGGGAACCGGGATGTTCAGCAACTGGAATGGAGAGCAGAAAATCACAGTTATCCCGAACCAGGCGGCGCAAACCTCTTCCTTCGTTGCCAATAACTAATCCTAGAGAACCTTTTAAATCAGCCTGATAATAATATTGACTGGCTTTTGCTTCAGCACCAGCTATCCAGCAGCCACCTTCCTTGAGCTTTTCAATAGCCCGATTGAGATTGGTGACCTGGCAGAGCTTAATCCATTCTACTGCCCCGGCGCTTGCCTTCACCACCGTAGGTGTAATCTGACAGGAGCGATGTTTGGGGTATATAACTGCCGCCATATTTGCTGACTGGGCAGTCCTGATCAGGGCCCCCATATTATAGGGGTCCTGTATTTGATCCAGCAGTAAAAATCTGGGGTTTGTTTTCTCCTGCCGGGCCCAGTCTAAAGCTTTATCTAAAGAAGTATTCTTAAGCTCTTCACCTAAAGCCACTACCCCCTGAGGGTTGCTAGTTTCAGCCATATCAGCTATAGTTTCCTCTTCAACCTGGATAACTTTGACTCCCTGACGCTCTGCTTCATCTATTATCTTATCCACTATCTCTCCCTGGCTATTTTGGGCCAGATAAATCTCTTTTAACTGACGAGGGCCGGCTAAAGCTTCTAAAACCGGATTTCTGCCTGGAATTTTAGCCATTTTCATTAGCCTCCCCTGACTTTGAGTCCGCCAGCCTTCCACAGGATAACTCACCTTCAGGGCATTCTCCCTCCACTTCACAGGCCGCTCCTGCCTTTTCAAAAAGCAGAGGAGCAATATTTTTAACTTCCTTTAGCATATCCTGGGCCAGTTTTCTAATTTCCCATTGGGCTCGATTACAACAGCGCAGAGAGAAAAAATGATATAAAGAGCGAGCATTATAAGTGACTAGCAGATTGGTTTTAATAGCCGGCAAAACAAAGCGAGCATCCTCAGCAGGAATATCGGCAGCTATAAGCTCATTATAAAGTTCCTGACTTGACTCATAATGCTCTTTAAATTTAGCCAAAACTTCTTTTCCGGCATTTTTAATGCTAGGTGGAATAACATAAGTAAAGCCTTCCTCCTTAACATACCTTTGAGAACGCTGACTGTAGGATACTCCCACCCGCTGTCGTACCAACTGATGGCTGGTAACCCTGCTGCAGACAACATGGAAAGTAAAATAAGCATGTTCTAAGGTGGAATAATGGCCCAGCTTAAGAATTTTTCTAACCAGCTTTTGCTGTTCTTCTGCAGTCATCTCATCTTTGAGCTCTTCAGCTCCTTTAGAGGAATAACACAATCTAGCTGCAGTAGCCACTTTGGCCAGGGGGTCATCATCATAATCTATCAGACTTACCTGAGGCTCAATTGCCAACCTCATCACTACCCTTCAGTTTCCATTCTGGACCTCGAGGGGTATCCTTGACAACTATACCCCTATCGGCCAGGTCATCACGAATTTTATCGGCCAGAGCAAAGTTTTCCTCCTGGCGGACTTCTTCCCGCAGTTCTAAAATATAATCCACCAGTTCAGAAAATTTACCCTCAGCCGCTGTTGAGGCCGTTACTTTCATTTTGAGACCCATTATATCAGTTAACCTATAGAAAAGCTTGCGGGCTTCTCGCAGGAGCTGCCGGGTGTTTTTACCCATTTTAAAATTATCAGAGTTGATAAAGCTATTAATATCAGTGGCCAGCTGATGAATTACTGCCATACCCCGGGCAGTATTGAAATCATCATCCATGGCTTCGCTGAATTCCTGACGGTGATTTTTTAGTTTATCGACAAACTCTTCCTGGAGGAAAAGGCGGTCTTCTTTATCGGATTCTTCACTTTTTTCCAGTAAGTTTTCCAGCTGCTCGGCTGTATTGAGCAGTCTCTGTAAACTCTTGCGGCTATTTTTAAGCTCGGCAAAGGAAAAATCGATGGGACTGCGGTAATGCTTGGTCAATACATAATAACGGATTT
>PWEJ01000001.1 GCA_003553485.1 Halanaerobiaceae bacterium | reverse complement strand
CCTGCTGTTGCTGCTGATTGGGGCTGGTAAACTGGCCCTTATCGTTGCGGGGACGCTGCTGCATCTGCTGCCTCAGCTGGTAATTCTCCCTCATCAGCTGGTTATACTGCTGTTGAAACTGCTGAAGCTGTCGGGGGTCAACCTGCTGCTGAGGCTGCTGCTGACCGCTTCTTTGACCCAGCTGTCTTTCAAGCTGGATATAGTAATCAACGGCCTGCTCCTCAGACTCAAAGTTCTTGGCGGGCTGCTTGCCCATCTTCTGCTCCAGTTCAGATATTGACTGTCTTAGTTGTTCAGGGCCGTCAAACTTCTCCCTGATATACTTAATCTTCTGTTCTCGCTCTGTCTCCTCACTTACAGCTCCATCCTGCTCTGCACCAGTATCGTCTGGAGGTATATTATCCTCTGGTGGTTCCATGGTGGCCTGTTGCGTGCTTTGTTGGGCTGGCTGTGAGGGTTGTCCGGCCTCTTCTTCGGTTGTCGGGCCCTCATCGTAATCCGGGAGACCTAAAGGGTTATCGTTAGATACACGGCCCTTTTCGGTATCTCCGTATCTGCCACTAGCCATTATTTGCCTCCTTTTTTAGCTTGCTTAATAAACTCCTGCTGGCGTTTATCGACATATTGTACTATTTGTCTTAACGCCTTCAACTTCTCCTGGGTAACATAGAGCTCCTTTAAGTCTTCAAACTCTCCGTTCTCCAGGTCTTTCTGACACATACTTATATTCTTTTCAATAAAAGGGAGAAGGTATTTTTGCCAACCGGCGTGTTCTGATAGAGAAGCAACTTCATTTACGCCCTTCATCTAATATTACCCCTCTCCCTTCTTCTGGGGTTTCTGGGGCTTTGTGGTCTTCTGCCCCGTGCTGCTCCTTCCTGAGCTGCGGCGGCCTGCCCGGCCTGTGGTCCTCTGCCTTCGGCGCCCATCTGCTGTTCCTGCATCATGGCTTCCTGCTGCATTTCCTGTTGTTTGGCCTGCCATTCTTCTGCCGACATGACAAACTTATTAGCGTGTTCAAAGTCAAAGGAGTTAATCCATTCTTTAATTAGCTCGTGATATTTGATGAACGGTATCTGGGCTTCAAACAAGAACTGCATCATGTGTGATAGCTGTTCCCGCTGTACTTCCTTGTTCACGGTGGGGTCAAGTGCTGACCCGGCGGGGCGGTAGTCGAACTCGCCTATCAGGTTGCCGGGGTTGGCCCAGCGCCATTTCCTGCCCTCTTCCGGCAGGATGCGTACCAATCTATCGCCGGCTATAAACTGCTGGTTATTGCCATCCATGATAGCGGCCAGCCGTTTGATACCCTTATAGTTCATGACTTTCGTTTTAACACTGAACCGCTGGCCGGCATTGGAGGATAGCTCCATGGCTTCGGTAGCGGTCTTGTCGCTTCGGCCTTCGGCGCCCTGCACTATTGGGGTGGCTCCTACCGACTGTTCGGCGGCCCGAGCCACTTCGGCCTGCTGGGAGAAGGAAGAAGAGGCGACATCGTCCATCGGCATAAGCTCGACATCATCCATCTGATCCACCCAGATTATACCGTGGGGTTGTGATATGAGGTCAGACTCATCGATATCACGGCCTCTTCTGGCTTTGAACATCTTATTTACCACCAGGTTGATATTATCGTTACGCTGGTTATGGATAGCATTTTCCTCTTCCTGCAGGTCGGCGAAGACATCTATTGCTGACAGTCCGTAAAATTCGTTGGGTATTCTGTCGAAACTCTCGACTATAAACGGTTTCATGTGGTGCCGCCAGTACGGTGAAGGCCCGTCATAGACGCATTTGGTGCGGTTTATCAGGATAGCGTGTCTATCGTCTTCCCAGTAATGAAGCAGTTCAAACTTGCTTTTGGCTTTAAGCTCGCTGTCATCGCTGTCGAAGTATGAGGCCTTCATGCTGGTGGATTTGCCTATCTTGCTCATTCTTTCTTCCCGGCCGACCTGGTGGGCATCGGTCTCCATGAGCTCCTCATAATCCACGGGATAGACGGTACCCAGCCCGATAGAGTTTAAGAATTTAAGTTTTTCGATGAGCTGCTCATAGGTGATAAATTCACGCTGGAACACGCCCCGGCAGTCGTCAAGGTCGGTTCCTTTGGGGTCGGGCCAGAAATCGAAAAAGTCGATATTTTTAATCTCGTTATCATCCCAGATGGCTTCAACGCTGTTCATGATATTATAATTCCACTCGCCGGTATAATAGAGCTGTCCCATCCTATTAAGCCTGGTTTCACGCTGGGGCACACGCCTTGTTATCTCTTTCTCCTCGTAGCGCCAGCCCACTCCCATGACAGATGATGGGAAGATAAGCATCTGGGTGATATAATCGTAGTATTTGGCCACGATATTATTCTTATCAAGCTGTTCATCGACTAAAGCCGAGGCGACCTTAGCCTTATCCTCCGCCGTCTCAAGATTTTCGATAGACATGGTTTGAGGGGCCGGGGTGAATTCTATATAGGGCCGCTGCCCAAAGAAGGTGTTGACAAACCGGGAGCGGATAGTATCGACTATTTGGTAGGTTCGTGGTATGTGGAGGTTGGAGCGGTGTTTCTGCTCCTCATTAAGTTTCTCTTTCCAGCCCCGGTAGAGCTTATAATTGCGTATAGCATCCTCTTCCCACTGTTTGCGGTAGGCATCGAAGGACTGAAAGAGCGAGATAAGCTCCTGGGCTTTCTTGGAGCCCTCCTTCTCGAGCTGTATTTTTTCGTTGTCCAGAGGAATATTTCCTGAGTAGATATTTGGGGTCAACTCGGCTCACCTCGCTTATTATCTCGGGGGTGGTGCTCCTCCAGGGGGCGGTCCTCCCTGCGGAGGCGCTCCTACTCCACCCTGCATTTGCTGTTCAAGTTCCTGTACTCTCATGACGAGCTGCACGGCGGCTTCGGCTAACTCGGACTGCTCCATCTGCATGAAATTCTGGAAAAGCTGCTGGACTTCGCCTCCCTGGCCTCCTGGAGGCGGGGCTCCCTGCTGCTGTCCTGGTTGTGGTCCCTGCATTGGCATAATAAATCCTCCTTTTTTTT
>PWEJ01000035.1 GCA_003553485.1 Halanaerobiaceae bacterium | reverse complement strand
GCTGCTGCCTCCCTGTTTTTGTTAGGATTAAAGAAATTGGACCAAAAAACTGTAGCTGACTTTTTATCTTTCTTTTCATCTTTCATTATTATATAACGAAGGAGAGGCAAAACTGTTGGGGGTTTTATCAATTTTTTTATTACTGAGTCAGGGTTTTTGAATTTAACTGGATTTGAAGGTTTTTCGATTGCTGAAGAAAATCGTCAAGGATAAGGTTTTCTGAAAACTAAGGAGTGATTTTTTAAGACATTGGTAAAGGAGTTTTTAAAAAATCCTTGAAGGGCCTGGGAGGTAAAATTAAGGGGATTCTTGGGGAGGAAAAGCAATAGAAAATATCTTTCTAATAAGTGATTTATGCTTGTTTATGCTTGATTCCGTTTTTTCTATTATGCTAAATAAGAAAATTATCGAATTACTAAGTTTATCCAGGGAAAAGTATATTTTTGCCTGGTTTTTATTGAGGATTATTTCTGATGTTTGTAAATATTAGAGAACAGCAGGTATAATTCCCGGGGATATAAAACATAAAAACAGAAACATAAAAACAAACAGGCTGACCAGGAGCTCTCTTCGTATTCTTTAAACTCCGGTCACACCTCACTGCAGATATCTATCGCTTCGGGACAGCGGGGATGGAATAGGCAGCCTGAGGGCGGATCCATCGGGCTGGGGACATCGCCTTCCCAGAATGATTCTCTCCTTCTCATAGGTGAGATCGTGCCCCGGAATGACTGAAAGGAGCGAGCGAGTATAGGGATGGAGCATCTTCGGTAAAAGCACCCGCTTATCAGCCAGCTCCACCACCCTGCCAGGATACCTCACAGCAATCCTTTGGCTGATTTGCTCGACCACACCGAGATCATAGGCAATATCATGGGCAATAAAGAGATAGATCAGATTAAACTCCTCTGCAGCTCCTTTAGCGTTTTGATAACCAGGGCACGGTCATTTCACCAAATGAATGGGGGAGAGCAAGGTTACGCTCTTACCGCAACCTGACTCTCCTATAAAGGTTTGCTTTTTTGAAATCATGTCTTACTTTTAATAACTTTAATAAGTTCAGGAACAATTTCATACAAATCCCCAACCACGGCCAGATCTGCAAGTTCAAAAATCGGGGCGTTTTCATCTTTATTAATTGCAATTATAATATCGGAATTTCTGATGCCGACTTTATGTTGAATCGCTCCTGATACGCCACAGGTTATATATAGTTTGGGTGAAACTGTCTTGCCGCTCTGGCCCACCTGTCTGGATTTAGGCATCCAGCCCTTTTCTACTATAGGTCTGCTGCAGCCTACAATCCCTCCAAGGGCATCAGCCAGCTCTTCCAGCAGAGAAAAATCATCTTTAGAGGCAAGTCCCCTTCCCCCAGTGATAATAATTTCTGCTTCCTCAATTCCGATTTCATGGCCATCATCCGAGAAAAAACTTTCCAGAATTTCTGTTCTAACAATATCTTCCTCAATTTTTACTTTTTCTGAAATTATTTCAGCAGTTCTCTCTGGTTCTGGAGCAAGGGCTTCCATAACATTAGGCCTCACAGTTGCCATCTGAGGTCTGGTGTTGGGACAGATTATGTCTGCCATCACATTCCCGCCAAAGGCAGGTCGGGTCTGCAGCAGCAGACCTTCCTCGTTAATTGATAAACCGGTACAGTCTGCTGTTAGGCCCAAACCCAGGTTTGCTGCCACTGCTGGAGCCAAATCTCTACCCAGGTGAGTGGCTCCAAAAAGCAGTATTTCTGGTTTATGCCTGTTAATCAAACTCGACAGGGCATAGGTATAAGCATCAGTGCTGTAGTCAGCAAAAATTTCATCTGCCACAGTATATATTTTATCAGCGCCCTGTGCTGCCAGTTTATCCAGACATTTATCTATCTCTAGAGATCTTCCCAGAACTACTGCAGCCAGATTCTGTTTAAGATTTTCGGCCAGTTCTCTTCCTTTGCCCAGCAGTTCAGCTACTACCGGTTTCAATTTCTCCCCGTCAAGTTCAGCAAAAACCCAGACATCAGCATAAGCAGAGGTGTCAGCAGTTTTAGCTTTTCGTTTTATTTGCATGGCATCTACAGGACAGATAGAAACGCAGGCCGAACAGAGGGTGCATCTGTTTAAATCGACCTCAACCACTTTTCCTTTGATCACAAGTGCTCCTTCGCTGGGACAAACCTTAATGCATTTCTGGCAGCCGGTGCACTTATTTTCATCTATTATCAGCATATTAAACCGCCTCCCCGGGCATCCAGAAATTCATATATCTTCTTTGCAGATTCTTCAGGAGACTCCTGAATTTTAATTCCCTCTCCTGTCTGTGGGGGAGGATAAACCTTGATTACCTGGGTGGGAGAACCTTCAAGCCCGTATTCCTCAGGATCGCCAGCTAGATCATCTTTGCCCCAGGTTAGGAGAGACTTCTTCTTTGCTTTCATTACATCCATCACATTTGGTATCCTGGTTTGAAAATCAGGAGCAGGCATACAGGCTACCAGGGCTGGCAGAGAGCTCTTTATTCTCTGATAACCCTCATCGACCTCTTTCTTACAGATAATATAGTCTTCATTCAATTCTTCAATCTTCTCCACATATGTCAATTGAGGAATTCCTAAAAGTCTTGCCAGTTCTGGCCCTACCTGAGCTGTATCTCCATCTACTGCCTGCTGACCACAGTAAATCAGGTCAAATTCTCCCAGTACTTTGATGGCTTCAGCCAGAGTATAGGAAGTAGACCAGGTATCAGAGCCAGCAAATGCTGAATCTGTCAACAGCACAGCTCGGTCTGCTCCTATCGCCAGACATTTTCTTAAAGCCTCTTCGACCTGAGGGGGGCCCATGCTGAGAGCTGTAATTTCTCCTCCTATTTGTTCACGTATTCTTACTGCTTCATTTAGAGCAAATTCATCAAAGGGGTTAAGAGTAGTGGGGACTCCTTCCCTGATAATGGTTCCAGTCTCTTCATTCATTTCAACTTCACTTGTATCAGGCACCTGCTTAACACAAACGATAAATTTCATTTCGATGGTTACCCCCCGTTTTGGT
>PWEJ01000092.1 GCA_003553485.1 Halanaerobiaceae bacterium | reverse complement strand
TCTGATAGTCTTCTCCCTCAAGGCCCTCTTCTTCAAACATAGGTATTAAATTTCGAATACTCTGCCGGGCATTAGTAGAGGCTGACAGAACTTCAACATCGGCCATTCTTTCTTCAAAAAAGTTTGTAATCTCTTCCACTTTAATCTCCTGTATTGCTTCCAGCTGATCGAAGGCTGCCCCCTCTAAACCATCCTGGGCATTGCTTAAACTTAAATAGGCTACCACCGCCAGTGGGATAAGACTGATCAGTAAAAATATAGCTATTAGTTTAATAGAGAAGCTTAAACCTTCTGTTTCGACTTTATCACTTTTAAATAGCATTTTATTCCCCCCAAAAAAGTTGTGATTAGTTTAAATTATTCTCCCCTAAATTAATTTTCCATGAAAACTTAAAAAAATTTAAAACAAAGAAATTTATGACTAATGTATATCTAATGAAATTTGTGGATATTTAAAATGTTTTGTCGAAAGAAACAACCTTTCTCCTTTAAATTATCACCTCCTTCACCAGCTTATATTTGCAAACCAAATATTTGCCAGTTTTCTAGCTGTTACGTCCACGAAAATCATTCTTCAAAGTAAATAATTATTAAATATTTCACACTTCGATGTATATTTAGTGCGTAGTGCGTTAAAAAAACGCAAAAAACCCTCCACAAAAAGGTGAAGGGTTACAAAATAACCAAAAGAACACTTAACACCTTCGGCAACCGGGCAAAAAGACAAAATCTTTAGCCCGGCTTTGCTAGCTGTCTATGTAAGAACAGCAGCCTTTTCGGGTGATATTAGTTAATTATTGAGCAAACCTAAATATCAGTTTATATATTATTTATGCAAAGCACTTAGATGATACTATTGTACCATAATTTACTACATTTGTCGACTATGAGTTTTGAATATTCCATTTTTATTTTAAAAATATTTTAAAGAAGGAAAATTATACCTTATTTTTTGCTATATATTACATTTTAGATGAATACCCCCACCCCAAACCATCTGCTACTCTATTCACATAATTAAAGTAGGCAACAACCTGATTTAAGTCAAGAATATCACGATCATTAAGCCCATGCTGTTTTAAATTATCAATATCAGCTTCAGTAATAGATCCTGGCTTTTTAGTTAATTTTTCCGCATATTCTAAAAGACCTTTCTCTTTATCAGTAATCTCAGCAGTCCTGTAATCATCAATTACCTGCTTTAAAATCTTTTCAGCTTCTACATCATCTCTTATCTGCTTCTGGAGCGCCGCTCTATGATGAGTCACTCAGTAATGACAGTCATTAATAGCTGAAACCACCGTTGCCACCATCTCTCGCTGTTTTCTGGTAATATTGGAATTGGCAAACATAATTGTCTTATACAAATTTAAATGATCTGCGAGAACCTGAGGGTTTAAGGATTGCACTTTTAATACATGGGGAACCTTTGAGTTACCTCGTCTGGTGATTTTTTTATAAATCTCCTGCAACTTTCCTTCCGCTTCATTTTCCTCGACCATATTAATCCAGGCCATCTTCAATTCCTCCTGTTGTGATATTTTAAATCAAAATTATGTATTGACCTATTTTATTTTTTTATAGAAAGTAGGAGAACCTTTTTCATCGTACATCTTTTTGCAAGCAATAAATGATTTTATATCGTCATCGACAAGTAAGATGCCTTTTTTGCGATTTTTATATTCTGAAAGCAGTTTTTCCGCAGAAGTATCTGTAAAGACAAAAGGCACCCCACTGGTCATAGAAAAATTTTGAAATTTTAACAGCCGCAGAAAGATCATTAAGTTTTCTCTTCCCGTTTTAATCAAATTTAAATCTATGAAATTATCAATCCTATTTTCATTAATCAAATCGTATAGCTGCACTTTTTGTTCAGTAATTTTTTCAACTAGAAAAAAAGAAGTGTATGAATTAAGCATTGCTGATAATAATTCTTTTTCTATCTTATTCTCATGTTGATAATTGTCCTGAAATTTTTCGATTACTTTCTTGCCATCAATTTGATAATCATAAATCAAAAAGTCAAATAAGATGTCTATTGTTCTATCACTATTAAGCACCATTCTTCCATTTTGCATAAAGCCGAGTAATTTAGCGGCATCTTCAATAGTTTCCCTGCTTATTTGTTCGGTTTCTACGACCTTAGAATGAAATTCTACACTAGCTTTTCTATATTTTTTATATTCGGCGAGCATTATATCCCTCCTGTATATTTCCTTTATTATAGCATATTTAGAAAAAGATGTTTGCTGAAAATGGATTTCTATTTAATTGCAAAACCACATTTTCTAAGCTGCTCAAGAATTAAATCTGACTCTGAATGGCGCTGTCCCCATTTCCTGGAGATATGTTCCGTCCAGCTATAATTTTCAAAGGTGAATTCATCTTCCCTTTCCTCATCTTTAATAGGAATCTTGGCCTGAAGGTCTTTATAATAATCCTGGGCTAGATAGCCCTCATCCATCACTTCCATGGCTTCATTAATCTTCTCCTCATCCAGTTTTGGATATTCATCTTCAAAGAGGACAAAATCCATAGGATAGCGTGGCCGCGGCGGCTTATCCTCAGCTGGATAACCGATAACCAGTTGAACCAGGGGAAAGACTCGCTCGGGCAAATTATATTTTTCAATAATTTTATCGGCCCGATAAGGAGCCGCCCCGAGATAACAGCTGCCCAGCCCTAAACTGGCAGCCGCTATAACCATATTCTCTGACATTAAAGCAGCATCCTGAATACCCATCAGCAGGATGGATAAATCATTGGTGACAGGCTCCCAGCCTCTTTTGGCCATAATCTTTTCCATCTTATGAAAATCAACACAGATGGTAAATAATAAGGGAGCTCCAAAGGGAATATTCCCTTTGCGGCTTAAGATAACACTATATAACTGGGAGGCAAAGGGTGCCTGCTGCCCGGCTCTCACTATTTTTTCTATGGTCTCATCAGCGGGCATCTTGTCAGTATATTTGCGCACAGATTTATGATTTAACATTGTTTCCAGCACTTTATTTTCTTCAGTCATCGTTATTTTCACTCCTC
>PWEJ01000161.1 GCA_003553485.1 Halanaerobiaceae bacterium | reverse complement strand
TTTCTAATATTTCTTCTTCTGGTTCAGCCAATTGTTGAAATACATCATAAACCTTTGTAGGTGAATTTATGTTTAAATGCCTTTTTAAATTTTGGTAGGCAGTAACATGTATGCCTGTTGAGCGCATAGCACCAAAATCTATTGGCATTTTATCTGGAATTTCATGTTTTAGTGCTTTTCTCACTCTTTTTCTAGATGTTAATTCTGACATATCTTTTCTCCCCTCAAGTTAAAATATAAAAATTTTATTTATCTGCTCTGATTTTTAACCCTTCTACAAAGTATTGGTTTAAAAATAGAAAAAGAACAATTGTCGGGATGGCAGCTAATAAACTTCCAGCTAAAATAACTGGTACAGGTGTATATGCTCTAGCAGGTGAAAGTCTTGCAACTTCTGCCATTATAGGCCTAACATTTTCTGTAAGCAAAATGCCAAATAAAAGATCGTTCCAGCTCCAAATGAATTGAACAATAAATACGGATAAAAAAGCAGGTTTAGTTATTGGAAGAAAAACATGCAGATATACCTCAAAATCTGTACATCCATCACATTTTGCAGCATCTATTAATGAGCTTAATACTTTAAATGCATAGTTTCTATATAAGAAAAGGGCAAACGGTATGCATAAGCCAAGATGTACTAAAGCAAATCCAAGCCTAGTATCATAAATACCAATAGATGTATATGATAAATATAATGGAAGAAGATACATCTGAAAAGGAAGTAAGTTGCCAGAAAATATCAATCCAAACCATAACAACGGCCTTTTAACATCCAAATGAACAATAGCATAACCAGCAAAAGACGCAATTAATGCAGCTCCAAGAGCGGCAATTCCTGCATATAATAATGAATTTAAGAAACCGCTTATTATCTCTGTATTTACAATGGCAAAACTAAAATTTGCCCATAGATTAGTGGGAATATCACTCAAGGCAGGTAATTGCCAGTAGCCTAAATCCATATATTGTCTTCCACTTTTTGAAATTGTAATTAATATAGCTGCAATTGGAAATAACCAAACCATTGAAAAAAAGCCTAAAATTATATGCTTTAAAAATAATAAATACTTCATTGTGCAAACCCCCTAAGCCATCTTAAAGAAATTAATGTGCCAGTAATGCCAATAAAGACAGCAATTGCTGCACCCTGACCGGTCCTAAATAAATTAAAAGATTGCCTATACATTGTAATGGCAAGGGTTTCTGACATTCTGCTTGGCCCTCCACTGACAACAACCCAAGGAATATCAAACATTCGCCAGCTGTTTATAATTGTGTTTGCAATTACAATTAATGTAACTGGCTTTAACATAGGAAGAGTAATATGATAAAAAACTTGAAAATGATTTGCTCCGTCTAATTTAGCAGCTTCTTTAAAGTAAGCAGGTATGCTTTGTAGACCAACTAAAAACAGTAACAAATTTAATCCTAATAAATTCCAGGAGTAGACAAATATTAAAATTAAAGTTAATACAGGAACTGATGATATTGGAATTATAGGATTAGTTAAAGTTAGCCATGTTGTAATATGCTCCTCTAATCCAAGGTTTCTTAGCAAAGAATTAATTCCACCAGGTGAAGTTTGTAATATTCTTATCCAGATTTGCGACACTACAGTTGGAGAAAGGGTAAAGGGGGCCACAAAAATAATAACATATAATATTCTAGCTTTTTTAGAACATGAATTAATTAATGTAGCGAGAAACAAGGCCAATCCACCTGCAATTGCTAATGTTCCTATTATCCAGGCAATAGAATTTGAAAAGGAATGTAAAAATATTGGGTCTTGAACAATATCTAGATAATTTTGAAATCCAACCCATTCTGGAGGCATCAACAAATCCCATTCTCTAAAACTTAAAAATATAGTATATATTGCAGGTAAAATTAAAACTAGAAAAGTAATAATAAAAGCGGGAAAAATATAAAGATATTTAGATAATTTCATGCTCACACCTCATATATTGCAAATTAAGAGAAGAGGGGATTGTGCCCCTCTTCTCTTCAAAGCTTTACCAGATTTCTTCTACCTGTGCATCTAGATTTTCCAATACTTCCATATAATTTTCAGGATTAAGCATCATATCCATAAACTGATCTTCTGCATATCTTACAAAATCAGAAGGAAATGCTTCAAAAAATCTTATTGCTTTTCTTGGATTTTCTTCATCTAGACGATTTATCTCTGTGAAAACAGGTGAAGCTTCATCAATTTCTTCTTCAGTTAGATGGGTTCTCCAGGGAAGCAAACCTAATTCACTAACAAACAATTCTGAAGCTTCTCTTGAAGAAGCATTCCACTCTAGCCATTCTTTAGCTTTTTCAACTTCTGGAGCATTGCTTGATACCATCATATTAGTAGCCTCTATCATCATAGTACCTTCACCAGCTGGGGTTATTGGTGGCATCATAGTAACTCCAACATTTTCTAAGTCAAAATCTTCAATTGCGGCGAAAAAAGAATTATACCAGGAACCCATTGGTATATAGGCCACTTCTCCTCGAGCAAAAATTTCAGCGTACTCAGGATAAGAATAATCCATTGCGACAAAATAATCATTCTCAAGCATTTCTTTCCATATTTCAAATGCTTCAACAACAGTATCTGATGTCCAGGACCCCTCACCTCTGTTTAGCCTTTCATATTTTTCAATGTCTGTAGCAATAAGGAGCTCAGCTGCTAAAATAGTAGCTTGCCAACTTTCACCGAAAGAATGAGCAATAGGATCAATATCATTTTCTCTAAAATAATCTAATTGATTCATAAATTCATCAAATGTTTCTGGGGGAGTCTGACCATGCTCTTCAAAAACTTCTTTATTGTAAAACCAGACCCAATTAGCTACATCATAAGGCATACTATAAGCGAAACCATCCAAAGTCAATGCTTCTCTTACTCCCGGATTAATAAATTCTTCAGTTTTGTCCCAAAGATCTGATAATTCTTCAACCATACCACTTTCTACGATTGGTCTTGCCCTCTCTCCAAACCACCACTTAAATAATTCTGGTGCATCAGCAGTACGTAGGTCTGTTCTTAC
>PWEJ01000129.1 GCA_003553485.1 Halanaerobiaceae bacterium | reverse complement strand
TATTAAGCCGTCGGCATCAGGACGGCGTTTTTTTATGGCTTAATGTTGAACATTTAGTTCTTTAACATATTATCACAGACCTGGATGAACTGCAAGAGAGGCTCTGGCCAGGGGAGTCTTGGTTTGTAGCAATAAAACAGCCCGACTTTCGACCGGTATTTTCCCGGTGAAGGATAAGGGTGAATTTTCAAATTAAATTTTTGCAACCAAAGGTCCCCGGGCAGCAAATCCCGGGGACCTTTGTCCCAACCAGTATATTCAGCTGGTATCCTGAGTAAAGGCAGATAAGCGCTGCAGTAGCTATATTTTCTCTGGTTCCTGGTTTTTCCCATTTTTCTTTTCCTCATTTCTGATAACCTTTTTGACCTCTCGGGATATCTTCTTATCAAAGGTTCTCACCATCAAAACCGAACTTCTGGCTCTATCTGCGATTACATCAGGAATTGACCCGAAGAGCATATTTTTCAGCCGCCATTCCTGGGAAGCACCGATGATTGTCAGATCATAATCATTTTGTTCTGTTTCCTGGATAATTCCATCGGCTATTATTTCATTTTCAATGATTTTAATTTCGATACTGGCCCTGGTATCATCAGTCAGTATTTTCTTGACCTCTTTTTCCGCACTGGCATATTCTTTCTCTTTATCTGCTCCGGGATTGATAACCCTTAAAACTGTTATCCTGCATTCTTCTGAACTGGCAAAATCATTGGCCAGCTCAAGGCCATACTCGGCATGTTCACTTCCCCTAAAGGGCACAAGAATATTGCAGATTTGCTTCAGATCTCTGTTCTTTAAAACCCCAACCTTACAGGGCGCCTTTCTCACCAGCTGCCCCACCATACTACGGGAGATCTTGGAAATATTCATTTTGCCGTGCCAGCCCAGCATGAGGAAATCCACCTGTTCGTCTTTGATTGTATTGATTATTGTTTTGAACCTATTCCGGGAATATTTAACCCTGGGTTGAATCATCGTCCCGGTTTCGGCAGAAAATTTCTGAACCAGCTGGAACAGCTCAGCCTGAGTTTCCTTTCTTTCTCGCATGAAACCCTCCCTCTCTTTTGCCGACCTGAGAGGCAGCTGCTCGGGGATTTCAATTATATTAAGCACAGATATCTCAGCATCTAATTCAGTTCTCTCCAGCAGTTTATTGCTGATATTTAGCAGAGGTCTGCTGCTGGCAGGGTTGGCTACTGCAGTTAGAAGATGATAAGAGGAATATTCTCTTTCTGTTGCCAGGATACCTTTTTCCAGCGCAGGAGAAAGATTATCCGGAATTCCCGCTAGAGATAAGCCTTCTTTCCACTCAATATCAGCGCTTAGACCTTTAAGTGAAGATTTTTTTCTGCTGTAAAGAAAATACCAGATGAGACTTATAATTAAAAGAACTGCAGCCCCAATTTGAGCCGAACGACCGGCAAGAAATATTATACCAGCCGATGAAATAGCTCCTAAAATTTGAAGATAGGGATATCCCGGGGCCATGTAACTTGGCTTATAATTTTCAGGAGGATTTATCCTCATTACAATCAGCGAGATATTAACCAGAGCATAATTGACCAGAGTCAAAACTCCAGCTGAACTGGATAGAGTTTCAACATCAGCAGCCAGAACCAGGGCTATCGTGATTCCCCCGGTTAATATTATTGCCTTGGAGGGGGTATAAAACTTTTCATGAATATCATTAAATAGATCCGGTAGAATTTTATCCCGGCCCATGGCAAAACTGATCCGGGAAGATGCCAGCACAGAGGCATTGGCCGAAGAAGCTGTTGCCATCAAAGCGGCAAAGGTGACAGCCAGAGCCCCAAAACTGCCGGCAAATAATCTGGCAGCTTCGACTATCGGTGCCTCCATATCAATAACCCCGTCAAGAGGCAGGATACCAGCTGCTACCAGTATTACTGCCACATAAAGAATAGTTGGTATGATAACCGATCCGAAAAGTGCCCGGGGTAAATTCTTACCGGGATTCTTAATCTCTTCAGCAACAGCGGCAATCTCTCCAAAACCGATAAATGAGACAAAGACAAGGGCTGTAACAGGTAAAATTTCACCTCCACCATAGGGGAAAAAGGGAGTCAAATTTCCTGGCTCAACATTTAGCGCTCCCCAGATTACAAATCCAAGGAGAATTGCCAGTAAAATAGCTGTAATTAAATTTTGTGTATTGCCGCTCTCTTTTACTCCCCGGTAATTTATTACAATAAAAACCGCACCAAAAATCAGGGCAATTGTTATAAAGCTGGCATTAAAAGGTAGAAGAAGAGCCAGATATTCGCCAAAACCCTGCAGATAAAAAGCCACGGCAAAGCAAAGGCTCAACCAGAGAGCCACTCCGGCAATAGTGCCCCAGAATGAACCCAGTGCCCGGGAGATGAAATAATACAAACCCCCGCTTTTGGGCATCCCTGTTGCTACTTCAGCTGTGCTGGCAGCCGATACCAGAGCAATAACTCCGGCAATAACATAGGAAAAAACTGCCGCCGGCCCGGCATTACCAATAGCATATCGGGGCAGAATAAATATTCCAGCACCTACCATAACTCCAATACCAATGGCCAGGGCTTCTATTAAACCTAAATCTCTTGCCAGTTCGTTCTTTTGCTGCATTTCCTGCGTTTTTCTTGATTTAGTACCAGACATTTATATTACCTCCAGTGACTTGCAGAAGACGGGTTATAGCAACCAGTGTCCTTTGTCAATAATTCAGATTATCAGCAGTTTATTAATAGCAAATTAATACGCTGCGATTTATTTCAAAAAAGCTTTCATCAGAACCTTTAAGACCTGTAATTATCTCCCAAATTTGCCTGCTCAGATCTGTCGTTAAACTGACTGGCTCTTTCAATATTATCCTGAGCCGGCTCATAAGTAGGATCTATATCCAGGGAAGCACGGTATAATCTCATGGCCTTTTCTTTATTGTTTTTCTTTTCAGCAATTGCTCCCAGCAGATTGAAGGGTTCAGCATGGTTCTCTGCCATGATTATTGCTCTCTTGAGAAAACTATGGGCAAGATCAAAATTTCTTTCGTTAATAGCGTCTTTAGCTTTTAGAATTAATGTTTCATAATCAGCTTGATCAAAATCTTCGATGTCTTTTCTTGCCAGAATCTCTGCAACCTGTTCTTTAACATCTTCAGGATCACAGGATTTCCTCAAATAATCAACAGCTCCAAGTTTCATTGCTTTAACATTACTTTTGATGCTGCCATAATCTGTGATAATCAATAGAGGAGTCATTATATTTTCTTCCCTCATCTTTTCAAGCATTTCAATTTCATCTATATCGGGAAGTTTTAAATCCAGCAGGATCAGGTCATACTCCTGCTGCTCAATTTTCTTAAATCCTGTCCTGAAATTATCTGCCGTATCAATTAAATAATTTCCCTCCTGCAATGCATCTCTCAAAACCTTCCTCATTTCTGCTTCATCATCAACTATCAAGATATTTACAGTCTCGTCGGTCATCTTTTTTTCTCCCCTCTCTACCTGTTTGGCACCGGATTCCTCTTCTTTTTTCAATATTTACTTTTAGCATTTATGATTATCCTCTAATAATATCCATATTATCTCGGGATCGATTGTCAGCATTATTATCACCTTCATCATCAGCTTCTGAATCGACTACAAGTTTATCTTCTATTTCCTCAATCTTTTCATAAAGATCACTGTACTCTCTCAGCAGCCTTTCCTGCTGGTTTTCTAGTTTCAGCAAATTATTGTCAAGTTTTTGATATCTTTTTTTGAGTTCACTAATAAAATTGCTGAGCTTGCTGGAACCGATAAAAAACAGGAAAACCACCAGCGTAAAAATTATCAAATAGTTGATGTCACCCATATTGCCATTAATCATTGTAAGATTCATCTCCTTTCCTGTTTTATGGCCTCAGAGGGGGAACGGCTAAAAAAACAAAATAGCAGATAAAAACAAAAAAACTGCAGAGAAGGTCTCTGCAGCAGTAAATGCTGTGATTCGCCCGTCATTATAAAAAGACTACAGGCAACTGACTAAATAATAACCAATTACCAATTAGCCTATACCTAAATCTAAACTGTCAAATTAGGCATAAAACAGGCGTAATCCAGGCCTTCCCCTCTTACCTGCTGATGGAGTTAGCTGTCGGGTTCGGGCCAGGGGAAATGTTAGCCCTACAAATTTAGCCACTATAAACAAAGCACAAGAGCTAAATCTGATTCACCCCAAAAAATTGGGTCCTCCACTCCTGCTATTGCAGGATTAAGCAGTTTAATTTGCTTATATTATACTCCTGGTATTTTAGTTTGTCAAGTGATGGGGCTATATAGAGAAATCATGGAATTTTTTAAGGATAATATAAAAACATTGAATAAGTTTGGAGTTAAAAGTATTGCTTTATTTGGTTCATATGCAAAATATACTTGATAATATGTAAATTATATATTACAATTAATCCAAGATAAAAATATTGAGGTGAGATAAAATGGCAAATGAAGATATTGTCCTGGAAGCTATTACTGAAGAAGATATCAAGAACAGAGTAAAAATTGCCAGAACACAAAAAGACATGACTCAGCAGGAATTAGCCGAGGCAATTGATGTGACAAGGCAGACTATAGGTCTTATTGAGAATCAGAAATATAATCCAACTATTATCTTGTGTTTAAAATTAAGTTATGTTTTAGATGTAAGTCTGGAAAAATTATTTTGGTTGGAGGTAAATAACATTTAACGGGGAGTGTTTCTAGTGAATAATGAATCGTTTAGAGACTGGGGCCATAAAATGATTGACTGGATTGCTGACTATTTCGATAAAGTTGAAAATTATCCAGTTAAATCTCGGGTTGAGCCAGGAGATATTAAAAAAAGTTTATCGGATTATCCTCCAGAGCAGGGAGAGGAGATGGAGAAGATCTGGCAAGATTTCCAGGATATTATTTTGCCAGGAGTAACTCACTGGCAGCATCCAGGCTGGTTTGCATATTTTCCTGCTAATAATAGTCCCGCCTCTGTTTTAGGAGAGCTGCTTTCAGCAGGTCTTGGGGTGCAGGGGATGGTCTGGGAGACTTCTCCAGCTGCAGAAGAGCTGGAAGAAGTAGTATTGGATTGGTTGCGGCAAATGCTTGGCTTGCCTCAGGGTTTACATGGTGTAATTCAAGATACAGCTTCGACAGCTACCCTGGTTTCTTTGTTAACTGCCCGAGAGGTTGCTACTGATTTTAAAAGCAATGAAGAAGGAATAAACGAAAAGCTAAAAGTATATGCTTCTCAAGAAACTCATTCCAGCATAGAAAAAGGTATGAAAATAGCAGGATATGGTCGAAAAAATCTTCATCAGATACCTACCGATGATAATTATGCTTTGAAACCTGAAGCTCTTGAAAAAGCTTTGAAAGATGATTTGAAAGAGGGCAAACAACCTGCCTGTGTTGTAGCGACAATAGGAACGACTTCTTCTACAGCCATAGATCCTCTCCCTGAAATAGGTGAAATTTGTCGTCGCTATGGAGTATGGCTGCATGTGGATGCAGCTTTTGCTGGAACAGCTGCTATTTTGGAGGAAAAGCAGGACCTTTTAGAAGGAGCAGAATATCTGGATTCTTTTGTTTTCAATCCACATAAATGGATGTTTACCAATTTTGACTGTTCAGCTTATTTTGTTAAGGAACCGGAATTATTAATTAAGACTCTGGCTATTAATCCTGAATATCTTAAAACTGCCCGTGATGATCAGGTTAATAATTATCGAGACTGGGGAATACAGTTGGGACGACGCTTTAGAGCCCTTAAACTCTGGTTTGTCATAAGGGATTATGGTGTAGAGGGACTACAAAAATTAATAAAAAAACATATAGAACTTGCTGAAGATTTTGCTGACTGGATTCAAAGGCAAAAAGACTTTGAGTTGCTGGCACCTCTCACTACCAGTCTGGTTTGTTTTCGCTGGAATAATAACAGCCATTCCGAAGAAGAATTAAATAAAATAAATCGTGAAATATTAGAAAAAATAAATGAAAGCGAAAAAATATATTTAACTCATACAAGCCTAAGAGGTAAATATACTCTTAGACTTGTGGTTGGTCAAAGAACAACCAGCGCAGAAGAAGTAAAGCTGGCTCAAAATATTATTGAGCAGGCAAAGAATGAAGTTCTTGACTCAGTTCAGGGAGACTAAGCTTCATTGAAAGAAAAGAGTTATTACTCCAGTTGCCAGGATACCGGCTAACAGACGAAATAGCAGTTGATTATTTCGCTACCCGGTATCCTAGCAATATTGCAATTTTAATAAGAGTATTCAAACTCAACTTCATAATAATCATACTCACCATCATAGGCTGTCGTAGCTAGCCATTCAAAGGACTCACCAATACCTACATTTGATTTGTTTGTATAGCCACTTCCAACTCTATTATCATTTTCATCATATATAAATACAGAAATACTTACATATGATAAATCCTCTTCAGTTCTGTTTTCGACTTGGCCTGAAACCTCTATCCAGTTCAAATTATCTCTACTTAATTCTATGTTATAAACTTCTACTTCATCATTATTTTCAGAAAGAGCACTAGTATTATCACAGGCTGTCAGAGTCATAACAAAAATTAGGGCTAATAAAACTATTAATATGCTTTCAGGCTTCATCATTATTCATCAAATCTCCTACTATTACCGCCACCTCTTCTATTTCCTCTATCATTATCCCTTCTAAACTCTCCATTCCGGGCAACATCACTTTCTAACTGTCTCTCAAAAGCTGCTAAATGGTTATAACTACCATTCAATAGATTCATAAAGACCGTTTCGACATCAGGAGTTGCTCTGGCTGCCTTTGTTTCTAAATCCTCAATATCAATTATCTCTACAGTTTTTCCAACTTCTAAGGCATCTTCATATGAAGTTAACCCTTTTTCTAATAACTCCTGATATAATTCAGCTAGCTCTTGATTATTGAACTCACCTGGATCCAAGTCAGGTTTCTCTAAATCATACTTGTCAAGTAATCTGGCGATTGCTGCCATATGGTTCTCTTCAGACTGAGAAATATTTTCAAAAATTCTGGCATTCCATTCCTCGTTAAAAGCAGCATAAAGATCTCTAGCCATTTTTTCTTCTTCATACATAAAAACTAAATCCTCTTCTTGCTCCTCGGTTAAATCATAAACTTCTGAATCATATGGGCAATCATCATATGGACAATCACGGTAGCCTGGGTCCACGGCAACGATAAATGAAGCAAAAAATAATACAAAAATAAAGCTCAATACTATAATTTTTGATGTTTTTAATAATCTTTTCATAAATAAGTCACTCCCTCTTTAAATTTAAGTAATTTAATCAAACTTTTAACTTATAAATGATTATATAGCTAAAATATAAAGGAAATATAAAGAAGTATCAAAAATCCAAAAATTTTCTCCTTACCTAATAAAATACCCCAATAACCGAGGTTACTGTAAATCAATCAGAAGTTCAAAAAATGAAATTTAAAAATATTTCACAAAACTATTGACTACCTCGGTCAATAATGGTATTATTAAATTGACTACAATGGTCAAATGCATAAAAAATGCAGACAGAGGTGATACTTAATGGGCGATAAATTTAATAGCCTGGACCGGAATAAGCAAGAAAAAATAATTGTAGCAGCCTTGAAAGAGTTCACCACCAATGGCTATGAACTGGCCTCGACCAACCAGATCGTTGAAGAGGCTGAAATCAGCAAGGGCTCACTCTTTTATTATTTTAAAACCAAAAAAGATTTATATAAATACTTGGTAGAGTATAGCATTGATTATGTAAAGAAAGAATTTCTCAACAAACTGGATTTATCTGAAACCGATCTGATTGAAAAATACAGAAAAATGAGCAAGCAAAAACTGAAGGCCTATACAAAAAAACCCTATGTTTTTGATTTTTTAGGGACCCTATATTTAAACTGGGAAGAGATAGAGCTTCCTGAAGATCTAATAGAAAACCTGGTGGAAATCAGGCAACGGGTTTTGACAAAGATCTTCGACAATATTGATAATTCACTCTTCAGAGACGATATTTCATCGGATCAGGTCATCAAACTGATCCGCTGGTCGATTGAAGGTTACCAGAACGAGCTAATTTCTGAGATTCAGGGCAAAAATCTATCAGAAGTAATTTTTGAGCCTTACTGGGATGAATTTGATGACTTTCTTGACACATTGAAAAAAATCTATTACAGGGAGTGAGAAATTGTGCCTTTATTAAACTTAAAGCAGGTAACAAAAGTTTATCAACAGGGGGAAATCAAAGTCGAAGCTTTAAGAGGAATAGATTTAGAAATAGAAAAAGGGGAATTCACAACAGTCTTTGGTCCCTCGGGTTCAGGAAAGACAACCATGCTCAACCTGATCGGTGCTTTAGATAAGCCGACAGGCGGAACAGTAAAAATAAATGGTGACAGCATTGGCAAATTAAATAAAAATGAACTGGCCCTGCTCAGAAGAAATCATATTGGCTTTATCTTTCAGAGCTATAACTTAATCCCGGTACTTTCAGCCTTTGAAAATATAAGTTTTGCCCTGAGAATAGCAAGGAAAAACTCAAAATCTGAGGAAAAAGAGAAAGTTTTCAACCTGCTCAAAGCTGTCGGGCTGGAAGGCCTGGAAAATAGACGTCCGGCGGAACTTTCAGGCGGTCAGAAACAGAGAGTGGCCATAGCCAGAGCTCTAATCAAAGAGCCGAAACTGGTGCTGGCAGATGAACCAACAGCCAACCTTGATTCAGATACAAGCCATGAAGTCATGAAAATAATGTTAAAGATGAATAAAGAACTAAATACCACCTTTATATTTTCAACCCATGATCCTCTGGTTATGGATTATGCAACCAGGCTCCTAGAGCTCAGGGATGGCAGAATCTCTAAAGATAAAATAAAGGAGCCTGCTACTAATTAATCCAGGAGGAGGTTGAGTTAAATGTTAATACTCAAAATAGCTCTGAGAAACCTGGCCCGCCACAAAAAGCGGACAATTTTCACAGCAATCGTCATAGCAGTTGCTATCTGTTTTTATGTTTTTGCTGATGCTTTAATCTTAGGGATGATGGACTCATCCTATGAAAATATCACTGAGTACGAATTTGGCCATATCCAGCTCATGTCAGGTGAATACTGGGAAGAAAAAGACGATCTTCCTCTTCAGAACCTGATTTCACTGGAAGAGGATACACTGGCCAGAATCACCGATAGGCCAGAGGTTACAGGCTATGCCCCCAGACTTGACTTTTCAGCCGAGATGACAGATGGCAGGGATTCAATCCCCCTAATCGGTAGGGGCATTGACCTGGAACAGGAGGCCAGTAACTTTAGAATCAAAGACTCGATTATTGAAGGTTCATATTTCGAGGCCGGCCAGCCAGAGGCAGTGATTGGCCAGAGCCTGGCAGAGGATATGGAGCTGGAAGTCGGCGACTTTTTTATGCTAATTGTCAGGACCAGAGGAGAAGCCTTTAATGTTATCGACCTGATAGTTGCCGGGATTATCAATACTCCTAACCCATATATTAATGATAACGTCGTTTTTCTGCCGATAGATTTAGCCAGAGATGCCTTATTAGTAGAGGGCGATCAGGCAAGCCACATTTCTTTGAAGCTGACGGGTCGGGAACTGGCTGCAGATAGCTCAACTGAAATCTCAGAACTCCTGGCCTCGGGTCCAGCCTCAGAAAACTACCAGGCCTATTCCTGGGAGGAAGGTGCCGAAGACCTAATTGTTATGCAGGAATATTCAGATATGGTGCTAATTTTAGTTCTGGGAGTTATACTCCTTTTAGCCATGGCCGGTATTGCCAATACAGTTATTCTCTCTGTTATAGAAAGGTTTAAAGAGATTGGTATGATGAAGGCCATGGGTATGAAAGTTAAGGAAGTCACATTTTTGATTGGACTTGAGGCAGCAGGTATAGGTATCCTTGGTGGCATCCTGGGCGTCATTCTCGGTGCAGGGGCAGTTTATCTCCTATCAACTTACGGGATAAATATCTATGCCGGCATGGAAGGCGAGCTGGATCTACCTATCTCAATGGCAGTCATCTATGGCAGCTGGAAACCTGGCACCTTCATTTTTGTATTTGTTTACAGTGTAGTTGTATCTTTCATATCAGGATTAATGCCGGCATACTGGGGAGCCAAAAAGAACCCCGTCGATATACTTCACGAATAGCTGATGGGAGGAGGAAATTAAATGAGATCTATTTTAGCGATAGCATTAAGAAATCTTCGTCGCCACAAATTAAGGACATTGCTCTCGATTTCAGCAATTATCATCGCCGTTATAATCGGTATCTTTTACCGCTCGATTTTAATAGCCTATAGCGAGTCGACCTTTGAAAACTTTATCCAGTTAGAGTCAGGCCATGTCAGATTGGTTGACGAAGAATATGCCAGACGGGAGCGAGTCCTTTCATTGCAAAATACTGTTGATGGATTTGCAGGAGAAGGATTGGAAGCTATGATGGCTACCCTAAAGGCAGAAGAAGCCATCACAGGTATTCTGCCCAGGCTTAGATTCCCTGCCTTCTATACCGAAGGTGATGAAATGGAGCACATGCTGGGCTGGGGAGTAGATATTGAGGGAGAAGTTGAGGAGATAGATTTTGGCCGCCACCTGGCAGAGGGCAGGTTGCCAGAATCCGGCAATAGAGAGATAGCATTCGGCCATAGTCTTTTAGATGAACTAAACAGGCAGGTCGGTGATAGAATCACCCTGCTTTATAATACATCCTATAACTCTCTTCAGGGCTCAACCTTTACAATCACCGGAAAGATTGACACAGGTCTACCCTATTTCGATGCCAATATTTTTGTTACTCCTCTAGATCAGGCTCAGGACATACTTGATATGCCAGACCAGGCAACAGAACTACTCCTCTTTGGCAGCAACCGAGACCAGGATAGCTCCATAGTTTCAGCAGTATCATCAAAGCTTGAAACTGATGGTGACTCGGGCAGATATCAGCTCACCAGCTGGCGGGATTCTGGCGGAATAGTCCAGTGGCTGATGGCCTATCAGCGTATAATCTTTGTTGTAATGGCCGGGATTGTATTTCTGGCCTCATTAATAATAATCAATACCCTGATGATGGTCATTAAAGAGAGGAAGAAAGAGATTGGCACCATGGCTTCACTGGGACTTAAAGATAAAGAAATTGTCATGCTTTTCACCTGTGAAGGTGCCTTAATGGGGATATTAGGCAGTGTCATTGGAGCAATTATTGGTGGCGGACTGACAGCCTATTTTTCAGTAGTTGGGCTCGATTTCACAGAGGTAATGGGCTCAATGGGCGATTCGACTCTAATCGATGCGGTGGTTTTTCCGACTTTTTCACTGGAAAATCTTCTGGTGGCAATGGTTTTAGGCATTATCGTTTCAACAATAGCCTGCATTATCCCGGCCCGGCAGGCTGCAAAAGTTGAGCCCTCTGAAGCCATGCGAGATTTAAAGTAGAGGCCAGAACATTAAAAAAACAGGAGGTAAGCTATCATGTTATCAAAATTGAATATTAATAAAAAGCTGTCAATTACTGTCAAAATTTTCTTACTGGTTATTGTAATGATAATTTTCTCAACCAGTCATGGTCTTACAGCAGAACCAGGAGAAAATATCACAGAAATAGAAACAGAGTTAACTGCTGAAGAGATTATGAACCAGCGGGATGACAACGAATTTATCGTTTCAGCCAGAATGGAGGCCGAGATGATTATCATCAAAGGCAATCGGGAGACAGTCAAAGAGATGGTATCCTATTCTCAGGAAGGTGATGCCTTAACTGAATTCACTAACCCTAGAGACCGGGGCACCAAGTATCTAAAACTCGGTGATGAACTCTGGATGTATTTTCCTGATGCCGAGGATTTGGTGCGAATCTCTGGCCACATGCTGCGCCAGGGTATGATGGGCAGTGATTTCTCCTATCAGGATGCCCTGGAATCAGAAAAGTTAACCGATCTGTATCAGTTTGAACTTTTGGGCGAGGAAGAGCTTGATGGCCGGATGACCTATGTGTTAAGCGGGATAGCCAGGGAAGGTCAGGAGGTCTCCTATTACGAGAGAAAGATCTGGATTGATCAGGAAAGATATATTGGTCTCAGAGAAGAACTCTATGCCAGAAATGGCCGCCTATTGAAGGTGGCAGAAGTTACTGAGGTGGACCTTTTTGATGATGACCGCTGGTATCCAACAGAAATGGTCATGAGTGATCAGTTAATGGCCGACAGTAGAACCATCTTTAAGATTAAGGAGATTGAATTTAACCCCGAGATACCAGAAGGAACTTTCTCCCTTGATAGATTACAGTAAACTTGATAAGAAAATAAACTTTGCCTTTATCCCAATGCTGGAAGTATTGCCTGAATACCAGAATAGAGGTATTGGCAAAAAGCTTGTAGAAAAAATATTGGATAGCTTAGATCATCTAAACTGCATTGATTTAACCTGCGATGAAGAGCTGCGAAGTTTTTATTAACAATTTGGAATGTTAAAATCTCATGGAATGGTTATCAGAAAAGATCTAAATAATAGCTAAGGATTGGTGATAAAAATAATAGAATCAAGATGTGGAATCCTGTGTAGTCAATGTAATTATCGTGACGAGATGAACTGTAAAGGCTGCGTTAATATTGTTAAACCTTTCTGGGGTGAAAGTTGTCCGGTTAAGTCATGCTGTGAAGGTGAGAATTTAGAACACTGCGGAGAATGCGAAAGCTTTCCCTGTGATCTACTTAATCAATTTGCCTATGATAAAGAACAGGGAGATGGCGGTTTAAGAATAGAACAATGCAGAAGCTGGGCCAGTAAATAACTCAATTTTTGCAGGCAGAAATTTTACTGGAAGAGAGGTTTTTATGAGAACAGAAAAAGAAGTCTTATCAGAATTCAAGAAATGGGCTAAAGAAAAAGACTTTATTAGAGCTGCAATCTTAACCAGTTCTCGGGCAAGGCCAGCTGCAGAGATTGACTTTCTATCTGATTATGATATTGAGCTCTATGTGTCAGATTTAAGCATCTTCAAGAAAAATGATAGCTGGCTTGAGCCCTTTGGTCCTATTATGGTCCGCTGGCCCTATAAGCCCCGTTCAACAGGCTTTAAGCCAGGCAACTGGATTACCAGACTTATTTTATTTAAAGACGGTGTCAGAATAGATTTTCAGATTACCGATGAGCAGCAGATAGAACCAGATGTCTATGATAACGGTTATAAAGTTGTGATAGATAAAGATCAATTGACCAGCCAATTAGCAGATCCGACCTATTCAGAGCATATTATCAATAAACCTGGCAAAAAAAAATTTGAAACCCTGGTAAATGAGTTCTGGTGGAACGCCTATTATGTTCCTAAATATCTCTGGAGAGAAGAGATAATCTTTGCCAAGTATATGCTGGATAATATTCTTAGATATTCATATTTACATAAAATTATAGACTGGTATATTGGGATGGAAAATGACTGGTCAGTTGAAACAGGAGCATTAGGTAAAAATTTCAAGAATTATCTTAAGTCAGAAACCTGGGCGGAGTTAGAAGAAACTTATACAGGGGCTGATATAGCAGCTAACTGGAGGGCATTTTTTAAGATGACCG
>PWEJ01000048.1 GCA_003553485.1 Halanaerobiaceae bacterium | reverse complement strand
GACCACGGAATTCAACGTGCCACTGGCGTACGTGCAAGCAGCGTGGGCAGTCAACTACCATCACGCCGACGGGCGACTCGACCGCGGTGTCGACGGGCGACTGTTGACACCGGACGAAATCACGCAGGAATCGGAGGACGGGGAGTACCGGTTCGTCGATTCACAACTCGTCGGGCACCACCGATTCGAATACGAGGGCTCGTTACTCATCGAGCAACTCGTAGACCTGGCAGCTGCTCGTGATGCTGGTGATATCGAGCACACACCGATCGTGTTCTATGACGGGCCGTTGATCGCATCGTTTGCGACTCCATTAAAACCGGAGACGCGAGAGCGGTACATCTCGACGTTGAGCCGAGTAATTGCGGCGAGTCAGCACCACGAAATCCCGCTGGTCGGGTACGTTGCGGGCACGAGTGCGACTGAACTCGTGAAGATGACGCGACTGCTGTTGCAAGATGAGTTCAGAACAGACCGCCTCATTCCAGATGCGCACGTCTTGACCGAGTTGATGAGTCCGTGGGGCGATACCACGATCCCGTTCATATCGAAGCGTGATGGAAGTGTCGACGCGTTACAGACGACGTATGAGGGCGAGCGGTACGCGTTCCGGGATGACATCCTGTTTTCGTACCTGAACGTTCCGCCTAGTGCCGGTCTCGACCGGATCGAGTTCCCCGGGTGGCTGTGTCGAAGCGACGGGCCTGCTGGGTATGATTCGATGTACGAATACACCGTTGAAATCGTTCGGGCAGAGGCCGGTGTCGGGCGCGGCTATCCGGAGATCCTCCAGCAGGCCGATAGTGACGCCGTACTCGATCACCAGGACCGGCAACAGTTCCACCGGATCGTCCAGCGCTGGGCTGACTCGAACGACATCCCGCTCGAATGGAACGCCAAAGCACTCAGCAAAGAACGCCGCCGCCGATGACAATGCCAGCTCTCAGTACCACGTCTCCACCGATGACTCGCACCGAACAGCCACTCCGAAGCACAACCAGTCGAAACCCATGACGAACGCATCAAAACCTAGTGATTCACCGGACATCGATTCGTGTGTCCGGATCGGGAGTATTGTGTCCTCAAACAGCCACCTGGATTACGTTGCAGAGGTGTACAAGGACCGTGACTGCGACCGGCCACCAGAACTGCATGAACGCGAGTTCGGACAACCAATCTTCATCAAGAAAACCGTTGACGGGACCGAACACGCGATTGTTGGCGTGATCTACGACACACAGTTAGTAGATCCAGATCAAGGGCGGACCGGGCCGCGGTTAGCGCAGGACGATCAGGCGCAGTTCACACCTGGATACATCGAAGAACGAACGACGCTCGCAGGGATTGCGCTGCTCGGAACCGCGGTCATAACCGACGACCGGACGATCACGGATCCAAGTCACCAGATGCCGCGGTGGACGCTGGAAGTTGACGACACGGTGTACCACTGCCCGAATCAATTCACCAAAACGTTCCACCTCGTCGACGGGCAGGTACAGTTGGCGTATCTGGATCGGTTAGTAGATATTGCAGGCAGTCTCGGCGCAGAAGTTGTCGTGACACTGATCAACCGGTTACGCGAGTTGCTTCCTGAGGACGATTCGAACCAACGCGTGTTAGATGTTGTTGAGCAGAATGTGCAGTGGCAGGCGCGCCAGCAGCGAGGGGTGGTCTAATGGCGGCCCGCTCGGACGTCATCGGGACGGTCGCCGGCCCTGGGGACGGACCGAACGAGTTCGTCTTTGTGGCACCAGCGGATAGGACGATCAAGACTGGTGAGTTCATCACGTACTCGGTCCCGGTCGAAAACGAAACCCGATCAGTATTTGCTCGCGTGACGAACCGCGAATTGATTAGAGGCCTCCCGGAAGGGTTCCTTGCTGATCCGGATGTCGCTCCCGATACGGTCGCGGCGACACTTGGTGTTCCAACCGATGACACGGAATTGTACCGGTTGACAGCGACGGTTATCGGGTACTACGATACTGATATGACGACGTTCGCCAACCCGCGGCAGCTTCCTGACCCGGGAACGCCATTGTCTGTCGCACCGGATTCCCAGCTCGAAACGGTACTGCCGAACCTCGGCTGTGAAACCGATCGCGTCGACGTAGCTGAGTTGGGAGGCGTCGCGCACATTGGCTGGTTGCTGAATCGAGCCGAGGCAGCAACGAACATCCACGTCCCTATTGAGGAGTTCGTCTCGACGCACTTGGCGATCCTCGCAGAGACTGGCAGCGGAAAATCCTACACCGCGTCCGTCCTGATCGAAGAGATGATGCGACCCAGTTCTCGCGCCTCACTACTCGTTTTTGACCCGCACGGCGAGTACGGTACGCTGGGCGAAATGCAGGGTCACGAGGCCTTCGAAGGAGAGGACGGGTATCAGCCGAACGTCGTGTACTACAATCCGGATCGGCTTCACGTTCGGATTTCCGAATTGGAACTCGGGGATGTCATGGCGATTCTGGATAACCCGAGTAATCGGATGCAGGAACGGCTCTCGACAGCGTGGCGCTCGATGCAGAAACGAGAGAGTCGAACGTGGGGGATCGACGATCTCATCAACGAGATGGAACAGATTTACGATCCAGATGACTCCAGCGTCGGCGCGTTGGAATGGCGGCTTCGCCGCTCGATCCAACGGAACGATTTGTTCCATCCTGAAGAGAACGTTCCGCTCGATGATATCGTGGATCCTGGACAGTGTACGGTTCTCCAGATGGACACGCTGGACAAACGGGATCAGCAGCTTATCACGACAGTTCTCGTCCGGCGACTATACCGGGAGCGCCTAGACGATGTGCGAGGACGTGACTCTGAGGTTGACCATCCTATCTTTGCACTGTTCGAAGAAGGGCATCGGTTTTCCCCTGCCTCAGGCGATGCTCCGTCACTTGGGATCATGCGGACGATCGCGTCCGAGGGGCGTAAGTTTGGGTTCGGACTTGGGATCATCAGTCAACGCCCATCAAAAATTGACCAAGACGTACTCTCCCAGTGCGGTACGCAAATATCAATGCAGATCCAGAACCCAAACGATCAAGATGCGATCAAGAAATCCGTTGAG
>PWEJ01000038.1 GCA_003553485.1 Halanaerobiaceae bacterium | reverse complement strand
GACTTATAATTGCAAAATAGACTAAAAAATAAATATTGTTAAGCTTTATTAATTAGGGTATAATACTAATATATGACAAATTCCAGTCTTCATTAGCTCAATGATATAAGATAGCTTATATTTTTTACCATATATCCTGAGGAGGAATAATATGCATTACAGAAAGCTAGGCCGGACAGGATTAGAAGTTTCAGTTATTGCTTTTGGTGGTATTATGCTGAATGAGGTTCCTCAAGACGTTGCTAACCAGACTGTAGAGCGAGCAGTTTCTGCTGGGATTAATCTATTTGATGTTGGTCCAACCTATGGAAATGCTCAGGACATCCTAGGGCCTGCCCTTGCTCCTTACAGAGATAAAGTTTTTCTGGCCTGTAAAACTGAGCCAAACCAAACCAAAGAAGAGGTTAAAAGAGATCTGGAAAATTCTCTAAAGGTTTTACAGACTGATTATTTTGACCTATATCAGCTACATGAGGTTGTAGACAAAAATTCTCTGAAACAGGCCCTTGCTTCCGGGGGAGCTTTAGAAGCAATAATCGAGGCCAGAGAGGAAGGCTTGATTAATAATATAGGTTTTTCTGCTCACAGTGAATGGGCTGCTTTAAAACTAATGGATAGCTTTGATTTTGATACGGTGATGTTTCCGATTAACTGGAATTACTGGTTAAATGAGTCTCAGGGAAAAAAGGTTATTGCTAGAGCCAGAGAGACAGATAAAGGTATTTTAGCTATCAAAGCTCTTGCCCACCGTCGGTGGCAGGAGGATGATGAGAAACAGGATTATCATACCTGGTATAAGCCTTTATTTGATAATAGAGAGCTAGCAGAATTGGCTTTAAAATTTACTCTTTCTCAAGATATTGATACTGCTGTTCCACCGGGAGATATAAGAATGCTGGATTATAGCTTAGAGATGCTAAATAATCTGGCCGCTCCCCTGCATTTATCAAAGGAAGAGGAAAATAAATTGCGTGAGTATGCTAATAGCCACGGTGGCAAGCTTTATCCCATTCCCGACTAAACCCGACTAGATAAAAATTAATCTAATTTTTAAGGGTGGCGATATGGCTGTAAAAATAAATTTCTGAGGGGGAGATCTGGTGTCTGCTCTGGCAGCTGAATCACAGGCAATTTTACTGCTGGCTGTTTATTATCTGGCTTTTCTCACTATCATTACAGTTCTCAAGCTGATTTTTCCGCTGCGCCGGGAAGTGATTCGCAAATTCTATCATATCTTTTTTAGCTTTTCAATCTTTATCTTGCTCTATGCTTTTCAAAACTGGTTGGTGGCCCTGGTGATTATCATTTTATTTTTCCTGATAGCATTGATATATTTGACTATAGAAGAATATCTTTTGCCCTTTAGGATTGTTGATCTCGATCGCCGGGGAGACTATGTAATAAGGGAAGTCAGCCTGCAGATTATATATATTATCATAATGCAGGCAACTCTCCTGCTTGTTTTTCGCTATTATTTAAATCAGCCCTTTCATGCCGCCATCGGAGTCCTGGTCTGGGGTGTCGGGGATGCAACAGCAGCTGTAGTGGGGAAATATTATGGTAGTTTAAATTTTAATGGCCCGGTGCTTTCTCCCGCCAAGACCTTTGAAGGAACCCTCTCCTTAATAATAATCAGCTGGCTAACTGTAATATTTTTTGGAATACTTTATCATTCATCCTTAATTCCAGCTTTTTTACTGGATTATTTGCCCGGGGGAGCTGGATTGTTCTTTTATGCCCTGCTATTAGCCTTTACAGCAGGACTGGTAGAGGCTGTTTCCCGGGCGGGGCTTGATACCATTACTACCCCTGTGGCAGTGGCCATTGTTTCCTATCTTTCATACTATTTTATTTTTTAATATTCTAGCAAATACATTTTTGGGCCTGATTTTGTGTTTTTTAACTGAGTTATATTTAATATTTTAAGGAAAGTTATATTGAACCAGGGTCAGAATAAATGGTGGGGTAAATCATGAAAAATATTAAAGATATAATTGATAGGTCAGAGGGGGAATCAACCCGGGAACAGGAAAAAATCCTGCGAGCTGCCTGGATGGTTAGCCTGCTGGCTCCCCTTTCTACCGGTATTGCCCAATACTTAGGCCGGACAACAGTGTTACTGGCTGATTTTCTTCGCCGCAGCAATGAATTTCTTGCTCTGCTCTTAGCCTGGTTCGTTTTTATAAAAGTCTGTCAGGCAGAGCAGGAAGGAGAGGAAGATAAAGCTAATAAGCTGGAGAGAATATCCAGCAGTTTCATGTCCCTGGTGATGCTCATCAGTGGAGGAGTTGTTTTTTATTCGGCGATAAGTCAGCTGCTCTCGCCTGAACCCCCGGGCTGGTTAATTCCAGGCATGCTTATTAATGGGGGAGGATTGCTGGTAAATGGTTACTTCTGGTATAAAAATTATCAGCTAAATAAAAAAAACAATACGGTCTTGATGGCCAATCAGTGGCGTTTTTATCGAGCGAAAACTCTCATGGATCTAGTGGTGCTTACCAGTCTATTAATAATTAACTTCCAGCTATTAGGAGAATTATCCTGGCTTTCTGACCCGGTGGGCTCAATTATTGTGGCGGGATTTATGTGGTTTTCTGCCAGCAGAATATATTTTGTTAGCAAAAAATAACTGCAGTTGACAATTTGTGAAAATTGTAGTATAATTCAGAAAAATAGTGGTTCAAGGAAAGGGGATGGCTTAATCATGGAGGGAGTAAAGGAAAATGTAGTTGAAATGAAAAAAGCTGATCTCTTTGCAAGAGCAGTAGCATTAATTATTGACGGTTTTATAGCTGGACTTATGGCGCTGGTACCCTTTGTTGGTTTTATAGCAAGTGCAGCCTACATGCTTTTCAAGGAAGCATTGATGTACAGGATAACAGGTGAAGATGACTGGAAAAATAAGAGCATAGGCAAAAAACTCATGAAATTGGAAGTAGTTTACCTGGAAGGTGACTTGATTGACCTGTCTGTATCTGCAAAAAGAAATCTTCCCTTAGCTATAGGCAGCATAATTGGCATAATCCCTATACTGGGCTGGGTGATTGGTCCAATTGTGGGATTGATAGTTG
>PWEJ01000039.1 GCA_003553485.1 Halanaerobiaceae bacterium | reverse complement strand
CTCGGAATCGATCTCGCGTAAAAGATAGGTCGATGCATTCCTCTCCAGCATTTCACGCAGAGAAGGAAGCTCCGCCTTGGCCGTCCAGCCGGTGATACGGAAGAATTCCTTGGTTCTCTCCGCTCTCTCCAATTTATGATATTTCTCCGCTTCCCAGGTATAAAAATCGATCAAGGCCTCCAGTTTCGGAAGATCCTCCGTCGCTTCTCTCGCCTCCTCTTCTCGAGATGCCATCTCTTTATCGATCTCTTCCATTCTTTCTCGCGATCTCTCCAATTCCTCTTCGGGGAGCATATCCCAAAAGACATTCTCCTCTCTCACCTCATGTTTCTTTAGGATCTCCTGAAAAATCTCGTGGCGTTCTTTGGGATACACCAGAGCGAAGTAACCCTCTCCTTTGCCGTAAAAGATGGAGAATCTCTCCTCGCACAGGTCATGAAGAAGATCCTCTTTCTTTGCCGGGCGAACAACCCCCACGAAAACAGAGAAATTCACGAGCTGCTTCTTGCTTTCCTTGGTTACCGGGATGCCCTCCATTCTCTCCAGAATCTCCATTCTCTCTTTCAATCTATCCCGCTCGCTTCTCAAATTACTTATCCTCTCCTCCATTCTTTCACAATTCTTGATCAAAGTATCGATCTCCACGGAGCCGGATAACTCTCTTATCTCCTCATAAGAGAACCTGTGGGGTTGAAAGATGAAGCTGTTCAGCAGATTCTGCACCAATCCCTCCTTGGGAGCGTAATTCAAAAGAAAAGAGCGTGCAAAATCAACTTTCGCACGCTCACTCTCCCATTTTTTTCTTTCTTCTTCTTTCTTCTCGGAAACACCGTGAGAAGAATGCACGATCTCCATAACGCCGAGTTTCTGCAATTCTTCCAGCAGTTTCTCCGATCTCTCCTTGGGAGCGATGATCTCTATTTTTGTCGCGGGTAGATTCATTTTAGCCTCCTGAACAACTCTTCTTTGAATTTTTCAATATTACGCTCTTTTTTCTTCTTCAACGCTTCCGCTTCCTTTTTGAAGCGTTCCTCGATCTCCTTTTCTATCTCCTCGCGGTGAGGTCTTACTTCCTCTTCCACTTCGGCAATTCGTTTTCGACAAGACTCCTCCACGCTCTTCTCCTCTTCCTTGAGCTCTTCCTTTTTCTCTTCGTATTCCCGAGAAAGTTGCTCTTTCAACTCATCTACTTCCTTCTCTGCCTCTTCTTCCGCTTTTTTGATCTCTTCCAACGAATTCATATGATTTTACTTTACTGGCATAAAAAAGGCCCGCGCATCAGGGAAGCCTCGCGGGGTATTATAACACTCAAAATGAAAATTTCAAGCCCTAGACCAGAACGAATTCCAGTCTTCTCGTTTCCAAACTTCCTCCGACAAGTTTCACTTTCACTTTATCCCCAAGAGTGTACCGTTTCTTCTTCCGCGATCCCATGAGGGAATAAGTCTCCTCATTCATGGTATAGAAATCATCCTCCATATCTCGAATGGAGACCAATCCCTCCGCCTTCGTCTCCGTTTCTCTCACGAATAATCCGAATTCGGTGACTCCGGAAATGATCGCGTCGAACTTCTCTCCCACCCTCTCCAGCATATACTCCACCTGCTTATACGCCACGGAGGCGCGCTCCGCATCAAGTACATCCAATTCTCGAAGAGAAACCTCTCTTGCTATTTCCTTGTACTCGGAAGTCTTCACTTTTTCTCCATTGAGTTTCTTCTTTGCTATACGGTGCACCGTAAGATCGGCATACCTGCGGATCGGAGAAGTAAAGTGAGTATATTCTTTCAAGGCAAGCCCGAAATGTCTCTTCTTTTCCGTGGAATAAGCGGCCTTGGACATTGCTTGCAGGATGACGGAACGCACCAAGAATTCCTCGTCCTTACCCTTTACCTCTTCGAAGACACGATTCAGTTCGTGGGAAGTAACCCTGTTCCCCTCCTTTCTTAACCGATATCCGAACTTGGAGAGAAAGGAGAAGAGTTCTTTCATCGACTTCTCATCCGGAGACTCGTGGATCCGATAGAAGGTATTGAAACGGGAAGCCGCTTCCCGATTGGCAAGGATCATGAACTCCTCGATCAATTTATGGGCAAATAAAGATTCTTTGCGGGATATGAAAAGAGGTCTTCCGTCATGATCGAGGTGGAAATAAAGTTCGTCATCCTCGATATTCAAAGCTCCACTATCGATCCTCTTTTTGCGCATCGTCTTTGCCAGAGAAGAGAGTATGGAAAGCTCGCGATAAAGATCGCCCGACCCTCCGTCCAAGATATCCTGTGCTTCCTTGTAAGAGAATCTCCGGTCGGAAACAATTACCGTTTCCCCGAACCAACTCTTCTTCACTTCTCCGTTCTTTTTGATCTCCATGATCACGGAGAAGGCGGCTCTCTCCTCGTGCGGACGCAAGCTGCAGATATCGTTGGAGAGCTCCTCGGGAAGCATGGGAATGGTGCGATCCACCAGATAGATGGAGAAACCCCTCTTGCGCGCCTCCTTGTCCAGTAAAGAACCCTCTTCGACATAATGAGAGACATCGGCGATATGCACACCGATCTCGTAACCCTCCTCGGTCTCCTTCACAGAGAGAGCATCATCGTAATCCTTGGCATCCTCCGGATCTATGGTGAAAGTGGGAACGGAAGTGAGATCCTTTCTCTTCTTCTTGTTAATATCCTTTCTTCGCGCTTTCTCCGCTTGCTTCATGATCTTCCCTGGAAAATCTATGGATAATCCCTTCTCCAACACAATGGAGGAGAGCTCCGTCTCGCTATCCCCCTTCTTGCCGATCACTTTAATGATCTTGCCTTCGGGGCTCTTTTTCGGGTCATCCCATCGAACGATCTCCGCCAACACCTTCTGTTTGTTCTTTGCTTTCGTTGCGGGAACGAAGATATCCACGTACATCCTCTCGTCATCGGGACGCAGAAAGGCGAAGGATTGCTTTTTCTTCTTCTCCACCGTTCCCACGAATCTCTTCTTTTTTCTTTCAACAACCTCCATCACTTCTCCGGAGATCCTCTTCTCTCCCTTCTTGCTCGGAAGAAGGGCCACCAGAACCTCATCCCCGTG
>PWEJ01000142.1 GCA_003553485.1 Halanaerobiaceae bacterium | reverse complement strand
CTTAAACTATTATACTATAGCTTAAACTATATTTAAATTAAAGCGTTTAAATAGAAATAGAAGTTATTAATAAAATTAACCGGGCTGCTGCAGAATTTAAAACTGCAGCAGCCTGACAAATAAAGTTGGAGGTTTACTTTGTGAAAAAGTGCAAACTAGTTATCGTAATAATGGTTTTGTTAATTATCTGGGGAACCTGGGTTAATTATCAACCCCATCGCCAGGAAGAAATTATTGCCGGTGAAGGGGTGACAGAGGTCTCTCAGTTAAGTGATTATTATCCCGATCTGGCAGGAAGCAATGGTGATACCAAGATATATACTCTAAAGGGTGAGGACGAAGGTGGCACAGCTGTTATATTGGGCGGTTCCCATGCCAACGAGATAGCCGGTGTCATTGCCAGCATAAATGTTGTGGAGTCTGGGCAGGTAGAAGCTGGACGGGTGATGGTTATTCCTCATGCCAATGCCAGTGCAATAACTAATCGCAAGCCATTGCAGGGAGACCCCTGGAGAATTACTCTAGACCCGGAAGACCCGGATTCCAGACATATCCGTTATGGCAGTCGTTATACCCATCCCTTAGATCAATGGCCTACTCCTGAAGAATATACCCATGTCTCTGGAGAATTGGATTTTCCTGGTACGGAGGGCCGTAATCTTAATAGAGTTCATCCAGGTCAATCGTCAGGCACCTTAACGGAGCAAATCTCTTATGCCCTCTTTGCTTTATTAGAAGAGGAAGAGGTCGACATGGTCTTTGACCTGCATGAAGCAGGAGTGGATTCAAATCTGCCCAACCATATAATAACACATCCTGAATCAATTTATCTGGGTTCAGAAGTTTATTTAGATATGGAATTTGCCGGTTACTCTTTTCACTTAGAACAATCCAATATGGATTTTAGAGGGCTGTCTCATCGAGAGATGGGCGAAAAAACTGAGGCCTATGCTATTTTATCGGAGACTGCCAATCCCTATCAGGGGAATTATTTCATTGATTCCAGTCCTGAGGCTATTATGTCAGGTGAAGAACCGGGCTATCAAAGAATTATAGCCGAGAGAAATGTAATTCCTGCCAAAGAGGATTTAGCAATGAATAACAGGGTCGCAGCTCAATTGATGATCATCAACCAGAGCATAAAACAACTGGGTAGTTTTTACCCGGAAAAGGAGATAAACTTTAACTTTCCTGAACCAGAGGAAGTAAGAGATAAAGGAGTAGTTGAATTTTTAAATTAAATTCTTTAAGGAGTTTGATCTATAAATGAGTTCACCTTATTTGTTCGGTCTGGCTTTATTAATCAGCTATTGGCTGTTTAAATATGTTATTAAACTAAATATGGAACTTTCTCTATTGATTTCAGCCCTGCTCAGCTCCCTGCTGGCAGGTCTGGCAGAATTTCAGTACCGCTGGTTTTTTGCCCTGGCCGGGGTGACAGATATACTTTTACCTGTGGCCCTGGGAGTTTTAGCGGTTATTATTTTAGATCATGGTGGTTTTTTTGCCGGGCTCTTATCGGTTGTACAAGAAAAAATAGAGAGCAGTTTCTGGCAAAAACTAACTTCAGGGCTAGTCCTTATAATACCGGGAATGCTGACCGGCTCTTTCCTGGTCAGTGCTCTGGTTATTAGAAACAACTTCAAGAGCAAAAGAGGCGGATTATTCTGGCTGCTAGCCTTTATTGGTGTTTTAATGCCGCCAATCAATATTTACAATGAAATTTTGCAGAGAGCAGTGGGAGCAGGTTATGGTTATGGAGGTTTTGGAGGAGAATTTATTAGTCTAATCATAATTGGTATTATTCTGCTGCTGGTATCTTCCTTTTTGTATCGCGATAGTTCCTGGCAGTTGGAAATGGAACCAGGCAGAATCCAGATGCCAATTAGTTTGGCTTTAATAGTATTTCTGGGTGTGGAATTAGGTATGAGGAACTGGGGTCCGGAACTGCTTTATCCTCAGGAAATTTCCTTTTTCCTACTTGTACTGGTGCTGGGTTTAATCTACAGTCTACCAGGAGATATATCAGGAAGTAAAACTAAAATATTATCTCAAAAAGAGTTAAAGTTAATTCAGCATAGGTTTACTGAAGCTCTTCCTTATTTATTTCTGGTCTTAATAACTGGCTTCATAATTTCCATCAGTGCTTTTACCGGTTTTCGCGGGGCAGTTCTTTTCTTCCTTGAAGAATTACAGCTAGAGCACTTGTTTTTGCTGGCCTTAGTCCTTAGTCTGCTGCTATCTTTACTCTCGCCCTTTATCGCTCTGGCTATTTTGGCTGTACCTTTGTTGCATATTTCTCTAGAAGAAGCATCTCTGGCCCTGCCTTTATTGGTTACACTGCCAGCGGTTTATAACTTCATTAAGAGAGATGGAGGGCAGGAAGGAGATTTAGGACTGGTTAAGAGATTGACAGCTAAGAATATCCTGGTGGTTGCTGTACTACTTATTATAGTATGGGGAAATCTACTCTTAGCAATCATATAATAATTGGTGATAAAGTTTTCATAAGGAGGTAGAAACTTAAGTGAATACTAATAAGGGAGAAATTAAAATTGGCAGGATAGGGATTCTGACGTTAATGATAACCCTGGTAATCTTTCTTCTAGCAGGAGGAATCCACTCCTCAGCGGCAGAGTTTGCTGCAGGAGATGGTACAGCAGAGGACCCCTATGTGATAGAAACAGTGGCTGAACTGGATAGAGTCAGAGAAGAGCTTGACAGCCACTTTATACTGAGTGCTGATTTAAGTTTAGATGAACTGACAGAAGACTGGGAACCAATCGGTGATTTAGATAATAGATTTCAGGGGACTTTTGACGGTAAGGGCTATAAAATAACGGAGCTTAGTATATCAGATAGTGAAGCTAACGAACTGGGTCTCTTTGGTGCCATTGGCCCTGAAGGTCAGGTCAGTGATTTGACCATTGAGGAAGCCAATATTTATGGCAATGAAGCCATTGGAATTCTGGCTGGCTTTAATGAAGGATTAGTTGAAGATAGTTCAGCAGCTGGTGAAGTTGAGGCAGTCAATAATCATCTCGGTGGCCTTGTAGGCGTTAATCAAACCGGCACCATCAG
>PWEJ01000033.1 GCA_003553485.1 Halanaerobiaceae bacterium | reverse complement strand
GAAGTTGAAAAATATTATTTTCCTTTCTTATATCTTTTTTAAGTGTGGTTAAAATTTTTTTATGAGAGCATAAATTTTGATTAAGATCTGTAATTGGCTTCTGATCTTTTTGTAAATACTTTAATACTTCAATACCATCCATGTGCATTTTACCTGCTTCTGTTTCTACTTTTAATCCCCCATTACTATCAATAATATTTACAAAAAGATCAGAAGCCAATTACAGATCTTAATCAAAATTTATGCTCTCATAAAAAAATTTTAACCACACTTAAAAAAGATATAAGAAAGGAAAATAATATTTTTCAACTTCTTATTTTATTAAGAAGTATGCTTGATGAAAAACTGGAATTAAATATGAGTATTACAAGTTTAGCTAGTTGGGGATATAGGATTTCTAAAAAGAATTTATCAGAAATTGAGATTTATCAATCAGATGCTTGTGAATATAGATATTAACTTTAAAAAATCATATTTTCATGAAAATTTTAAGTAGAAAGTATTTCAATATGAGTAATTGATTACTATGACTTTTTAAACAAGGACCGAGCAACTGGAAATATCTCCATGGCTAATATTTGATATTGTAGCATTGAATTTATTTGCTTTCATAGACTTGAATTTGGAAAAGTGTATATTATTAGAAAGCTGATAATTAAGCTTATTGAAAAAGAAGAGCTGGCATGAACGGGATCTTAATAAAATTCATGAAAGGAAGTCTTAAAAAGCAAAACTTATTTGATATTAATGACAGTGAGGCTATTATGGATAAAATCATTAATTCGTTGGTGGTAGGATATAGGCCAGAGAGAAAACTAGATGAAGATCTTCAACAGAAGCTGGCAGATAAGCAGTGAATGAAATATGATGATCTTTTACAGGATTTTTAGTGCGATTGTGGTAGCTTGAAAGCTATAAACCCTCAAACCGGCCGGTAACCTCGGCCGATTTTTTTATATTTGGGGAAAATCAATTACCTTGGCAATAGTCTGAATTGATAAAAAATTACTAATGTGATATTATTATACCGCATTAAACAGGACTAAAAAAATTACCTGATAGGGGTGATTATTGATGGGAAAGATCACCTTTAAACTGCCCGCTTTCTTTCTGCTGGTTCTAACTTTGGTCTTTGGTTTAACGGCCTGCGATGGTGTCACGGAGGATCCGGTTGAGACATTCAATATTTCCGGAAGAATTCTTACTTAAGAGGAGGACAAACTTGATAGCTATCAAGAAATCAATGTAAGTATTCAGGGCCAGTATGAAGATAAGACAATTTATCCCGATGAGGATGGAAGATGGTCGGCCGAGGTTGCAGGAGAGGTAGATATTACTCCAGTATCGACTGAATTTGGCTTTATCCCTTATGCTTATCAAGATATTTATCAGTCCAGGGATAATCTGGATTTTTCAGCTGGTCCGGCTTCGAGAGTTTCTCAGGAAGAGGAGCTGGAACAGGCCCTGGAAAATCAGGATATTAGCTTCATTATTTTTGAAAATGATATAGAAATCGAAGAATTGGAGTGGCCGGTAGATGTTATCCATGGCCATACTATCGATTTAAATGATAACAGACTTTTTTCCGAAAAAGCAGTGCCTGGCTATCAATTAAACATTGCAGCCAGCCATGCCCTGATAAGAAATGGCCAGCAGGAACTTTCCTTAACAGTGGCAGAAGGAGTTGAGAATTTCACTTTAAGAAATATCGACTTTGCTGAAAGCATACCGCTGCAGATTGGGGATGACAATATAATTACCTTTAAGGATCAAATAAAGGCATATCAAGATCAAGAATTGCAAGTCTATGGTTCCGGCAAGATCCGGGGAGAGAAAACTTTAATTGCAGGGCAGGGCAGCTTAATAACCAATAATGATAACCTGACCTTAAAAAACCTGGAATTCCAAACAGACATAACCTTTAAAGCAGATGCTGAATTCATCAATGGAGGCTGGTCGCAGGATTCAGCAGTCAAAATTGAGGATGCTAACCTCACCCTGACTGGAGATGAGGCCGGAATATACAACAGCGGCCCATTCATATTTGGCGATGCATCCAGCTATATAGAAGGAGAAGATGAAAATGCAAATTACTACCTGACCCATGATATAGGAATCTGCAGCCTTGCTATGAATGATGTACCTAAAAATGTTAACAGCAGCAACCAGGCTGAGCTGAAAATTGACTTTGAATTGCTGGATGATAAAATCGCAGATGGAGCAAACTCACCCGGCATCTTATTCACGATTATGGTAGATAGTGGCTTTGAGATTGATGATAACGAGGATGATTATATTCTGAGACATGAAGAAGATGATGTTAGTAACAGAGCAGAAATTTTGATAATTGATGGAAGTGGGGATGACGAGTCCCCACTAATCTTGCTGGAAGTTAAGGATGGAAATAAGCTAACTGCCGGCAGCTATCAACTTTTCCATGAAGAGGGTGTAACATTAACACCTGATAAAGATTCAACTGAAGAGCTCTCAGCCTCAATTTTTGACATAAGAGAGTATGTAGAGTTTGATATCGGAGCAGGAGCCAACTAGGTCGGTACCGGGTTCCCCTTCAAATTTCGACAGAAAAACTTAAAAAACAAATATTTAGCTCAGGAATAATCGAAGAAAATAAAGAAAAAATAAATAAAAAATTAATAAAAAAACTGGCGGGATAACTCATTTCTGCTATCCTGCCAGCTTAACCTGTGTTCTTTTGTTAAGATTTATCTGCTCTAAATTATTTTTCTTCTTCTATCCGGGCCAGTTTTCCTTCAACAATAGCTTTTAGATTCTGCAGCGAGTTGCTCAGGTTGTTGTAACCAGGCAAAATATATTGCTGGCATTATTTATTTTTAACAGCGAACCACCGGAGACCTTCCGCCCTGATTACCTGATTGATAGTTACCTCTCATGATCTATCAGGAATGCGAGATATTTTAATTCCCGGGCATCATGGGATTAATCCTGAGACTGCCCCTGCCCGGGAGACAGCATAAAAAGAGCTGCCGGATCTGGAGGAACAGATTGGCGGAATAATTTCAGAGCTTACTTGGCGGAAAGAATATAGTTGTAATACTACACTTTAAGCTGTGGTTCT
>PWEJ01000010.1 GCA_003553485.1 Halanaerobiaceae bacterium | reverse complement strand
GGTATCCGGGATCCTGGGTATATTTCTGGTATATGTCCATCGATTCCGCAGTCGCTTGATACTCTTTGCGGGATTCCTCTTCGCCACCACATTCCACGGGATCTACAATATGCTCATAGTAAAAGCTGAGGAAACCTTGTTCTTCATCCTTCTTATCCTCCTTCTCCTTTTTCTCGCCATCCTTCTCTCCTTGGGAATAGGAGTCATAAAAAGAATGCGGAGTATATGCTTTTTTCGATAAGTCTTCTTGTCTTTAAGAAAGAAAAGTGTTAATTTGAAGAAGGTTAACAAAGTAAGAGATATGAAAAAAGAAAATAATTGGGAAGCGGAGAAAATAGAAGATGAAGGGGTTGCGGAAGAACCCCCTAAAAAAGAGAAGTCTTGGCTGGAAAAAGAAGGAGAGCTTGCCGTGGATGTCTATTCCACGGAAGACCATATAGTAATACAAGCTCCTCTCGCGGGAGTAAAGAAAGAGGACCTGGAGATCGTCACCGAGAAGGATATGGTGATCATCAAGGGTAACAGAGAAAGACCGCAAGAAGAAGGGGTGGAGAAATTTTATGCCGAAGAATGTTTCTACGGAAGATTCCAAAGAGAGGTGATCCTACCGGAAGAGACCGATCCTTCACGCATAGAGGCGAATATCGAGCATGGGATCCTCACCGTCAAAGCACCCAAGATAGAGAGGGAGAAGAAGAGGAAGATAGAGGTCTGATCCTGGATCAATGATAATAAAAAACGCGCAGCCATTGCGCGTTTTTTTATTACCGGATAACCTTACTAGAATCTTTCCTCCAATTCCTCCAACCTTCTTATGAGGTCCTGTAGCTCCTCATCCACTTCGTTCTCCGAAACCTCTCCCGCATAATAATCAAGAAACAGCCCGTCCACGTCCCTCTGCACTCGAACAAATTCGGCAACCAATTCTTCGAACAATTCCTGGCTCATCTCTTCCGCGGTCCTTAATTCCCAAACCCTCTCTTCGGCGCGAAGAACCCTCTCCTCCACATCCGCTATCCTGGATTCGGTTTCCGTGAGATCTCCCTCTCTTGTTATCGTCTCCTCTTCTTCCTCTTCCTCTATGATCTCCTCAAGACCGATCCTCTCTTCTAAGTCCCCGAGCTCCCTCAAAACATCATTCAATTCATCAGCAACCTCTCCATGAAGAACATCCCCCTCTCTTATATGATCCCGAAGAGAGAAGAGTCTCTCTTCCAATGAAGAGAACGCATTCATGATCTCTTCCGTTTCATCATCGTCAAATCGATCTCGTATGGTAAGAAAAGTATCCTCGGCGACAATGAGCCTATCGATCACTGTATTCACTTCGCCCTCCATATCTATCTCTTCCAGATCCCTTTCATGATAGATCCGATCATCACCAATGGTCATTCCAAGCAAAACACCGATCACCAACAAAACCACTGCCCCCGTGATGATAAAAATGTTTTTCTTTTCCATTGTTAAAATGCTTTATAAATATTACTTCTTTTTCTCCAACTTCTTCATTCTCTTCTTGAGATCATCTATCTCCTTTTGCTGCTCTTTCGCCAGATTAACCAGAGGAGCGATGAGTTTACCCTCTTCTAGGGTATAATATCCGTCGGCACATGCATTCTTCTGCACAAGCTCGGGGAAGACCTTCTTTACTTCTTGAGCGGAGAATCCCATACTCTTCTTGTTATCCTTCTTTCTCTTGTAGGAGATGGGGTTCAATCTGAGTATCTTCTTCCAATTGGTATGTGCTTCTTCCAAGGGTTTTACTTCTTTCTTCGTTCTTATATCCGAATTGACATGCCACCCCTGAGAATACCCCACACCATCAAGAATGAGATAGAATGATCCATCATCCGTAGTAAGATAGAATCTTCTGTTCGCGCCGGTCCTTAATTCCAATGCTATCTCATAGCGATTGGAACTTCTTCCTATTGCTTGCGCGGGAGCAAACCAGGCGCGATTGGTGAGATCACCTCCGCTCCTTCCTCTTATTTTTATCATTTTATCATTATTCTCTCCTCGGACATTGAGCGCTGCATCATCTGTTCCCGGCGCTCTTCCTATTCCAACATATCCATAAAATCGGGCATCTCCGTGTACATCCAGAGTATAGCTGGTAGAGGTGGTACTACTTCCCACGTTCAAGGTTCCGTAAATAGAAAACACATCGTCCCTGAACCTCACTATCCTATCTCCGCTTTGACCGAGAATATATGCACTAACTCCGTTGGGAGTGTGTCCGAAGTTCCTTGCGCGAACAGTACTGTCGTCAAGAGAGTCACCACTTATCCTCACTCCTCCGCTGTCAGCATCGACATCCAGGTCATAGGAAGGGGAGCTTCCTGCGTCTCCAATCCTCACTCTGTTGTAAAACCTGGCATGTCCACTATTCAGTCTAATTGCTCGATTACCGTTCCTATCCTCGAAGTAGGAACTGCTTCCACTTCCCGATCCGCCGAAAGTATGAGCAAAGACCTGTCCTCCATTATCATTAACCATGATATTTCCTGCAACATCCAATTTTTCCGAGGGAGATGTTGTACCAATACCAATTCTATAATTATCACTTCTATCACCGTAAGCAGTTAATATTTCTACAGCTTCATCGTCTGGAATATTTGGAGAAAGAAAAATACCTAGTGAAGGAGAACCATTATCTTGATGGTTTCTATATCCTCCTATCATAGCTCCATAATCGGAAGAAGTTGAGGAATGAAAATAGATCATGGCAGGAGCCTCTACATTGTCCTCATTGTTGCTATAGACTGAATGTAGTTCAATATATCTTCTCCTCGTTCCCTCCTCTCCTTGTGCTGGCATGTATATACTTCCATCCCCTGTTGAATTTCCGGCATCACCCTCTATTATTGACCCCCCTCGCACATCCAAACTTGCTTCTGGGCTACTCGTCCCAATGCCGATACTCCCCGCATCGATGATATCCCCTCCATCCATATCTATTTGAGTGCCACTTATCACTATCGTATTCTCTCCCACTTTGAGCACTCCGCAATCCTTGCACACGGAGAGGGGAGCGGAGGTGGTGGTTCCGTCCTCCTCGAATCCGGCGAGTCTCATCCAGTTGTGGTCTTTGCAGGTTTTGT
>PWEJ01000149.1 GCA_003553485.1 Halanaerobiaceae bacterium | reverse complement strand
TATGCTAATATTGCTGAGGATATCACTGAAGCCTTTAGTGAATATGTAACCGATGTAAAAGAGGAAAAGTTCCCTGAAGATGAACATGTCTATAATTTTAAAGATGGTGAAGAAAAATTAAAGGAATTATTGCAGGAATTTAAGTAAAAGTGATAAAAATTTTGCTAATTATGATCTTTATTGTTGACAAATCTTTGAAAAGAGTGTATTATATTTATAAGTGAAAATAATAACTTAAGGGGGCTTAAATATGAAATTTAAAAAGATTTTAGTTCTAACATTAGCATTAGCAGTTGTTCTGGGAATGGGAATGGTAGCAGTAGCCGATGGACATTTAGAAGATGGAGAATATGTAGGTTATTCTCAAGCCAATGAGCGAGGTTATGTAGAGGCTCATGTTACCATAGAAGACGAAGCTATTGTAGCAGTAGATTTAATCGAATACAACGATGTTGGTGAAGCTAAAGGGGAAGACTATGGCTGGGATGAATTTCACGAAGCCATGGAAGAACTGCCCCAGAGATTTATAGATGCCAATGATTATGAGGTGGATATTTATACTGGAGCTACCAGCACTTCAGAAAAAGCCATGGAAGCAGTAGAGATGGCCTTATTAAAAGCTGAAGGTTATGAGAGCTTCGATGGAACCTTCATGGGAGTATCTGAGCCCACTGAGAGAGATAACTGGGGTGTAGTCCTGGTAACCTTCGAAGAGGGAGATATCGTTGAGGTTAAATTAGAAGAGGCTGCTGAAGGCGAACTCAAAGATGAAGATTACGACTGGGATGAATTCCATGAAGCCCAGGAGGCAATGCCTGAGTGGTTTGTGGAAGCAAATGATTATGAAGTAGATATTTACACAGGCGCAACAAGCAGTTCCGAACTCTGGATGGAAGCCGTTAGAGATGCTATGTCTAAAGCTGGCTTACTACAGGGAGAGTAATAATATTTAACTATTGTTTAGCAAAAATATGTTAAGCAAAGGACCCCTTCTGGAATTGTCTGGGAGGGGTCTTATATTTTTGAGCTGAAAAAATAAACACAATTGCTTTGATTTCTTATTGACACTCTTCCTTTCATGTTATAAAATTTACATGTATAGAGATTAATTTAGCGTATAATTAGCAATAAAAGGAGGAATAATTTTGCGAAAATCTGTAATAATTGTAACAATACTTTTAATAATTGCTGCCTGTTCCCAGCCCATCCTGGCAAGAGCTGAGGGAGAATTTGTTGGTTATTCTCAGGGTGACGATGAAGGTTATACTGAAGCCACTGTTACCCTTGGTGAGGAAGGGGACATAGTGGAAGTAGTTTTACGGGAATTTGATGGAATAGCCAGAGAAAAGGAAGAACATGCCGAATACGATGATTACGAACCCTTCCAGGAGGCTATGGAAGAACTGCCTCAGAGGTTTGTGGAAGCTAATAATTACGATGTGGAAATGATAAGTGGAGCTACTATAACCAGTAATAAAGCTATGGAAGCAGTTGAGATGGCCTTAGCTAAAGCAGAGGGCGAAGAGAAATTTGACGGAACTTTCATGGCTAGATCTGAAAAGACGGAACGAGGCTGGGGTATTGTCTGGTTAACAGTTGCAGATGGTGAAATTACTGATATCAGGTTAGAAGAAGTATCTGGAGATGAGTTAAAGGATGAAGACTATGGCTGGGAGGCTTTTCACTCTGCCAGAGAAGAGATAGCCGAAAGGATGTTAGCAGAGAATGACTACGAAGTAGATACTTATACAGGAGCCACCGGCAGTTCTGAGTTATGGAAAGAGGCAGCAGCAAGAGCTCTTGAAATGGCGGGTTATTAATTAATCCTTGACTTTTTTCCGGTCTTGTTTTATCATTAATTGAGGAAATAATTTTTTTAAAGAAAATTATAGTTACTACAAAAATAAAGAAAAAAAACAAAGAAGGGAAGATCATCCTGGAGTTGAAATTTCGAAAGCTCCTAAATTTATATTATTATAGGGGAGCCAGTAGGGATTTTCGTAATTTCGGCGTTAACGAAAAGAGTGATAGGTGGTTAATAAAATTGCTTTTTTATCCAATAGTCACCTATAATCTCGGGTGGTACCGCGGTAAATTCGTCCTGAGCCTTAGGCTCAGGCTTTTTTTATTGGTTTTAATTATTCTATAATATCAGATAAAAACTTTTATAGTAAAGAAAGGGGAGATTTTAATTGGCAGTTTTTTCAGAGCTACCTGATAAAAAACCATCAGCTATGGAAAAGGAGTTGGCTGATAAATGGGAGGAGATTAATTTACTGGAACAGACCATTGAGAATCGCAAGGACAGCAAGCCCTTTGTTTTTTATGAAGGCCCTCCTACAGCCAACGGTCGTCCTGGGATTCATCATGTTATCAGTCGATTATTAAAAGATACTGTCTGTAGATATCAATCAATGCAGGGTCATATGGTTAGAAGAAAAGCAGGTTGGGATACCCATGGTTTACCAGTTGAAATTGAAGTGGAGAAGGAGTTAGATTTAAATAGCAAGCAGGAAATTGAGGATTATGGTATTGATAAGTTCAATGAAAAATGTCGGGAGTCAGTATTTAAATACGAAGAGCTCTGGCGTGAAATGACCACCAGAATGGGCTATATGATAGATTTAGATGACCCTTATATAACTTTAGATAATGATTATATTGAATCAGTCTGGTGGATTTTAAATAAGTTTTATGAGGAGGATTTTATCTACGAGGGACATAAAATTCTGCCCTATTGCCCCCGCTGTGGGACTGGTCTTGCTTCCCATGAGGTGGCTCAGGGGTATGAAGAAATTACCAGTAATTCAGTATATGTTCGAGTTAAGAGAAAGGATAAAGATGAATACTTTTTAATCTGGACCACAACCCCCTGGACCCTAGCAGCTAATGTCACTTTGACTGTACACCCGGAGAAAACCTATGCTAAAATTAGTTTTCGCGGTGATTATTATTATCTAGAGAAAAATCTTGTAGAGGATGTTTTTGGGGATTTTGAGGAAGATTATGAAATAATCGAGGAGGTTCAGGGTGAGGAACTAGAGGGAATAGAATATGAGCAGATCATGCCCTTTGTGAAAACTTCAGAAAAAGCTTTTTATGTTACCCTGGGAGATTATGTAACTGCTGAGGAAGGTACAGGTATTGTGCACAGTGCACCAGCCTTTGGCGAAGATGATTACAAAACTGGCCAAAAATATGGGCTGCCAGTTTTACAACCCGTTGATGAGGATGGTCGCTATACTACCACTCCCTGGGAGGGGCAGTTTGTGATGGATGCAGACCCGGATATTGTGGAGTGGTTAATAGATAATAATAAATTACTACGCAGCAAAAAGGTAAAACATAACTATCCCCATTGCTGGCGCTGCGATACACCACTGCTTTATTATGCTAGAGGTAGCTGGTATATAGAAATGACCAGGATCAAAGAGGAATTAATTGAGAATAATGATGGAGTGAGCTGGTATCCTGATTATGTAGGAGAAAAACGTTTTGGGAACTGGCTGGAAAACTTAAAAGACTGGGCAATCTCCCGCAATCGTTACTGGGGTACTCCCTTAAATATCTGGCGCTGTGATTGTGGCAATACCACCTCCGTGGGCTCAAGACAGGAGTTAAAGGAGAAGGCTCTAGAAGAGGTTACTGATGATATTGAACTTCATCGGCCCTATGTAGATGATATTCACTTTTCCTGCCCGGAATGTGGCGGCGAAATGACCAGAGTAGAAGAGGTCATCGACTGCTGGTTTGACAGTGGTTCAATGCCCTTTGCTCAATACCATTATCCCTTTGAAAATGAGGAGCTCTTTAACGAGCAATTTCCCGCTGATTTTATCTGTGAAGGGATTGATCAAACCCGGGGCTGGTTTTATTCTTTGATTGCTATCTCTTCCTTTGTTAAAGAATCTTCCCCCTATAAAAGAGTCCTGGTCAATGATCTAATTCTTGATGCTGAAGGCAAAAAAATGTCTAAATCAAGGGGCAATACCGTCGATCCCTTCGAGCTTTTTGAAGAATATGGAGCCGATGTATTGCGCTGGTATTTACTCCATGTATCACCACCCTGGACCCCTACTAAGTTTGATATAGAGGGTTTACATGAAGTGGATAGCAAATTTTATCGCACTCTTAAAAACGTATATTACTTTTTTCAGCTCTATGCCAATACTGATAATATCGATCCTCGAGAATTTTCAGTGCCGGTGGAGGAGCGCACCAGAATAGACCGCTGGATCATCTCCCGCTATCATAACTTAGTGAAGCAGGTTAAAGAGGAAATGGATAATTATGACTTAACCTCTGCCGTTAGAGAAATCCAGGATTTTGTCGATGAGGACCTATCAAATTGGTTTATTCGCCGTTCTCGCCGTCGTTTTTGGGCTGGAGATTTGGATAAAGATAAAAAATCTGTTTATCTGACTACTTTCGAAGTTTTACAGGGTTTGGCCAGGTTAATTGCTCCCTTTGTACCCTTTATTTCAGAGGTGTTATATGAACGACTGGCTGATGGTAAATCAGTCCACTTAGAGGATTTTCCTGAGGCTAGAGAGGAGCTAATTGATGATAAACTAGAAGAAAAAATGGGTCTAGTCAGAGAACTGGTGACTTTAGGAAGAGCAGCTCGAGAGAGGGAAGAGATCAAGGTCAGACAGCCCATTCCCAGAGTATTAATCGATGGCCGAAATAAAGAATTAATATCTGATCTGGTACCTCTTATCAAGGAGGAGCTCAACGTTAAAGAAGTTGAATTTACGGAAGAGCTGGCAGATTATATGGCCTATGAGATCAAACCTAACTTCCAGAAGGTAGGACCTAAATTGCGGGATAAAGTTAAGGTCTTTGCTCAGGAGTTGGCTAAACTAGATGCCAGTGTAGCAGCTCCTAAATTAGAGCAGGGAGAGACTTTATCCGTAGACTTGGCCGGTGAAGAATTTTCTTTCACTGAGGAAGATGTAATCATCAATATTAAAAATCTGGAAGGTTATGCTGTGGGCATGAACAACAATGTTTTTATAATTCTGGATACCCAGCTGACAACAGAGCTTAAAAATGAAGGTCTGGCCAGAGAGTTTATCTCCAAGGTACAGCAATTAAGAAAATCCTTAGATTTAAATGTCACCGATAGAATCGAGGTAAGATATGATAGTGAGGAGAGGGTCAAAGAAGCAGTGGCAGCCTTTGCTGATTATATCAAAGAAGAGACCCTGGCCGATGAATTAAAGGAGACCAAAGATTTTAAGGCAGCTGAAGAATATGACTTAAATGGTCATGAAGCTCTACTGGAAATTATAAGAAGGGGGTAAGTAATAATGAACCTGCAGGAGATTACGGACTTTTTAACCCTTTATGGATTGAGATTTCTAATGGGGATCTTAATCCTGGTAGTTGGTTGGTTTCTGGTGAAATATATAGTTAAAATCATGGATAAGACTCTGACAGGTCATTTTGATCAAATATTAACCAGTTTCATTCTTAAGCTTGGCAAAGCTCTGCTGTTAATTTTAGTCTTTTTAACTGCTGCTTCCACGGTAGGCATTGAGGTCACTTCCTTTGTAGCTATCTTAGGGGCAGCAAGTTTTGCCGTTGGTCTGGCTTTACAGGGTTCATTATCTAATTTTGCCGGTGGGGTTTTGCTATTGATCTTCAAACCCTTTGAGGCCGGGGATTTTATTGACGCTGCCAATGTTAAAGGTAAGGTCATAGAAATCCAGCTTTTATATACTGTGCTCAATACCAGGGATAATAAAAGAGTTTACATTCCCAATGGTTCTCTGGCCAACCAGACCATCACCAATTTTACCACCAATCCCACCAGGAGAGTGGAGCTGCAATTTGGCATCGGCTATGATGATGATTTTGAAGAGGCCAAAGCCATTATAAGAGACATAGTAGAAGACCATGACCGAATACAACAGGAGCCAGAACCAATAATCCGAGTGGGTGAACATGGTGATAACTCAGTGGAGATTTATACCTGGGTTTGGATTGATAGAGAGAGTCGTGGTGATTACTGGGAGGTCTACTTTTATCTCCATGAGGAAGTGAAGAAAAGATTTGATCAGGCCGGTATCGGCATTCCATACCCACAATTGGATGTCCATTTTGATCCTGCAGTAGAGGATGGTTTTGTCAGCCGGAGAGAACAGTTGAATTTAAATCGCAAGCTGGCTCGAGAAAAATTAGAGCAGCAACAGGCTGGAGATGACGAGATAGTTTAAAAATATTTGCCGGAAAGCAACATAACAGCTAAGTCAGCAAATAAAATAAACCCCGGCCCTACTAAGGCCGGGGTAATGTTCATAAATGGTGTGGGTAAGTGGATTCGAACCACTGGCCTCCACGATGTCAACGTGGCGCTCTGACCAGCTGAGCTATACCCACCTGTTACTTTCTCCATAATTATAACAGGTAAAAAGGAAAAAATCAAGGGTGGATAACTAATGGTATTTGGCAGAAAAGGTGATGTTTTTGGAAAAGAGCAAAAAAAATTTTACTAGAAAATTAGACTGGTCTTATTTATTTTTACTCTCAACAGCTTATCTTTCAAGTTCCATTAACATGCAGGGGATACAATCTTTGATGCCCTTTATTCAGGAAGAATTTATGATATCCCGCTCTCAGGCTGGACTCTACTCCAGTGCTTTTTTTCTTACAGCTACAGCTATAGCCATATTTAGTGGTAGTTTTGTAGATAAGATTGGAGCTAAGACTGGAATGTTAATCGGAGTATTTAGTGTAGGGGGAATGATGATCTTCCATGGTTTAGCTCCAGTATATCCAGTTCTGTTACTGCTGGCTTTTTTTGCTGGTCTGGGTTTTAGCATTATAACTCCATCGGTAAATAAAGCCGTCATTGAAAGCAGTACAGAAAAAAATAGGGCTCTTTCCATGGGAGTTATGCAATCTGGAGGAGGAATTGGCAGTTTTGTAGGAGCCAGTCTGCTGCCTGTCTTTGCTGCTGCCTATAGCTGGAGGTTGGCTATAATCGTTGCCGGTGCAGTGGCAGTATTTGTGGGGCTTTTTATCAAAATTAAACTACCGGATAAAAGGGCAAAGCAAAAACTTAATGAGCAAAAGCAAGTCAGTTTTTTCAGGCAGTTTAAAAAGATGCTCAAGAATAAAAAGCTTTTATTAGTATGCTCTCTGGGAGTGGTTTTTGGGGCTTCTATTGGTTCTATACCTGCCCATTACACTCTATTTTTAACCACGGACTTAAAGTTTTCTCCTGCTATTGCCGGTCTGTTTTTAGGTATTTTGCAGATTGGAGGTATTTTTGGCCGGCCTTTTTGGGGCTGGCTCAGCGATTCCTGGCATGGAGGTAAAAGGCGGCGAACTTTTCTCTGGTTAATTATGACCATTACTATAACAGGGTTGTTGTTTTCTTTTCTGGTCTGGCGATTATCAGACTTTGTTATCCTTATTGCACTTTTTTCTTTTGTTTTAGGTACCGTAGGTATGGGCTGGATGGGCCTCTTCTTTACTGTAGTGGGAGAGAGGGCTAACCCTGGTATGACTGGCATTGCTACCGGTTTTTCTTTGATTTTCATTCGGATTGGAGTGATGTTTGCCCCTCCTTTATTTGGTTTAATCGCCGATATCTTTGACCATTATAATTACAGCTGGCTAACCCTGACTATCTTTACTTTTATTTTTGGTATTTTATTTTACTGGTTAGAAGGAAAATCATTAGTGGCAGAAGAATATAAACAGTAGAGGTGAGAGTAATGAGAGCAACTGGAACTATAGCCCGGGGTATTAGAACCCCGATTATCAAAGAAGGAGATAAGTTAGTAGAAATTGTAGTGGAATCAATATTAAAGGCTGCTGAAGAAGAAAGTTTTTCTTTAAGAGATAAAGATGTGGTAGGGATTACAGAATCAATAGTTGCAAGAGCCCAGGGAAATTATATTTCTACTTCAGAAGTAGCTCAAGAGATAAAGGAAAAATTTTCAGGAGAGATAGGTGTTTTATTTCCCATTCTCAGCAGAAATAGATTTGCTTTAATATTAGAGGCGATAATAAAAAGTGGTTGTCAGGTACATCTGCAGCTAAATTATCCCCGCGATGAAGTGGGCAACCCGGTGTTAGATCCAGAGAAAATGCGCAGGGCTGATATTAATCCCCCGGAGGATGTAATATCCTATGAAAGATATAAAGATCTCTTCTCCGATTATTATCATCCCTACACCGGAGTTAATTATGTGGAATTATATAAAAAAATTGGGGGAGACAACATTAAGATCTATTTGGCCAATAAACCTGAGTATATTTTAAAACACACTGATCAACTGCTGGCAGCTGATATTCATAGCCGGAATATTACCAAGAAAAAGTTACGACAGGCAGGGGCCAAAAACGTCCTGGGGCTGGATGACCTCTGCACCGAGGATAGAGGAAGAGGTTATAATCCAGAGTTTGGTCTCCTGGGTTCCAATAGAGCCAGTCGGGATAGGCTGAAGCTCTTTCCCCGAGAGGGAGAACAGCTGGTCAGAAAAGTCAAAGATAAGCTCAAGAAGATTACCGGTAAAGAGATAGAGGTAATGATCTATGGAGATGGAGCCTATAAAGATCCAGGGGCAAAAATATGGGAACTGGCCGATCCAGTGGTGTCTCCGGCCTATACTGATGGTTTGGAGGGAACTCCCCAGGAATTAAAGCTCAAGTATTTAGCTGATAATGAATTAGAAGATCTGGAAGGTGAAGAGTTATTAGAGGCTGTAAAACAAGAAATCTTGCATAAAGAGGAAAAATTGACTGGCGAGATGAAGTCCCAGGGAACGACTCCCCGTCATCTGCCTGATTTGCTGGGCAGCCTTGCTGATTTAATAAGTGGTAGTGGAGATAAAGGCACCCCGGTGGTATTGATTCAGGGATACTTTGATAGTCTGGCAGAGGAATAAAAATAATCTAACAGACAAAAGATAGGGCCGGCAGGATTTTAAATTAACCCTGCTGGCCTTTTTTAGTTGTTAGTACTATATTTTTAATATCTTTAGCTAAATCTGGCAGCTAAATTTCCCACACGCTCTCCGATGTCCTGACACTCCTTTAAAGCTCTTTCATCGGGTTCACCAACACTTATAGGTCCATAATGGCCTATATCACTATAACCCTTTACCACCATGCCATGGACAAGCATAGCCTCTAATATACTTAAAATAGTCGATTCTACCCCGCCTCCCACTGTAGCGCAGGAAGAAAAGGCAGAACCAATTTTATTAGTGAGTTTACCGTGGAATTTAATACTTTTATCGAGAAATTCCTTCACCGGAGCTGCTGAAAGGCCGTAATAAGTTGGTGAACCGATTATTATTCCTTCATAATCAGTTAAAATAGCTGGCTCTACCTTTTCAATATTTTTTAGATCGACTTCAGCCTCAGAGTTTTCCACTCCTTCCTTAACCGCTTCAGCCATCTTTTCCGTATTGCCTGTGCGACTATAATATAAAACCAATACTTTAGCCATATTATAACCTCCTTTATTGAGATAGCTTAAATTTTCCAGTCTAATTTTAACATAGCTTTCCTGCATAAAGCAAAATTATTTTCTTTTACTTCTGAGCAAAATTTAATTGACATAAATCAAACTGAAAGTTATAATTGAGTAAAGATTAATAAAATTATCAAAAAAACACCAGAGGAGTAAGATAATTTCATTAAAACTGATGAAGGGAGGGGATTATATTGTATCTCCTTCGAATAGCAATCAGAAATCTGTTCCGCCGCCGGAGAAGAACCATAGTCACTGCCGCAGTCTTAGCTATTGCTATCATAATATTCTTAGTAGTTGAATCTTTAATGGCCGGTTTAACTGAGATGTCCTATGATAATATAATAAATTTAGAGTCTGCCCATTTAGAGATAGGCCGGGAAGATTTTTTTCAAGATGATTATAAATCTAAATTGAGAAAAAGTTTTTCTCTAGAGCAGGAACTGAGAGAAAACATCAGGGCAATAGAGGGTTATCTCTCACATACAGCTATGCTTGAATTTAATGCCAACATTACTACTGGCAGAGATGAATTCCCGGTGCAAGTTAGAGCAATAGAGCCTGAAAGTTTTCAGGAAATCTTAACCAATGCCAATTATATCATCGCAGGGGAATTTTTAAGCAGCGGTTCTGAGGGTTTGGTTATTGGGAGTCAGTTAGCTGAGATGTTAAGTCTCGAAGTCGGTGATTTCTATACCCTGCTCTTTCAGGATCAGGAAGGTTCCTTTAATACCATAGAAGGGGAAATAAAGGGGATTGTATCTACCCCTCATCCTGAAATGAATTTAAGTACGGTATTTTACAATAAAGAGTTTGCCTATGACGCTCTAAGAGTGGAAACTGGCCGGGCTAATCGTATCCTGATTAGACTTGACGATCGAGACAGGGCTATCGAAGCCAGAGAGAATTTATTAGAGAATCTTTCCGGAACTGGATTTGCTGTTCGCAACTGGGAAGATTCAGCTGAAATGATCAAGGCCATGCAGGCAGCAGGGCAGATTGAAAACTATGTGGTTTTAGGTTTGATTTTAATTATTGGTGGAATTGGCATAACCAATGTGGTGATTTTAGCTGCTCTGGAAAGAATGGAAGAGATAGGAATGATGAAGGCCCTGGGGCTAAAAGAAAAAGAAATAGTGGGAATTTTTGCTCTGGAGGCCACTGGAATTGGATTGCTGGGAAGCATCATTGGCTGTATCTTTGGCTTCATTAGTGTAGCTCTCTTCAGTAATTTTGGCTTTGATATGGATTTTTTGGGAGGAACAGAAACTACCTATGGGATTCCAATTATGGGAAGGCTTTATGGAGGTTGGAGTCCCTGGTCCTTTGGGCTGGTCTTTATCTTTGGCATATTTGTGGCCTTCTTAGCCAGTCTTATTCCGGCCTACTGGGCGGCCAGGAAAGACCCCATCGAGGCAATCTATAGGAGATAGAGGTGGCTATCCAATGAGCTTTTTATTAAAAATAGCTTTGCGAAATATCACCAGAAATAAATTTAGGACCTTTGTTTCAATCCTGGCTATCGCAGTAGTAGTTGCCATTGTAGTATTTACCCGGGGGCTTCTGCTGGGCTTTTCTGAGTCCACCTTTAGATTGATTGTTGATAATCAGTCTGGCCATGTCAGGATAATAAATGAAGAATATAAAAACAGAGAAGCGTTAATACCTTTAGACCAGACAGTGGACGGCTTTCGCGGTGAAGGGCTGGCGGCCATGCTAGCAGATCTAAAAGAAGTTACCGGGGTAGAGCATATGTTGCCTCGCCTTAAATTCGGGGCTATAGCCAGCCCGGGAGATGAAATGATAACAATGATGGGCATTGGTATTGATCCTGGCTCTGAGGCCGAATATGGAGCTCTCACTAAGGATATAACTGCAGGCCGAATGGTGGAGGATGGCCGGGAGATTTTAGTGGGCAAGTCTTTATTAGATAAACTGGATATTGAACTAGGAGAAAGAATTACCATCTTATTTTCAGATGCCTATCAATCCTTTCAGGGTAGAACCTTTACCGTGGTAGGGGTGCGAGAGACAGGCCTAAAAATGATGGATGAGGCCATGTTTTATTTACCCTTGGCTGAAGCACAGCAGATGCTTTATCTTGATGATGAAGCTACTGAAATAATGGTCTTTGGTAGCGGAATAAGAGAGGCTGAGCAGTTAAAAGAAAATTTAACAGATTTTTTTGTAGCCCAGGGGGCTGACGATAAATTTGCTGTTCTGGCCTGGCAGGAGACCGACCCCTTTATTGAATATTTTCAAATTGCCGTTAGAATTTATGATGTTATATATGTGTTTTTTATTCTCTTAGGTTCAATAGTTTTAATTAATACCATGATAATGATCATTAGAGAAAGAACGGCAGAGATTGGCATGATGGGAGCCCTGGGTCTAAAGAGCAGAGACATCCTCAAGGTTTTTTCTCTGGAAGGAGCAATAATGGGCATTTTTGGCAGTTTACTTGGGGTTATTCCCGGGGGAATGATAACCTATTATTTCTCCCAGGTAGGGCTTGATTATTATGCAGATATGCTGGATGATATGGAGATATTAATTGCTCCAGCAATTTATCCAGTATTTAGTCTGGAAAATTTGTTTATAAGCTTTCTCTTTGGAGCGGTAATAACGACCCTGGTTAGTATCTGGCCTGCTCGCAAAGCAGCTCAGATGGAGCCTGTTGATGCTCTGCACCGAGAAATTTAAACAGCTCAAAACAACAGGGTTTTTGTTTAGACGCCTGATAATATCTAATAATAGCTAGAGTTCCTGCAAGGGAAGGTTTAATCTGTTATAATGAAACTAGCTTTTCAATTATAAACCAAGATCTTGTCAATATTATTAGGAGGGAAAAATAATGTTGAATAAAAGAAAGATTATCCTGGAAAAAGCCTATCAAAATCAGCAGGAGCTAGGTGGTAGTGGAGGAATCTTGCCGCCACCCCATGAGGTCAAAATGAATGACCAGGCCTGGAATGAAGCGGTGATTAAGCTGGAAAGGGATGGACTCATTACAGGAATAAAAATAAGTCATAGTAGTTATAACAAACGTGATGGCGTTAAAGAAGTTTTGCAGACCAAAAAAACTAAGGTCACAGAGAAGGGAATTGAATTTCTGCAACAGGATGAATAATTAAATCATGAAACTTTCGATTGCAAAAGAGTTATAGACAAAACTTTAGATTTACTCAAAAACAAAAAAGACCACCTGAATAAAGTGGTCTAATGTTTAAAAATGGTGCCGGGAGCCGGGCTCGAACCGGCACGGGAAAAAATTTCCCACCGGATTTTAAGTTTTATCCTGTGCATTATGAATTCTATCAGATAATGCTAAGTTTGTCAAGCTATCAGGGGTTTTGACTTGGTGGTATTATATTCCTTTATCTTATTTTATCACGTCTTTTCAGCTTTTTCGGAACATAATGGAACATTTGGGAACACAAAATTAGTCAACATCAACCGCTTTATTTATTTTATCAGCGGCTTCTTTTTGCATATCCAGATCCACATGAGAATATATATCGAGAGTAGTAGATATAGTGGAATGGCCTAACATTTCTTGCACCACTTTAGCCTGGATGCCGTTTGCCAAATTCAAAGTTGCAAATGTGTGGCGTAAAGTGTGTAAACTATATTTTTCATGCAGTCCCGCTTTGCGAGCATATTTCTTAAATTGATTGCTGTAATAACCTGGTAGATATTGTCTGCCATCTGGCCGGCAGAATACAAAGTTTTTACTATCATCATAATCTGGTCCCATCTGGAGCTGCATCTCCATTTGATATTTTTTGTAGTTTTTTAGAATAGACCTTAATTTGTCCGGCATTTTGATCTGTCTTTTACTACTTTTGGTTTTAGTTTTTTCTTCATGTATGGGGCCGTCCTCTGCGACTATATATCTTTTTCTGACGTCTATTACGCCTTTTGGAAGGTTTATATCCTCCCACTCCAGTCCCATTGCCTCTGACCTGCGTAGCCCGGTCATAAGCAGGGATATAAAAAAAGTATTAATTAGTTTATTATCCTCACTGGCTGATAATAATTTATGATATTCTTTAGAAGTCATAGCCTGGGCTTTAGTTTTTTCGGGGCGCGGGGTTTCAACTGCAGACATAGGGTTATACTTGATTATTTTTAATTTAATTGCTCTATCAAAAATACTAGACATAATCACATAATGCTTTTTGAGTGTGTTCTCTGATAATCCACCTTTCTTTTTATCCTTCCTCCCAGTTTGCCTTTTTGTTGCAAAATATTG
>PWEJ01000014.1 GCA_003553485.1 Halanaerobiaceae bacterium | reverse complement strand
CCATAGAGTATGCTGGATGTTTCATGGAGCTAACACGGTTGAGGAGTAAGCATGAGGTCTATAATCGGTGGTGATTACTGGCACTCATTGAATAATTCACTCAAAAAATCAAGAAACAATGGACTTATAGGGCAACTGCTTCATAAATAAATTGACTGCCAATAATAATTTTAATAAATTTTTTTATTGATTATTTGATATAAACTTCATAAGCTTTCTGGCAGATTCTAATTCAGGGTCTTTAATTATGATTTTTAAGCTTTCTTTATTTTTTGTCTTGATTGAACTTATTTTTTCTAAGTCATGCATGCAAAGTTTAATTATATATTCTCTGGTTGCCCAATGAACAATGCACATTGATAAAATTGCTAGTGGAATGATAGAAATTATTAACACTGTAAACCAAAAGCTAAACCCCATTGTAGGATAATAAGCCAAATTTTGCATAGACCAGTCTCCTATCCATGAAGTGAAAGCAGCACTTACATATTGACCGTATACATGCATCAATGGTGCTACAAAAAGAAAAGCAAAAATCAAAGTTGCTGCTAAAGCAAATATCCATACAAAAGTACTTGATGGAAAATAGCGTTCAGTTGTCTCATTAATTGTTCTATTCCACTCATCAATAAAATCTTCGCCTCCATGGACACCAAACTTTATATTTCGGGTATTTTCTTGGTATTCCTTGTTAAATGACTTTTTTATGGAGCCATGAAAATTTTCAAGAGGTTCTGACAATTCCTGATTCACAACTTCATTGATATCTTTTTCAAGATTTTCACGCAATTCTTGCTGTGCCTCGGAAAAATCTTTGATGTTTCTTATAGCGGTGAATCCTGCCAGGGTGAAAGAAGGCAGACTTCCTCCAAGTCCCAGTACAACCCTGTCCCATGCTTTGGCAGTCAGGCATATCAAGCCAGTAACTTTTTTAAAAGGAAATGCCCAGAAAGGTATGGAGTTAATTATAGATTTGTTAATATCCATTTTCAGAAGAGTAGCAAGCTGTGGTTTTTTGTCCATAAGATAATCAATTGTTTTTTTAGGAAGCTCGCCCTCTTTTTCTTGAAGGATCTGATAGCTTTCTTTAACCGGCGTATCAAGTATAGGTTCGAGCTTATTTTTGAGATTTTCGCGGTATCGTTCCCATGAAGCAGACAGTTCCTTGTCTCTTGTCCTCTTATCTGGTGGAAAATCTGCTAAGATAATTTTCAAAGCCTCGGCCATGTCAAGACTCGTATCTTTTTCTGCCTTTTCTGGATCTTCACAAGCATCCCAGTCAGGCACTATGACCCCGGAGCAAAAGGTAGAGTCCCCCATATAACTTTGAAATTCCTCTACTATTCTGGACACTTTGCTTCTGACTTCTTCTGGTTTTTGCATAAACTGTTTCGTCATTGAGGAACTCAGTTTGAATACCGGTAATATAACTGAGCCTTCAGCTAAAGACATATATTTTTTTAAACTCTCCTTGTAAGCCTTTTTGTACTCCATAACCATTACTTTAAAAGGTGCAGCAGCAAGGGCCGATCTGGCTAGCTCATTCAGCTCCTGGTCTGAATCGGCCATGCCGGGGGAATCGAGCAGCATGTAAGGCTCTCCCAAGGCAGACATCTCATTTGGATCAAGCACCACATGTTTTTCCTGATCATTATCAAAACCTTCAGGACGTTCCTGGCCTATCCAGTGCAGCCTGGTGGTCTTGTCCTGCTCATCGTATCCTGCTGAAATCTCACGTTTAACCTCTTTGTTTAAAACAAGACTGCGCACAAGTGAGGATTTGCCTGAGTTTCTGTCTCCTACAAAGGCTATCACAGGCAATTTCACTTTTCTGCTTGCTAATATTCTTTCCCATTCTTGCATAAAAGATTCGTTTAAAGACCAGACATTCTTGTGCAGGTCTGAATACTCACCAGATAAAACTGCTACTGATTCACTATATTCATTAGCCTTTTGCTTATAATAATTTACTATAGACTCTTCCAGGTTCATTTCAGTAATTTTATTAGTTCTTTGCATATCTTTTCTCCTTTATAAGCATATTTTTAACTTCGCACCAGCCATTACTAATTATAGAACCAAGATAACAGTTTTGAGCAAGATTAACAGAAACAGGCTTTTTAGATATATTATAAAATGATTTATTCTTTTCACGAGGCAGACCAAATGTATCAAGTGTATTTACTTTTATAACATCTTTTATCTGTTTATAGATATCTTTCTGTAGAACACTGTTTAACTTTCGTGCAGACAAGTTACTTGTTAATATACCTATTCCTGCTGCAGTTGCAACTTCAGGTACAGTATATATATAGATAGCGCTTGAAGCTCCTAAATCAAAAGGTATGAATGCCAATGATCCGAGACCTAAAACTAACGAAGCTGGTGTTGCGGTGACAAAACGAGTTTTTTGCATCTTATTCATGTTATTCCAGACTGTTTTTCCAAACTCTTCGAGTATATTCTCATCCAGCTTAACTTCTGCGTATTCAATAGATTTTAGGATTTTTGTCCATGCTTCATTAATTTGATTGCCAGATATATTTTGCATGAAATCATAATCTCTGGATATTTTAGTTAAATTTTCAGGAGTTATTACTTTTTTATTTTTTATAGTACTATTTGATAAATTGAAATTCAATTCTTTCTGTTTCCATCTATTTGGATTTAGATATGAACTAATTTTTTTCAAGGATTTACTAAATTTAGAATTGACATTGCTTTGATACATAAGTGGCTTGGCCCAAATAGGTGCAGTATTTTTTATACTCTCATAAATTTGTGTTTCTGCTGATTTATTATAAAATGAAATATCTTTATATTTAAATATTTCATTGTTAACTATATCTATCAAGCATTTTTGCATGCTTTCAATTTTCTCTTCATTCATTAAGAGTTTTTCTTTAACACTTTCTTTAATATCATCGATATTTCTTCTTAGATTTTGATTTGTTTCTTCTATATGTTTATTCAACCACTCTGTACCGTCTAAGATTTGCATATATTTTAATATATGTCTTTCATCATTTATATAATTAAGCTGATTTAAGTATGGAATCTTATCTACTTTAAAAAATACTGGACTATTTATATCACTACCATATT
>PWEJ01000116.1 GCA_003553485.1 Halanaerobiaceae bacterium | reverse complement strand
TTTTTAGGCACATCATTATCAATAAAATAGAGAAATTCTAATCCTTTATCAAAGGCCTGTTTGGCAAATAAGTCTACTAAGGAATCTGTTAATTTATCTAGTTTAAAATCTACCTCCTGTATTTTGATCATACCTGATTCAATTTTTGAAAGGTCCAATATATCATTTATTAATTCCAATAGATTATCACTGGCATTTTTAAGAATCTCTAGATAGTTCTCCTGTTGATCATTTAAATCTGTATCAGATAAAATTTCAGCCATGCCAATAATTGAGTTCATTGGAGTTCTGATTTCATGGCTCATAGTTGATAGGAATTCAGATTTAGCTCTGGAGGCTTTCACAGCTTCTTTTCTGGCCTTTTTCAGTTGAGAGTTCTTTAACTCTAATTCTTTAGCATATTCTTTCTGCTGAGTAATATCATAATTTATGCCTATCATAGTTTTTTCTGAAGTTTCTTTGTTAGTAAAAATTCTACCAAAGGCTTTAATGTACTTAACTTCTTCTGCCGGAGTTAGAACTCTAAATTCATCTTCATAGTCCTGATTTTTCTCTACCGCTTTTTCAAATCTGGCAGTCGTCTCTTCTCTATCTTCAGGATGAATATTATCTGCCCATAAATTATATTTGATATCTTCATCTTCTTTACTTACCTTATATAGCTCAAACATATTATCATTCCAATAAAGATCATTATTCTCTAAATTCAACTCCCAGATACCGATACCTGCACTGCTGGTTGCTAACTCTAACCTATTTTTTAGTTTTTCAACCTGCTTTTCTGACTTTTTTCTAATGGTTATATCTCTAGCAGTACCAACAATTTTAACCACTCTATTATTTTCAATTACAGGTGATAATGATGTTGACCAGCATTTTCTACCTTTTGGCAGATCTAATTCCTCTTCATATTTAATGTTTTCTTTTTTCTCCAAACATAAACGATACTTTTTATCTAGATAATTACCAAGTTCCTCTCCAAAGGCCTCATGAGGAGTTTTCCCTTTTATATCCTCCGTCTTGAGACCTGTTAAATTTTCATGGGTTTTATTTAACTTAATAAACCTAATTTTATCATCTTGATCTACATCTAATAAAAATATAGCATCATTGGTGTTATTAAATATAATCTCATACTGCTGCTCTAGCGTTAGATTATCACTCATAATTGATCTCCACCGTATCTATATAAGTTTCAAGTTCATTTATAAGCTGCTCTAGTTCTGCAATATTGTTTTTATTTGCTGTATTTTCAATCTCCCTACCAATTTCAGTTATATAATCAAAACCATAACTGCCTCCAACTCCTTTGAGTTGATGTCCTATCTTTTCTATTTCAGCGAAGTTTTCAGCTTCCAGATTCTTTTTTAAAGCTGCAATATCTGCTTCTCTATTGTCCATGAACACCGGAATTAACTCTTTTAAATCTGAATCAATTTTGACAGTTTCTTTTTTTTCCATTTTTATCACCTCAAATAATTTTACTAATAACTTCTGATTTGACTGTGCTGCTGTAGGAAAGGTGCCGGGTGCTCTTTTTTTAAATTTTGTTAATTCTTTAGAGGGGAATTTCGATTGATGTTGAATTGTAATATTAGTTGTTGCACTCCTTCGTTCTTTATTGTTCTTAGCTGATACTATAAACTTAAAGATTTTGGGGTGAAGTCCTTTTATTTATGTAATATTATTCTCATATTAATGGTTCCAAGTCAATAAAAAGTTTTATATAATAATTTCAAAAGATAAAGGGTGAGCTAAATTGAAATCAAAGTTAAAAATATTATTTGCAGGCATATTATTAATATCTCTAATATCGTGTGGGCAATTAGTTCAGGCTGATGAATATAGTCCCGTTAATTATGAAAACTTGCCAGCAGGGGTATATACTCAGATTACTCCAGAGGTTGAATTGCTAGCCGGAGTTTTATCACACACAACCTGGATTGAACGGCAAGGGATAGCACCAGAAGGTGATGGCAATTATTACTTTCAGGAACTTCAGGCTTTTTTTGAGGATTATAAAGATCATGAGGCGGTAAAGATTGCCCAGGGCTTAACGGATAGAGGTTTTACTTATGATGCCCCACTGGGTTTTATTGTAACACTGGGCTCACTCCCGGAGCTTGAACCTAAGGCAGAATACAGCGATTATCTTGTGGGCAGAGCTGAGCCAAGTAATATTTTTAACAGAATATTTGGGCCAGATGGGCAGAGAAAGTTAGAAGACTTTCGGATTGCTTTAATTGATTTAGCCGAGAAATCAGAATTTATGAGCTTCTTTAATATGTATAGAGATGATTTTAAAATTTATCTTGAAGAAGCCATGGAAGGTTTTGATGCTGGCAGAAAGATTAATTGGCTCTCAGATTTTACTGGTTTAGATACTGAAAATGAATATTATACTATTCTAACTCCAGCAATGTTTCCTGGTGGAGGTTATGGGCCATCAGTTGAGTTGCCAGATGGTAGTTTTCAATTTTATCAGATAGTTAGAGAAAAGGGTAGCAGTCAGAAAGAACCTGAATTTCCTACAGGTATTAGCTTTAATCAATTAACTCTCCATGAATGGGGGCATTCTTTTATAGATCCAGCAGTTGAAGCTCACAATGAATATATTCTTGAACATTTAACAGATCACTTTTATAAGGTTCAGGATTCGATGAAATCACAGGCCTATGATTCGCCCATGATTTTCTTTAGAGAGCAGGTTTTAAGAGGGGTAACTACTGTTGCTTCAGGAGAATTATATGGAGATAAGTATTATGATAAAGAAATGAAAGATCACATAGACAGGGATTTCCATTTAACAGAGATAACTGTTGAGATGATTGAAAAATATATTGATAATAGGGATAATTATAATACTTTTGAAGAGTTTGTTCCAGAAATTTTAGAGGAATATAAAAAACTAATTCAATAAAATATGAAAAAGATTTAGGATAGGGTACCGGTTACCACCGGAAATTTGTCGAAATTTCGAAAAGTAATGCCAGGTATAATGTTTCTGAGCCTTCAAGACAGATTTTAGATATTAAATTGCAGTCACATTAAGTGAAAGCGGCTAAACAAAGAAGCTAAAGCTCAAACCGCCTAAGACTATAAAATCAATATCTCTATCTGTTTGATTTGTCAGAAAAAGTGCAAAAAATACTACTAATTTAAATTTTCTCCTACCTTTTAATTGAAATAATGATATAATATAATTGTGATTAAATAAATTATTTGTCAATAAAAATAAGTTCTTACAGGAGGAATTATAGTGAAGAAAAGACTTATTATTATAGTCGGACTTATGGCAGTGGCTATTATTTTTGCCGGTGCTTTAGAAGTTCAGGCTACCAGGGTTACTTTTCTTGGGTTTGATGCTGCTGATTCAGACTGGTTTGAAAGCACAAGAGAAAAGGAGAGGATTCTTGAAGATATCAATCTGGAATTTATTGATAAACTATCTGATACTGGGAATTATACGGTTTTAAGCTGGCGAAGAACAAAGGAGATAATGAATCAGGTAAATTATGATGCTGGCCGGAGGCCAACTCATTCTGTTATCAATCAACTTAGAACGAGGAGTGATTCTGAATATTTCTTAATTGGAAAAGTTGATAATATTGATATTTATGAAAAAGATCAATTTAATATTGGCCCGGTCCGTTTTAGTGAAGTTGAAATTATTATTGATTTGAGTATTGAGAAAATTAATGCCAGAACTGCTAGAACTACAGATATTTTTAGCGGTAGTGGCCAGATGAACCATACTGGTATTAATATTGTTGATTCTAAAGAAGAACAGATTGAAATTTACTCTTTTGATGATAATGTTCCTGAGCGGGCTTTTAGCAGAGCAATAGTTGATTTAATTGCTGATATTACCGGGGAGAGAGTGGTAGAAGAAGTTTTTGAAGAAACTGTTTTAGCTAAAGTTGTTTCAATAGTTGGAGATAGACTCGTAATTGATAAAGGCTCCAGAGATGGGCTTAAAGTTGGCCAGATAGGCGATATTGTTAGATATTCAACAACTTCTGCTGATACTCAGAGGATGCAAAATGTTGGTAAAGCTGAAATTTCTGAGCTCGATAGGAATAGTGGTTTTGCATCCAGTTCTGATTTGAATTTAACGCCACAGAAAGATGATATTATAAGATTTACTGTTGAAGAGAAAACTGTTACTGAAAAAAGAGAAGTAATAAAAGTGATTGAGTTAAGAGATTTTACAATTGAATTGTATAAAGCTAAACTTGATGGTAATCGTGTAACGATTGAGGGGGTCGCCACAAGTAAAAGAAATAATTCTAACCTGGAGATCAGCCTGGGTGCAAGGGATTTCCATGACCATAATAATAATAGATTAGAGATGACCGGGAAAAGAGTTTCGATAGGTGACTGGATTAGATCTTCCAGTGATACTGCCAGAATAAGCGATACACTGGATAGGAATGATTCGAAGAATATTAGCTGGAGTTTTTCTAATGTGCCGACTAATGCTAATAAGATTTCCAGGGTTGTTTTGTGGTTATCTACTGATTATGAAGGTGATAAAACAATTGAGTTGAGTGATCTTAAACTTTAATCTGCTTCACAGGGTTCTTTAAACTATTATAAGTCCCATTTAACTAGATAATATTAACAATAAAATATTTGAGGAGCGATAATATGCAATTTAAAAAGTCTGTAGTTTTGTTTGTGTTTTTGCTATTGACTGTTTTGGTAATTTCCTCCTGTGGGGTCAGTCATGAAAATGGCCAGCGGAGAACCTATGATTTAAAACTAGAGGTTGCCGGGGATGGTTCTATTAGGGATGCTGGGCGAGACAGGCACATTACTTCAATATCTAGAACATTAAAACTGGATAGGAATTCTGTTATAGAACTTAAAGCTGAGGCTGGATGGGATGAAAGTATTGATTTTTTATTCTGGGCAGGGAATTTTAGTAACCTTGCCCTAGAACCTAAACAGAGTATTTATATGGATAATAATAAAGAATTGATTGCAGTATTTGGAGATTTCAATAGATTTTTCATGGGCGGCGATATTTCAAGGGCCTGGAATAATAGTAATGTTATTGGTTACTGGAAAGCAATGATAAGTGATGAAGATTTAGAGGAAAAAGGTTTTGATGAAGGAGCTCTTGAATTATATATCCGAGAGACTACAGGGTTTCAGAGAAAAGAAAGTTATATCTTTGATGAAGAGGTTTTTGCCAGCAATACTGGTGAGATATTTTTTAAACGGGCAACTGATCAATTTGGCAATGTTGACCCTGCTAATTTTGAATATATAGCAGCTATTTTAAGAATCGAAGAAACAAAGGATTTGCGAGATGAGGAGTTTAAGGAGTATAATAGGTTATTATTTGTTTTTAGTGATCAGAGAGGAATTGAAGTATTAATACTTCCTGATGATGATCCTGGTTATAGAGAAATCTTTGAAGATACTCTTGACCTTTATGATTCGGCTGATGAATTTAAAGAAGAGGTAAAGAGGATTATTTATGAATATAAAGATAAAGAAGAATATATAATCGGTAATACATTTGATATTAATGATCCGTTTTAAAATATTCAACCCCTTGATTAGAGTTTGATCAAGGGGTGTTTTCTCAACCCCCAGGGTACCGGTTACCACCCGAAATTTGAAAACAAAGGGGAAATCATTAAACTTAAAGTTTTTGATAGACAAAATTAGGCATAGCTTTAAGCAACCAGGCAATTAACCTCCAGCGCTTTGTGACATAAGCAAGCTCTTTTTTGCCTTCGATAGCCCTGTATATTTGCAGGGCTGCCTTTTCTGGTGGCGCTACCCAGAAAAGGCCTTCACCTTTGGCCATAGCAGTATCGACTAAACCTGCTTTAATATCTGTTATATATAATGGTACACCTGCTTTTTTTGCTTTAATTCTTACGCCTTCCATGTAATTGGAAATAAAGGCCTTGGATGCAGCATAAGCAGGCCCATCGTAGCCACCTCTGATTGCAGCAACTGAAGAAATACCTACTATATGTCCCCGGCCCTTTTCAAAAAAGTATTGATAGGCTACATTCATCATAGCAGTAAAGCCTGAGACATTAGTGTCAATAGTTCTCTGTTCTTTATCATACTCAAGCTCAGGATTAATAAAGCCACAGCCGGCACTGATGATTATTAAATCGACTCCATTCATCTCCATAATTAGCTCTTCTAATTGATTCATAGCTTGAGTCGTATTAGCTACATCAATAGTTTTAATATGTGAACTTCCTGGTAATTCATTCTGGAGTTCAATTAATAAATTCTCTCTTTAAAAATATCTTTATATTCAGATATAGATAGTCTATAAAGTAATCTTTCTTGCATATACATTAAAAGAATAAAGTCATAATTTAATTTTTCTTCTCTTGCAATATTTAAAAGCCTGGCTCTAACTGAGGCTGCCATGTTTTTAGGGGTTTCACTCATACCAGTACCTCCAGATATCTATTCATTAGTGTCTTAACACCTGTAATCTCAGCGTATTTAATCAGTTTATCTATGTCTCTATAATCTTGCTTTAGATATTCTTGAAGCGCTTCCTTCATTACATCAACACCTATTTTTTCCCGATATCTAATACAGTCACAGATAGTTTTCTCCCTGTCATATATTTTAACCTTCTCACCTTTAATATCTATTTCAGTTATGCCTGTGTAATATTGTTTATCAGAAAAATAATAGATAGAACTAACCCCCAGGGTACCGGTTACCTCCCGAATTTTAGTGATGGTATTTTTTAGTTAAATTTGACATTAGGCAAATATATGGATTATAATCACGTTAACATAAAGATGATGAAGTATCTTGAAATTTTCTATTATTAAAAATTATACTTGGAGGAATATTAAATTTATGAATTTTAAACAAAAGCTGAAAAATTTTACTTCTGAAATGTTTAAAATTCGTTTCAAACCAGGAAAAGATACCCTGATGGCTTTAGCTACACTATTTATATTTTGGCCTATATACTATTTAGGGTCAGGATAGTAATTTCCATTAAATCTACTAATATATTATTATCAACAACAATAGTTTCACCTTTATAACCCTTAAGCTGTTCTGTATTCATAGTTTTTCCATTTCTTAGCCCGTTTGCGCATTTCTAGGCCTGATAACTCGAGAACTTCTGCTGCTTTATTGATAGTGATTTCTTCATTAATGATTAGCTTTCTGACCAGAGCCTGGAGTTTTTCGTTTTTATTGATATAGCCCTTAGGTTCAGGCTCGGTTTTGTCATAATTAGCATCTCTTAACTTTTTAAATAGTGAGCCTAATATTCTATTATCAATATAACCATATTCTTTTAGAGTAGTGATAAGGGCTTTTGCACTAACACCAAATTCCTGCTTCTTTTCTATTATCAAGTCCAAATCAATATAGCCATCAAAATAATAGCTGTAATTTTTCAATACATTTCGCGGGATAAGGAATGACATGGCAAAATGATCGGCTACCTTTTCCCTGATATCTTTGGTTCTGCTATTGCTATATTTAAGATTATCAATATTTTCGCTATACTCTTCACGATGGAGAATTAAATGACCCAATTCATGGACCGCAGAGAAAATCTTTCTCTCTTCAGGAATATTTCTGCTATCATTAACAAAGATATATGCCCCTTTATCCTTTGAATAAGCTGAAACTGCATCCAGGTTTAGATCTTTTAGCTCCCTAGCAATTAGGTTGATATTATTCTCTTCAAATAGGGTAAATATATTAATATTTAGGGCATCATCTACCCCCATATATCTCCTTTGCTTTTCTGCTATCTTCTCGATAGTATCTTTTTCTTTGTCACTAAGCTGATCTCCATCTATTTTAAGATTATACTCTTCAGGAAGATAATCCTTAACAGGATCATGACTAAGCTCAATAATGTCATGATAAAGCCTGAATTTATTGGCAATTTCATTTTTCAACTTTTCATTGAAATTATTTTCTGGATCATCAGCTCTAAACATAAAAGCCATATCATCTATTGCAGGTTGGTCAGTTAGGAAATAGTCGAGACTTTTATTAAAATGTCTAGCCAGTTTATATAACTTACCACTGTCGATTAGTCTCTCTCCCTTTAAATATCTGGCAACAGTCTGTCTGGTAACGCCTATGATCTCGCCTATTTCAGTCTGGTTTAAGTCATACTCTTCCTGGAGCTCTTTCAACCTTTTAGCCATTATTTCAGCAACTTCCATGATAGCACCCCCTAGATGTTAATAATTATTAACATTACAATATTAATAGTTTGTTTTTTGCCACATTTTACAATCTATTTGTTAGTTTATATTAACATTGTATCATGTTGAGATAAGAAGAGCAATGATAATCGAAAGTAGAATGAGTTCCCACTTATTTAGTAAATCCAATAACAGCTTAAATCTTACTTTCTAATTATCAACTTAATTCCTCCCCTATATCTACAGCTAATTCAGTTATAAGTTCAATAACCTCCAGCACTCTTCGATAGTCAATAATATCAATAGCATCTTTTTCAGTATGAGCTATCTCATCAATTAGATTTAATATCTCCTTTGAAGTAAAAGTGATTGCTGGAATTCCATGCATAACAAATAACATATGATCCCCCATTTCCCAGGGTTCAATTAATTCGATTTCACTTTGATCAGTAAGAAAGGGGGCAATTAATTCCTGCTTGAATTCATCCAGTTCCATAAAGGATATAGCTGTTTTGCTATCCTTTAAGCCGACACCATCACAATTGATTACTAAAAAAATAGATTCATCATCCACTATATTCTCTTCCATGTATTTCAATTGACCTGGAATAGAATAATAATCTTCGCCATTTAAAAGCAGCAGTTCCAGACAATAATTGATATCTTCGGGCCTGATCATTGAGCTAAGCAATAGAAGTATGGTTATGCCTGTTCCATTATCCAGGGCTCCAGGGGTCCCATATTTAGTATCCATATGAGCTGTTATCACCAGCTTCTTCTCGGCATCAGGATTGATTCTGGCAATCAGGTTTGCCCCTTTAGATTCCTGTCTCTTAGCATCTATTTTTAGTTTAATTTTATCCTGGTCATTCAGGAGTTCCTGGCCGGCTTCTTTTGTTATATAAGCAGTAGGAATATCAAAATCGCCATCTTCAAAGACTGAGGTATCATTATCGACAACTGTAAGCACTGCCAGAGGCCTCTTCTCTTCCAGGAGTCTAATTATCCTTTGATGGCTCTCGGGATTATAAAAGGGAAAACTTTTTGGCATTAACTGCTCTTGAGTAAGCTCGCCGGTTAGAACTGCAATTTTCTTCTGGAGGTGACTTTTTTCAAGCTCTGTAACTGTTGATAGAACGGTATAGCCTGCTTCCAGATCGCAGCCAGTTGTATAATATGAAGGTTTTACTGTTAATTTTTTTCCCTTAAAGATTAGCTCTGCCCCCTTATTTATCCAGTCGATACATTGAAATTTCTGGGATTCAGTGATATAGTCGTTATTTTCAAAATAAGTTCTGGCAAAGATTTCAACTTTTCTGTTTGACTTTGAACCTGTCGGTCTTTCACCGATATTAACAGTGATATGATTTAATATTTTCTTAATCTCTTTTTTTAATAGATCCCTTTTCATTTATCGTCAACCTTTCTGTTTTAATCCCAATATATCAAGTTACTCTTAGTATACAGTTCCAGTTATATTTAGAAACCACCTATCAGTATGGTTATAAGTATGGGATTAAAAAGGTGCCGGTTGCCACCTGAAATTTACCGAAAAATAATTTCGGGTTTTTTATTACGGGTTTATCCTTTAACCCAGGAGGCTATCAGTTAGATGCTTAAATTGGCTGGCAGTTTTATCATTTAAGCAGTAGCAGACTTTAGGACCATCAGTCTGGCCAATAATCCAACCGGCTGATTTAAGTGTTTTAAGGTGCTGTGATACTGTAGATTGAGATATTGGAAGTTTATCAACTATATTACCGACCATGCATCTGTCATCTGCTGGCCGGTCAGCTAGAATTTTCAATATTTCTATTCTGTGAGGATTACCTAAAGCATTGGCCAGCTTTGCATATTCAGCTGGAGAAACTTCTAGCTCAGGCTTGCAGGCAGTTATATAGCTTGAAAAAATATAATCTGAAAGCTTATAGTCGTCTGACCAGCTGTCAACTATTTCATCGCTATTTGCCTTTGCTTTGATTTCAATATCGGAATAGTTAAGCTCAGTTAGTATCCTTTCCAGTTCGGATTTAGTAATCGCACCTGCAATACATTCTATATAATTACTAATATCAACCATCAGATCTTCAGGCATCTCTTTAGCTTTAAGGACATCTGCAATTGCAATTCGGCCACCTGGCTTTAAAACTCTAAAAGCCTCTCTATAAACAGCCTCCTTGTCTGTTGTCAGGTTAATGACACAGTTCGAGATTATAACATCGACTGTATTATCTTCCAGAGGTAGATCTTCGATATCTGCCAGGTAAAAATCAATATTGGTCAAGTTGTTTTTAGCAGCATTAGCCTTAGCTTTCTCGATCATCTCCGGTGTCATATCCACTCCAATTAAGTGGCCATCTTCACCAACTTCTCTGGACGCAAGCAATAAATCAAAGCCTGCTCCACAGCCAAGATCAAGAACAGTTTCCCCTGGTTTTAATGAGGCGATTGCTTTAGGATTACCGCAACCCAGGCCAAAGCTGGCATCGGCAGTATCCTGATTTAAATCTTCCTCAGAATAACCTATCTTAGTTTCTATAGTGCCTTCAATGGCAGAACCACTACAGCAGCCAGCTTCGCTCTCTGAACAGCAACCTGTTGACTGATCATTTTTATCTTCTCTATTCTTATCTTCTCTGGCAATACCACCATATCTTTCTTTTAAAGCTTCTTTAATTTTTTCTTTATCATGCACAGTTATCACCTCTTGCGTTGATTATAACAACTTTAATCGTATTTTGTCAATATAATATATATATTAGACTCTTTTTTAATTTCCATATTACTCTAAAACAGAAGTTTGATATAATTTAATTGAAAATTCCTTTGTTCCAGGAGGTTTTAATAATGCAATTAGCTCTAATAATTATATCCTAAACATACTTGCCAAACTATCACCGGAAGAAAGGCATGAAGTAATCAGTTATTTCTTAGGCTCAGAATTAAGCAATGAAATAGAACTGGAAAAGACCATTAACAAAATTAGAGAATCACGCTTTAACAAAGGTCTTGCCTGTCCACATTCTCAAGGTGAACCACTGTCATTGTTGACTTCTACATTATATATGCAATAACATAGATGGAACTTTCCCCTATGAGCAGAATAATCTACGGAGCACATAAGAAAAAAAGAGCAGCTTCAAGAACTCCCTGAGGCTGCTCTTTCTCTATTTAAATTTGATAATGTTTTATCATTATCATTTTTTATTTTATCCTGGCCCAGCCTGTCTGAGTAGCTTTTTTGGCAATTTTAAAGCTGCTACCTAAGTTTCAGAGGGTGCTAATAAAGCTTTATATTACTGGGTATTATCAGCTGTTGCCGGCTTATCTTCAACTGCTGGCTTGAAAAAATGCCGGGTTTTATTGGCGATGGCCACCAGGGTTAGCATGACTGGAACCTCAACCAGCACCCCGACCACCGTTGCCAGAGCAGCTCCGGAACCCAGGCCGAAGAGGGCAATGGCTGTGGCCACGGCAAGTTCAAAGAAGTTGCTGGCGCCGATCATGGCGGCCGGTGCAGCCACTGAGTGTTTAACCTTCCAGAGTTTTGCCCAGACATAGGCCAGGGTGAAGATAAAGAAAGTCTGAATCGTCAGCGGAATGGCAATCAGCACAATGTGGAAAGGATTATTGACAATTACCTCACCCTGGAAAGAAAAGAGCAGGATCAGGGTCAAGAGCAGACCGATGGTAGTGAAATTATCAATTTTTTTTAAGAAAACATTTTCAAACCAGGCAATGCCTTTGCTTCGAATTAACCTTTTCCGGGTGATATATCCAGCAGCTAGAGGAATCAAAATATAAAGAACTACGGATAGAATTACAGTATTATAGGGTACGATAATATCACTTAAGCCCAGCAGAAACATAACCAGAGGGGCATAGGCTGCCACCAGAACCAGGTTATTGACCGAAACCTGCACCAGGGTATAGGTCGGGTCACCATCGGTCAGATAGCTCCAGACAAAAACCATGGCGGTACAGGGGGCTGCTCCCAGCAGAATCGCTCCAGCCACATATTCCTGGGCCAGGTCGGCCGGGATAATATTTTGAAAGAAAACCTGCAGAAACAGCCATGAGAAAAAGAACATGGTAAAGGGCTTGATCAGCCAGTTGGTTACCAGAGTAATGGTCAAACCTTTTGGTTTCTTACCGCTTGAAATTATACTGGAAAAGTCAATCTGCACCATCATAGGATAGATCATAAACCAGATTAATATGGCCACCGGGATGGATACCTGAGCATATTCCCACTGGCTTAAAGTCTCGGGAAAAGCCGGCCAGAATCTGCCGATTAAAACACCGGCGACAATACAAACAGCTACCCAGACTGTGAGATATTTTTCGAAGATTCCCAGACCTCTTGCTTCATTATTTTCGGACATTTATTAGCCTCCTAGGGTTTTTAATTGTCTTTAGCCTGAATACTTCTCTGGCTTTTGATTTCTGAATGCGTCTTAGTGGATCTTGGTATTAAATCATGGTTTTGCTGATTTGAAGATTAAATAGCCTTAATATTAATATTCCAGAGCCTCAAATAAATTGCTCTCTTTTAGATCATCACAATTTATTTCGCTTTCCTGATAGATATCTAATCTTTCATTATCTTCCTGACAGAAATCCGCATCGCGCAGTTCATAGGTCAGGATTGTTGAAATAAAAGGGTATTCTTCAATGGTTTTTCTATTTAAATAATAATATATATAAAGAGAATCTTTCTCACTGGATATCAGCCCGGACTGTTTCAAGACATTCAAATGCCGGGAAATATTGGACTGGCTTTGATTCATGATATTCTGCATCTCACAGACACAGAGCTTTTGCTGGTTAAGCAGATTTAAAATACGCAGCCTGTTTACCTGTCCCAGAGCCTTCATTATATTAATGATATCTGCCATTATTCTCACCCTTTCTGAACTTAATTTGATATCATCTTTCTTAATAGACTTACTTTCAGCCTTTCAATTTGTAAGATTATCAGATATCCTGCCATCCGTTCAATTAATTTTATAAGAAAGTTTCTCAAGCCAAAACAAAACAATTATATTTGGTTATACTCATATAATACTCCTATTAAATATTTTTGTCAAGGCCAAATTATAATAATTATTATTAGATATATCAACAATAAACACTGATTCATCAAGTAATTACTGATTTAATAGCTAATATATTTTATAAATAATTGACAAAAAATATTTATGTTTTATACTTTATATGAGCAAAAACAAATATAAATATGTATCAGTTGATATTTCAAGCATAATTATCAAAAACAATTCTTAAATAATATATTACAAGAGCCAGAGGTGATTATGGTTCTTAATTTGACAACTATATTCTAATATTATAATATAATTATAAATTAAAATAAATGCAGCTCAGCATTTTAAGGTTTTAAATAAGAGGAGGTGATAACCATGGCTATTTATCTTGACAATGCTGCCACTTCCTATCCCAAACCGGAAGCAGTTTATCAGGCAGTTGAAGATTATCAGAGAAATATAGGCGTCAGCCCTGGTCGGGGTGCCTATCAGCGAGCTCTCCAGGCCGAGCAGCTGGTATTCAATACCCGGCGTGCCC
>PWEJ01000005.1 GCA_003553485.1 Halanaerobiaceae bacterium | reverse complement strand
CAGGCGGCAGTTGTAAATTCTTCCGAGGTTACAGAAGAAATGCAATATGAAGTGCCTGAAATGTTATTTGAGTCAGAAATGTTGCAGGAAAAAGTTGAAAAAGGGGAAATTCTTCCAGTAGAAGAAAGAGTACCTGTAGAACCTTTAGTGGTGGGTCCGGGCACTCTAGTAAAGGAAGAATATGTTGACTGGGAAGTAGGTGAAACCGGAGGCACCCTGCGTCTGGCAGCTCTAGAGGCTATATCTCATGAAATCCCGATAACTTCTGGTATTAACTTTCTGCGAGGGGTAGGTCAATCGACAGATTCTCCCGCCCTTTTTCTACTTGAAGAATTTGATTATTCCGAAGACTATACCACATTTACAATGACCTTTAAAGAGGGCTTAAAGTGGTCCGATGGCGAACCTGTTACGACTGAAGATGTACGCTTTTTGATAGAAGATATATATCAGCACGAAGAGGTACCGGCTCTTATGCCGGATATACTGTACACTCAGGGTGATACACTGCAAGAACCGCTTGAGCTCAATATAGTTGATGAAAGAACTTTTGAAGTCTCCTTTGCTGAACCATATGGCTTCTTTATTACTGAGTTGGCTTCCTGGATTACAGGGTATACTCCTCTGGTTCAGCCCTCCCATTATTTAAAACAGTATCATGCTGATTATACTCCAGAAGAGGAAATCGAACCGGCGCTTGAAGAATATGGATATGATGAATGGTATGAGGTTCTTGATCTGAAATCCATAGTGCACTGGGAGTTTAATCAACATTACGCAGTAGGAGTACCTGTGTTAGCCCCCTTTAAGCCGGTGCATATTGGAACTGATGCCTGGGAATATGAACGCAACCCCTACTTCCCCATGATTGATAAAGAAGGCAATCAACTTCCCTACATCGATAATGTCCGTGTAACAGTTATAGGGGATATGGAGTCACTGAATATGAGAGTGATTGCGGGAGAAGTGGATATTCTAACTCAGGATGCTACCTTAAATGACATGCCTCTTTATAGGGCAAATGAAGAACAGGGCGATTATGAAACAAGAATTACCGGTTCCATTAATGCTCCTCACGCTCTTTTCTTAAATCATGACTATGAATATGATATAGAAGACAGCGCTTGGCAGGAACTTGTAAGAGATGAAGACCGCAAATTCGCACGTGCTCTTGCTTATGCCATGGATTCGGTAGATATCAATGAATCACTCTATTTTGGACGCTTTGATTTGCCTGATCTAAATCCAGCTGAACATGATCCGGAAAAAGCTCGGCAGCTACTTGATGAGGCAGGAATGGATGAGTTTGATGGTGAAGGTTACCGTCTAGGCCCCGATGGTGAGCAGTTTGTTCTGCCCTTGACACCTTATCCAGGCATGGCTGATATAATTAATATTGCTGAACTTCTCAAAGAGCATTTTGAAGAAGTAGGGATAAGAACTGATATAGATGTTATGGGTTTAGATATTTTTTATGAAAGAAAAGATGGAAACGAGCTTCAAACTACTTTACAGTGGAATGACAGACCTATTTGGCCTTCAGGTATGTCAGTTGATTATATGCCTAACTTTAAAGGTCCCTGGGCTCCAGAATGTCAAAATTACTATTTCACAGGTGGAGATCTGGGGCGTCAGCCGCCCGAGGACATTCAGGAATTTTTCGATATTCACACTGCTAGAAAAAAATATCCAGCCGAATCAGAGGAAGGCATGGAATTATATCAGCAGCTCGAGGACTGGTTCAGTGAAAATCTGGTCATGATCTATCCACTCTCGGGTCTTGAAACACCAAATATTGTTACTAATAGAATGGGTAATGTGCATAAGGAAGGTGCAACGCATGATAATGATATACAATATTCACTGCCGCAAATATTTATTAAACAATAAAAATTAATTATTTTCTCCCCCCCGGCGCTCACACTATATTTGCCTGGGGGGAGAAATGAAAAAATGTTCAGGAGGAGTGAACATGCGAAATTTTATTATAAGAAGAGTGCTGATTTTGATCCCACTCTTAATCTTGATAACAATAATATCTTTTGTAATCGTCCAGCTTCCCCCCGGCAGCTATGTAGATCAATACATCAGAAATTTGGAGCGTCAGGGGTATCGTGCTGGCCTAGAAGAAGTTGCTCGCTTAAAAGCAAGATACGGGTTAGACAAATCTCTGCCGCAGCAGTATTTAATATGGGTAAGCAATATGCTTCAGGGGGATTTTGGCCGGTCATTTATTTATGATAGACCAGTGAGAGCAATTTTGCGGGAAAGGCTTCCCATAACAATTACAATTTCTCTATTTGCTCTATTTTTTGAATGGATAATTGCTATACCAATTGGAATTTATTCTGCTGTTAAGCAATATTCTATATTTGATTATATAGCAACATTTTTCGGTTTTTTGGGATTAGCTCTACCTAATTTCCTTTTTGCCCTCATTCTAATGTATTTTGTATTTATTTATACAGGACATGCTGTGCTGGGAGTATTTTCTCCTGAGTATGCAAGAGCCCCTTGGTCTCTGGGAAGGCTTTTAGATATGTTGACTAATATATCAATTCCAGTAATCGTTTTAGCTACTGCTGGAACCGCCAGTCTTATTCGAACTTTGAGAGGGACTTTGCTGGATGAATTAGAAAAGCTATATGTTAAAGCAGCCAGAGCTAAAGGATTAAAAGAGTCTAAATTGATAATAAAGTACCCTACCAGAATTGCTATCAATCCGTTGGTAAGCATGATAGGATGGCTTTTGCCTGCAATCGTTGGCGGAGAGATTATTGTAGCGCAGGTTTTAAATTTGAGCACAATTGGCCCTGTATTTTTGAACGCCATAAAAAGTCAGGATATGTATCTGGCTGGAGCTATCATAATGATATTGAGCACTTTAACAGTCATAGGAACTATGCTTTCAGATATTTTATTAGCCTGGATAGATCCAAGAATCAGATACGATCAATAGCAAAAAGGGTGAGCATTTATGGGTCTAAAAACACTTATAAAAAAATACAAGGAAAGAAAAAGAAAAAAACACAAAAAGAAAGAGGAAAAATTGAAATATGCTTCTCAATTTCAGCTTATCTGGCACAGATTTAAAAAGCATAAGTTGGCTTTAATGGCTCTTT
>PWEJ01000089.1 GCA_003553485.1 Halanaerobiaceae bacterium | reverse complement strand
TAGGTGGGCATACCAGAAGATTTCTGAATGACAAAATCAGCAAAATCTTCGCTGGCAAAACTCACCTCACCGCGGATTAAATCTTTAACCACAATTTCCTGGGATTCTTTTGGCATTTTAAAGCGGACCACATAGTCTTCATCTTCCGGAGCCTCAGCAGGGTCAAGGTCCCGACACCTGCCATCGTAGTGAGGAACCTCACCGGCCTCTTTTTGCTCTTTTCTCATCTCTGCCAGTTCTTCTTTGCTGCAGTAACATTTATAGGCCTTCCCTTCAGCCAATAGGCGTTCTATATACTCCTGATAAATTTCAAGTCTTTCTGACTGGCGATAAGGCCCATATTCGCCGCCCTGTTCGGGACCTTCATCAACGTCCATTCCCAGCCAGGATAATTCCTGGAAGATGATTTCCTCAAATTCTCTGGTAGATCTTTCAGTATCAGTATCTTCTATCCGTAAAACCAGCTGGCCCCTATTTTTACGGGCCCAGAGCCAGTTAAACAAAGCTGTTCTAATGTTGCCGACATGAATCTTTCCCGTGGGACTGGGGGGGAAACGCAGTCTCATCTCTGTCATCTATTGATCATCTCCTTTAATAACTATAAATTAAATAACTGAAGTTCCAATGGTCAGCTGCTCAGTACCGTCTACCAGGGCATGGCCAAACCTGCCAAATATTGCTACACAAACATAACCTTCCCCGCGCACTACAGAGATCTTAAAACCGCCACCTAAGCCAGGATTAATAAGAGAGAGCTGACTGTAGGCATCCTTGACTGCATTGGAGATAGCCATTTTTTCTCGCGGGTTTTCCTCTATGACATCACGGGCAATTGCTGCCACCGTGGTGCTTTCTCTGAGCTTAATCGGCAGTTTCTCAGCACTGGCTCCGGTCTGGGTGATAGCTCCTTTGTAACCATAACCTCTAATTTTCTCCAGCCAGTATTCTTCATACTCCCTGCTACGGGTCATGGCCAGATAAATCGCTGCACTTTCCGGGGTAACCACATCTTTATGAATTTCAATATCATCTTTATCCTGTCTTACATATCCCTCTACTATGTCTTCAGCCGTTATCACGCCCACTAATTCTCCATTATCAAAGACAGGTACTCCACCAATTTGATGCTCGGAGATTACCTGAGCTACTTTTTTGACTGAATCACTGGCATTGACTTTGATTAAATCCCTAGAAACCAGGCTAGAAATGCTGGCACTTAAATCCTTTTTCTCCATAAAATCTCCATCGGTTATGATTCCCACCACATTTTCCTCAGCATCGACTACAATCAATCTGCCTATTTTATTGATAGATAATAATCTTTCGGCTTCCAGTAAAGTAGCGTCTTCCTCAATGGTTATCGGATTTCTCGTCATTACATTTTTTACCTTCATTAATTATCAACTCCTGATCATAAATTGAAGTACCATTTTCAGTACAGATTTAATTTATTTAACCAACAACAGGATGGCCATAGCGGCTATTCCCTTTTCCTCTCCTAAAAAACCCATCCCTTCCGTGGTAGTTGCTTTTATATTCACTCTATCATTCTTAGCGCTTAATGTACAGGCCAAATTTTCCTGCATATTTGCCTTATATTTTTTAAGCCGCGGCTTCTCAGCAATAATAGTTACATCAAGGTTTCCCAATTTTAAATCGGCAGGCCAAAACTCTTTTTTAAGTTCCCTTAAGAGTTTAAGGCTGGAAATATCCTTATAAGCCGGATCATCATCAGGGAATACTTCTCCAATATCTCCTGCTCCCAGGGCGCCCAGCAGAGCGTCCATCACCGCATGAGTCACCACATCAGCATCAGAATGGCCCACCAGACCAAACTCCCAGGGGATAACACAGCCCCCCAAAATAAGTTTTTCACCTAAAGCCAGCTGATGAAAATCTACCCCCTGGCCAATTCGCATAATTATCCCACCTCACCACTGGTCATTATATTATCTTCTCGATTAACTACTCTTAATTTATTTTTTATTTTGCAAATATGAACGAGCCTGGAAAAGATCCCGGGGAGTGGTCAACTTAAAGTTTTCTTCCTCTCCTTGCACCACCAGAACCTCTTCTCCTAACATTTCCACTAAAGAGGCATCATCAGTGGCTTTGACCTCAGGAGAAATCCTGTGGTGAGCTCGTCGCAAAACTTCACAGCGAAAGGCCTGGGGAGTCTGGACCGCTCTAAGCATCTTACGGTCCAGAGTTTCCTCAACCAGGCCTTTTTCGTTAATTTTTTTAATTGTATCTTTAATGGGAATAGCTGCTGTCACCGCTGGATAATGACTAAGAGAGGAGAGCACTCGATTAAGAAGTTCAAAGGACAAAAAGGGACGAGCGCCATCATGAACAATAACACTATCAATATCAGCAGCTAAAGCAGCCAAGCCTTTTTTTACTGTCTCTCTTCTGCTCTGGCCACCCTGCAGCACCTCAACTTCTTCAGTAGTACTCCAGTCCAGGGAAGAAACTATCTCCTGACGACAAAAATCTATATCCTCCCCGGCAACCATAACATTGAGCTGCGCAATCTCGCGCCTCCAATTAGCAAAGACTGCTAAAGTATGCTGTAAGACTGGCTTATTATCCAAGTCAATAAATTGTTTTTTCTGTCGCCGTTTCATCCTGCTGCCTTTACCGGCAGCTGGAATTATTACCCCAAGTCTCATTTTTCCGCCCCTTAATAACTTTAATGAAAATTTAGCTTAAGCTTTCTGTCAAACTATTAAAAAGCTCACACCAATCAATAAGCCTCCTGCTCCTCAGCTTTAGGTTTAGCAAAGATCATCCTGCCAGCAGCAGTCTGCAAGATACTGGTGACTAAAACTGCAATATCTTCACCAATATAATTGACTCCATTGTCCACAACAATCATGGTACCATCATCAAGATAACCAACACCCTGGCCATCTTCTTTGCCTTCTTTTATGACCTTGACATCCATCTCTTCTCCTGGCAAAACCACAGGTTTAACTGCATTGGCCAGCTCATTGATATTTAAAACCCCGACCCCCTGTAAATCAGCAACTTTATTGAGGTTATAGTCATTGGTCACAATTACTCCCTGCATAAGTTTAGCCAGACGCACAAGTTTACTATCAACTTCAGGTATTTCCTCAAAATCACGATTTATTATCTCCACCTGAATATCTTCATCCTGTTGAATCTGTTTTAAAATATCAAGGCCTCTTCTCCCACGGTTCCGTTTTAAAACATCGGAAGAATCAGCAATATGCCTTAGTTCCTCCAGGATAAATTCTGGAATAATCAAGTTTCCTTCCACAAAACCGGTACGACAGATATCAGCAATCCTACCATCGATAATAACACTGGTATCAAGTATTTTGTTGTTGGTGAAATTTTCAACACCTTCTACTTCTCCATAGTTAATTACATTTTTGCTTTGAGTAAAGAAAAAATCACTGATCTCCTCAACCCGGCTAATAGCCAGAGAAAAACCCAGATAGGTAGCAGTGATATTGATTAAAATTTGCAAAGGGAGTCCCAGTCGCGGAATATTAGGTATAGAAAAAGCAAAATTTATTAGTGCTCCAAGTATTAGGCCAAATATAATACCCATCAAACCCACAGCAGCTTTTTTCCAGGTCATTTCTCTTAACTTGCACTCCAGACCTAAAACTGATTCCAATAATTTTTCCACTGCTGCTGATAAAGCAAAAAAACCGATTAAGCCACCGGATAAAAAACCAATGAATTGAGTACTGGTAAAGATATTATTAATATTATTAAAAGCCAGCTCAATCTCACTGGCCACCCCCATTATAATCACCAAGTTGTAACCAATAACTGCACCAGAAATTGTCAGCACTGTCCGCATCAACTTCTTAAGCAATAACTTCACCCCCTTCCCTCCTCACACGACAACAATAATGTCAAAAGCCAGGACAAAGAGAAAGTCAGGCCAGCAAAATCCGGGATGTGAATATATAATTATTGCCCTATATCCCCGAGAAAATATACTTCCTTAATCTTCCTCCTCATTATCAATATGAGGATTATTTTTAAAAGCTGTCTCAATGATCTCCTCTATCTCCTCTTCTTCGGCGTTTTTGGCAAGCACCAGTTCACTTACCAGAATCTGTTTGGCATTGCTCAACATCTTCTTTTCCCCGGTGGAAAGTCCTTTCTCCTCATCGCGAATATGGAGGTCGCGGACCACTCCACCAACTTCATAGATATCACCGGTTTTGAGTTTTTCCATATTAGCCCTATAACGGCGATTCCAGTTCTGAGACATTTTGCTCTTCTCACCCTTTAAAAGAGCAATGATCTGATCTGCCTCCTCTTCATCGATTATACCCCTCACTCCAATCTCATCTACCTTATCTACTGGAATCATCACCTTCATTTCTCCAATAGGGAGCTTCATGATATAATACTTCTTTTCTTCTCCTAGAATCTCTTTGGTCTCAATGCCGATAATTGTGCCGGCCCCATGATTGGGGTAAACAACCTTATCACCAATTTCAAACATGTATAATAATCAGCTCCTTTTAAAGCTTTTCCCTTAAAAACAATATTTAAAGCAATAATTGGCCTAATCTTAATTATACCACTGAAAAATTTAACTGTCAATCATGTTTAGGGCAAGTTTCAGACTCTTTTGACTTTATCTTAAATTATTAAATATGTCTATCAAGTAAGACTTGATCTCTTAAATGACGGAGGCCATCTTTTATCGATCTTGCTCTCACCTCTCCTATACCATCGACTTCATCTAATTCTTCCGGGGTGGCATTGATTATTTTATCAAAACTTCCAAAATGCCTGATTAAGTTTTCAATTACTGGCATCGGCAGACGGGGGATCTTTCTCAGCAGCCGATATCCTCGTGGGGATACTGAGATATCCATAGCATTAACAGTACCACTTAAACCCAGGGCTTTGCTAATGGTGCTGGTAGAGAGCATCTCATCGGAGGACCAATCGGTAAGCTCATGCAACAACTCCTCAGGCTCTAGACTTTCTTCTTCATCTTTATATTGATAATAATCTCTGATTAAAAGTTCTCCTTCTTCCTTAACATTGGTCATCAACTCTTCCAATTGCATCCTAACTAAACGCCCTTCAGCTCCCAGCTCAATTATGTATTTCTCAATTTCACGCTGGATTTTAAGCACCATTTCCGTACGCTGAATTACTGTAACTACATCAGCTATAGTCACCAGGTCTTCAAACTCTAAAGCACTCAAATTTGTCAGAGATTGATCTAAAACAGAGCGATATTTGTCTAAAGTCTGTACCGCCTGGTTGGCCTTAGATAAAATCACCCGGATATCTTCCAGCACATGCTTGGAATTACCTTTATATAAGGTGATCACATCACGGCGTTGCGAAATAGCTACTACCAGCTCATTGGTCTGCTTTGCAACTCGCTCAGCTGCTCTATGGCGAGTGCCAGTTTCCCGAGAGGGTATGGTATAATCAGGAATAAGCTGGGCATTGGCAATTAAAATTTTATCAACGGAGTTATTAAGTATAATAGCACCGTCCATTTTGGCCAGTTCATAAAGACGAGCCGGGGTTACATCAGCATTAATAGAGAATCCTCCATCGACTAACTGCATGACTTCTTCAGTATCTCCTACTACTAATAACCCTCCGGTTTGAGCTCGCAGGATATTTTCCAGCCCTTCCCGAAAGGTAGTTCCAGGTGCAATTTTATGCAAAGCCTCAAGTATAGTATCATCAGTTTTTTCCATTGGATCACCCCCTTGGTCTTTATATTTTTAAATTAATTTACTACTTAAAGACCTCTCTACTTTTTTGCTCTACTACTCACCTTCTTAAACCCTCAACTACTTGCTGGCCAGCTGCTTTAAAAACTTCTCTAATTCCACAATTTTTTTGATAGGAGCCAGGTCCAGGCTGAATTTATTCATCTCTTCCTGATAATTACCTGCCGGGAGAATAAAGGTTGAAAAATCCATTTTCTCTGCTTCCTGCAGGCGTGATTTAAGATTAGAAACCGAGCGAACTTCACCACTCAATCCCACTTCTCCACAGAGAGCAAGATCTGTGGGCAGTACCAGGTCAAAATAACTGGATATCGTTGCCGCTGCCAAAGCTAAATCCAAAGCCGGCTCGCTCACCTGCAAACCTCCTACCACATTAAAATGAATATCACGATCCTGAAAATTTAGTCCCAGGTGTTTTTCCAAAACTGCTAACAATAAATTAGCCCGCCCTTTATCCACACCCGAGGTTATTCTCTGGACATTACCAAAGGTACTAGAAGTCACCAATACCTGCACCTCAACTAAAATAACCCGGCTGCCTTCAGACACCGGAACTACCACGGAACCAGAACTATCAGGGGGTCTTTCGCGCAGGAAAAGGCTGGAGGGATTTTTTATCTCCTTTAAGCCAGAACTTCCCATAGCGAAAACTCCCACTTCTTCAATAGAACCAAATCTATTTTTGCTAGCTCTCAACAGACGATGATTATTGCTATTATCACCTTCAAGATAAAGCACGGTATCCACCATATGCTCCATAACCCGGGGACCAGCCAGTTGGCCTTCTTTGGTTACATGGCCAATTAAAATTACCGCTACTCCGCTCTCCTTGGCAAATTGCAAAAAATTTGCCGTCATCTCCCGCACCTGTACGATACTTCCAGGAGAAGAATCAAGCTCATTATCATATATGGTCTGAATGGAGTCCACAATAACTAAATCAAAGTCCCTGGTATTGCTAACTTCAGCTGCCCGGTGATAACTGGTGGTGGCCAAAATATCGATGTTTTCATGACAGGCTTCAATCCTTTCTGCTCGCAAAGCCAATTGTTTCTTGGATTCCTCGCCAGCAATATATAAAATCCGATTGTTGCGCTGACTAAAAAGAAAAGCCACCTGCAAAATAAGGGTGGACTTGCCAATTCCTGGAGCGCCGCCTAGCAAAATCAATGAACCCTCCACCAGGCCCCCTCCAAGAACTCTATCAAATTCAGAGATTCCACTGCTTAATCTCTCCTGAATTCCCTCGCCAATCTCAGTCAGGGGTTGAGGTTCAGCCTGCAAAGAATCACTAATAGTTTTCCTTTTTTTACTTCCCTTCTTCTCCTGATAATATTCTTTAAAGGTGTTCCAGTTACCACAACTGGAGCACCTTCCCATCCAGTTTGGTGATTGAAATCCACACTCTTCACATTCAAAGACCTTTTTCTTTTGGCCCATAAGTTGTCCCCACCCCGGATCAGCTACAAGATAAAAAACAATACCATCATTACCCACAAAAATACTTAAAAATAGCAGATTTTAGATTCAGCTATAAAGAACACATAGTATAAATATTCCAAAATAATTATACCATTTTTAGGCCTTTATTACAAGCAAATTAATGGCTGCTTTTAGCTGATTTCCCCCGACAAATCTCTCAATTTTGCTAATGCTTTTGCCTGGCTAATTCCTGTAATCCTCCGGCTAATATTTTAGCTCTGCTGTTTAAACTTGAAAGTTCTATGTATTCGTCTTCACTATGGTTTCCACCGCCAACAGGTCCCAAGGCATCTAAGGTTGGCACCCCTAAAGCGCTGACAAAATTGCCATCTGAGGCTCCACCGGTAACTGTGGTTCCCAGCTGGACATCCAGTTTTTTAGCCACGGCTGCTAAAACTTCAAATAATTTCTTAGCTTCCTGGTCTTCTTCCATAGGGGGGCGATTGAGTCCGCCATTGAGCACAGTCTCTGTACCCGGCAAATATTCCCGGTCTGCAATTTCTTGCAGCTTTTCTTCTGCCTCATCTATTTGTTCCAATTTTGCAATTCTCAAATCTATCTCTGCCCGGGCCTCATCAGCAATGATATTAGACCGTTTACCCCCTTCAATAACTCCCACATTAAAAGTGATACCTCGCTTATAATCAGTGAGTTTCTGGACAGCCAGAATTTTATGGGCCAGCTCCTCCACGGCACTAATACCCTGAGCATGGTTAGAACCGGCATGGGCCGCCTGCCCCCTGACAACCAGCTCATATAGGGCTGTTCCTTTTCTGGCAATCACCATATCACCATTCTGGCGGCCTGGCTCTAAGACAAAGCAGGCTGTAGCCTCCCTGCCGGCAGTTTCGATTAAGTTTTTCGAGGCCGGGGAGCCAATCTCTTCATCTCCATTTAAAAGCACCACCACATCAGGAAGTTTCGTATCCAAAGATAAAAGAGCCTCTAAAACTGTTTTAAGCATAACCAGCCCGGATTTCATATCACTGACACCGGGCCCATAGGCTCGGTCTCCTTCTTCATCCAATTTGAAGGGTCGCTTAGCCGCTGTTCCTGCCGGAAATACAGTATCAACATGCCCTAAAAATAACCAACTCCCTTCAAGTTCTCCCTCTCTTTTAGCAACCAGGTTATTACCCTGTTCTCTGTTAACTTTAATTTCAGTCTCAAAACCGAGATTGGCATAAAATTCTTCATATCGAGAGATGATTTGGTCGATGCCTTTTTTGCTATAAGAACCACTATCAATATTGACCACCTGTTTTAATTCCTCAATCATCTCCTCTTCTTTATTGTCAATGAGCTCAAACAACTTCTCCATAAATAAGCCTCCCCTTATGAAAAGATTAAATGATTTTTAAAACAAATAACAACAAACCCCGAAGGCCCAGCAGAAAAGCTGCAGCCTCCAGGGTAGATATAGATTAGCTATCCGCGGAGCTGGACTTGCTCTTTAACCCACTCCCTAAGGTTAACTTAAGGCCTAAAACTAAAATCTTAAAATTTAAAGCTTAAACCTCAAAGCTTAAGCCCTGGAAAAGGTAAGCTCGCCGTCCTTGAAGTCCACCTTCACCGTATCGCCCTCGCCGATTTCATCGGCCAGAAGCTTCTCGGAGAGGGGATTTTCAATCTTGCGCTGGATGCATCTTCTAAGAGGCCTGGCGCCGAAGTTAGGATCATAGCCCTCTTCAGCTAAATAATTCTTGGCCTCTTCGGTGAGCTCAATTTTGATCTCCTGCTCCTCTAAACGCTCCTCTAACTCAGCCAGCATTAGATCAGCAATCTCCTTGATATGCTCCTGATTTAAGGCATGGAAGACGATGGTTTCATCCAGGCGGTTTAAAAACTCGGGCCTGAAGGTCTTCCTCAGATCCTTCATCACCTTCTCCTTCATCTTCTCATACTCATCCTGCTCTCTATCCTCTGCAGTGGGCTTGAAACCTAAAGCGCTCTGGCGCTCAATCATCTCTGCCCCCACGTTAGAGGTCATGATGACCACCGTGTTTTTAAAGTCCACGTTGCGGCCGTGGGTATCGGTGAGCACCCCATCCTCTAAAATCTGCAGCAGAACATTGAAGACATCGGGATGAGCCTTTTCAATCTCATCAAAGAGAACGACGGAAAAGGGCTTGCGGCGGACCGGCTCAGTGAGCTGTCCCCCTTCTTCATGGCCTACATAACCCGGCGGTGAACCAACCAGGCGGGAGACAGAGTGCTTCTCCATGTACTCCGACATGTCAATCCGCACCATGGCCTCTTCATCATTGAACATGGCTTCCGCTAAGGTCCTGGCCAGCTCCGTCTTACCTACTCCAGTGGGACCTAAAAAGATGAAAGAACCAATGGGTCTATCTGGTGATTTAAGGCCAGAGCGGGCTCTTCTCACTGCCCGGGAGACAGCCTTGATGGCCTCATCCTGACCGATAACCCGCTGGTGAAGCTCATCTTCTAAGTGCAGGAGCTTCTGCTTCTCTTTAACCTCCAGCTTGGTCACGGGGATACCGGTCCAGCTGGAGACAATATCAGCGATATCATCAGGGTCAACCACGGCATCATTCAGGCCCTTGGTCTTCTCCCACTTCTCCTTCATCTCTTCCAGCTCTTCCTCCAGCTCCTTCTCGTCATCTCTGAGGTCAGCCGCCTTCTCAAACTCCTGATTCTTAACGGCAGCCTCCTTCTCCTTGCGCACTTCTTCTAACTTTTCTTTCATCTCTTTAAATTCATCAGGGCGGGTGCTCTTACTTAACCTGACCCTTGAAGCTGCTTCATCGATGAGGTCGATGGCCTTATCAGGAAGAAAGCGGTCCTGAATGTAGCGGTGAGAAAGCTTAACAGCATGCTCAATGGCCTCATCGGTGATCTTCACCTTGTGGTGAGCCTCATAGGGGTCCCTAAGCCCTTTTAGAATCTCAACCGTCTGCTCGGGAGTATTCTCCTCGATTAAGATCGACTGGAATCTCCTCTCTAAAGCTGCATCCTTTTCAATATGCTTGCGGTATTCATCTATAGTGGTAGCTCCAATGGCCTGCATCTCGCCCCGGGCTAAGGCCGGCTTCAAGATATTGGCAGCATCTATGGCCCCTTCAGCTGCACCGGCACCAACTAAGGTGTGCATCTCATCGATGAAGAGAATGATGCGGCCGCTGTTCCTAATGTCCTCCATCACCGCTTTAAGGCGCTTCTCAAACTCACCGCGGTACTTGGAGCCAGCCACCAGGGAACTTAAATCTAAGGCCACCACCCTCTTATCCAGGATAGGATCCGGCACCTCTTCCTTGTTGATCTTCTCAGCCAGGCCTTCAATGATGGCCGTCTTACCTACCCCGGGCTCACCTATGAGCACCGGGTTGTTTTTCGTCCTCCGGCTCAAGACCTGGATCACCCGCTGAATCTCCTTCTCCCGACCGATGACAGGATCAAGTTTTCCTTCCTGATCCATGGCTGTAAGGTCGCGGCTGTACTCATCTAAGTTAGGAGTGTCGCTCTCCTCTTCAGCAGCCTGGGTGGCTCCGCCCTGCTGGCCTCCCAGCATCTGGACTACCCGCTCTCTTATCTCCTTGGGGTCACCGCCCAGCTGAGCCACGATGCTGGCTCCTACTCCTTCGCCTTCTCTAATCAAACCCAAAAGCAGATGCTCGGTGCCGATGTAGTTGTGGCCCAAGCGCCGGGCTTCATCCATGGAGAGGTTTAAGACCTTTTTGGTCCGGGGAGTGAGGCCGATGGCCTGACTGCTGCTTTCCCCGGCTTCACCTTCTCCAATGATATCAGCAACCTTCTTCCTAACCTTATCATAATCAAGTCCTCTTTCACTCAACACGGCACTGGCAATCCCCTGGTCCTCTTTAATCAGGCCCAACAAAATATGCTCGGTGCCGACGTAATTATGCTCTAACTCCCGGGCTGCCTCTTCGGCAAAACCCAGTACCTTGCGCGCTCTTTCCGTGAAGCGTTCAAACATCACTGCCACCTCCAATTTATTATTAAGCTGTATTATTAATGAAATTCAATGGTATCTACTTATAAAGTTTTATTTAGAAAGATCTAATCTATTTAAAAAGCAGTAGCCTTTATTTAAACCTGCATCTAAAATTAGTATTTGACCAGCCTTCAATCCAGCATTAAACTCCGGCAAGTTCTCTCCGGAAGATCTCGGCCCTCTTTAAATCCCGCTCCTCCGGCGGTAAGCTGCCGCCGCTTAAAAGCTGCAGGTGAGCCGGTCTGGTCTTAATCAAGAGCTTAAAGAGCTTCTCCCGCTCGATCTTGATGATACCATAACAGCGGCCTAAAAGCAGCAGGGAAATAAGGCGGACGCTCTCCATGCTGGCCAGGCTGTAGGCATGCTTTAATACTCCTAAAGCCCGGAAGATCCGGTCTTTAATCTCAGCCTCCCGCTCGGCCATGATTTCAGCCCTGGTCTTCTTCTCCTGGCTTTTAATCTGGCCTAGAACGCTCTCTAAACTCTCGATGATCTCTTCTTCCGAGCGCCCTAAAGTCACCTGATTGGAGAGCTGATAAATACTGCCCTCAGCCTCACTACCTTCGCCGTAAAGACCTCGAAAGGTGAGGCCGAACTTGCCGATACTGCCCAGAAGCTTCTTGATACTGCCAGCCAGAGAAAGCCCCGGTAGATGCAGCATCACCGAAGCCCTGAGGCCGGTGCCTAAGTTAGTGGGGCAGGCAGTTAAATAGCCGTACTTCCTATCGAAGGCAAAATCGAGCCTCTCATCTAAGAGGTCATCAAAACTGCTGGCCTCCTGCCAGGCAGTATCAAGCTCCTCACCTGGAGCAATGAACTGCATCCTTAAATGGTCTTCCTCGTTGGACATGATGCTGATGGTCTGCTCCTCATTGAGGTAGACCGACCGGCCCCCACTCTCCCGGCTCTGCTGCCGGCTCAAAAGGTGCTTCTCCACCAAGGTAAGCTTCTCAAGGTCATTAAGCTCAGCCAGGTTGTATCTCTTAAGGCCGGTCCGGCCGAACTCCAACAGCACCTCAGCAATTTCATCATCAATATCCTTTAAAGCTTCCTCTTGAGCCCAGTTGGGAAAGGGTCTAGAGGATAAATTGCGGGCCAGCCTGATCCTACTGCTGATAACCACCTCACTGCTCTTGCCTTCCTCTTTAAGCCAGCTTCCCAGCTCTAGATCTATCCTGCTTTCACTATCATTCGCCATCGCTATCAGCCAGCCTTTCCTCTATCTCCTTGATCTCATCTCTAAGCTCAGCTGCCCTTTCATACTTCTCCTCTCTAACCATCTGCTCCAGCTCTTCTCTAAGCTCCTTGATCTTAAGAGTAAGCTGATGGTCAGGGAATTTATCCCGGGGAACCTTCCCGCTGTGGGCCTTACTGCCCTGCACCTTCTGCACGATGTAATCGAGATTATCGGCAAAAGAGTCATAGCACTGAGAACAGCCGAAAAGCCCCCTTTCAGTAAACTCCTGGTAACTGAGACCGCAGTTAGCACAGCTTAACTGCTCCGACTTAGCCATCTGCTTAGAGCCGGACTGAGATTTACTCAAAATACCGGAAAGCATCTTGGGAAAGGAGAAGACATCACTGCTGATCCCCAGCTGGTCAGACTTCTCAGCACACTTCTGACAGAGGTGGAGCTCCTGTTTCTCTCCACCACTTATCCTGGTCATGTGAACATGAGCCTCTTTCTCTCCGCAGTGATCACAGATCATCTTTAATCCTCTCCCTCCAGCTTTAAGATAACTTCCAGGGCTGCCTGCAGGATCCTGCTCCTGAGGTAATCCCGCTCCGGCAGCTCTATCCCCAGCACCTGCCGGTGCAGGGCCACTTCTAAAAGGTACTTCTCCCGCTCAGTAATGATATCATGCTCCTCTAACCGACTTATTATTCCGTAAGCCTCCCGCTGACTCAGAGGCTGATCTAAATTAGCAATGATCTGCTGTAAATTCTCATCGATGGAGTCCATCGCCACCTTGATTATTCTAATGTAGCCTCCCCCTCCCCGCTGACTCTCAACGATATATCCTTTCTCCGAGGTAAAGCGGGTATCCAGCACGTAATTTATCTGCGAGGGAGCACAGTCAAACTCATTGGCCAGCTGATTGCGCTTAATCTCAACCTGCCCTTCATCCTTGCCCAGAAGTTTATTCAAGTACTTCTCTATTTGATCTGATAAACTGCTCAAGACCATCACCCCATTCATTAAACTTCTTGTCTTTGACTATTCTTGACCTTTAATACCATGATAGCCCTTTAAACAGTAAAAAACAAGCTCCTTATCAGCAGCTATTTTTCTTTCACAGCCGCTCCCACCTGATTATGTTGTATTTACACCCTTAATCATCTGTTCTCTTAAGATGATCCTTGGTGGGGGTTTAAATCGAAAAATTTTTATATAATAAAAAAAGCCCTGCTATAGATGACAGCAGAGTTAAGGATGATATATTGATTGATATTAAAGAAAAAGCAGCTGAAAGAGAGAAAGATTACACCTTCAAAGACGCATAGGAGGAAGAGAAGAAATCAATCTATTAGTACCGGTCAGCTTAATGCGTTACCGCAAATACACCTCCGGCCTATCAACCTGGT
>PWEJ01000114.1 GCA_003553485.1 Halanaerobiaceae bacterium | reverse complement strand
TTTCCTCATAAAAACTTAAACTGGCAGGCGAGAATAATTATATCCAATAGAAAACTAACTTTAACTGATGATTTACCTACGGTAATCTTAAGGCCACAAAATCTGGTGCTGGGTTTAGGTTTTACCAGCAGCAAGAAAACTGCTGAATTAGAGGCCGCTTTATCCCTGGCAGCAGAATTGGCAGGGGTTTCTCTTAAATCCTTGACCACCATTACTACAAGTTCAATAAAACAAGAAGCTGCAGCATTGAATTTCTTAGCGCAAAAATTGGACCTGGAAATTAAATATTTTACCAAGCAGGAAATTGAAAGGGTAAGCGACCAATTACCTGACAGTAAGGTGGCCAGAAACAAGTTAGATTTAGCTGGAGTTTCCGAGCATACTGCCCTTTTGAAAGCTTCCAGGGGAAAATGGCTGTTGCGTAAAGCGGAGTTCCTGGAGGCTGTAAAAAATAATAATTCTCAACCTGGGGAATATGATATTTCTGGCATTACTGTTGCCCTGCGAGAGGAAGTTTAAAGTTTAAAATAAACGGCAATCGTTTATCTACTTTAATTCATTAAGGAGGAAAAAAATGAGAGGCAATATTTTTTTGATTGGTATTGGTCCCGGTAATAAAGATTATTTAACCGGTGAGGCCAAAAAGACATTAGAAAAAGTCGATATAATTATTGGCTATAAACTTTACATAGAGTTAATAGAGGAATTTATCCAGGATACCAGGCTTGTAAAAGGTCAGATGACAAAGGAGTTGGAAAGGGTTAATCTGGCCATAGATCATGCTCTTGAAGGCAAAGATGTGGCCCTTATAAGTAGCGGTGATACAGGCGTTTATGGAATGGCCGGACCACTTCTGGCTGAACTGGATAAAAGAGAGCTAAAGACTGAGGAAAAACCAGCAGTTAGGGTCATACCAGGGGTAACGGCTTTGCTGGCGGCGGCAGCTAAGTTAGGAGCTCCTTTAATGAATGATTTTGCTGTTATTAGCCTCAGTGATTTATTAGTACCCTGGGAGGAAATTGAAAAGAGAATCAAATCCATTGCTAAAACTGATTTTGTCATTGGAGTATATAATCCCAGCAGCAAGAGAAGAAAAGAAAATTTTGCCAGGTTTCGGGAGATACTGCTTAAGGAAAGAGATGGTGCTACTCCAGTGGGTTTGGTCTGGAATGCTGGAAGAGAAAAGGAAAGAGTGCTTAAAACTACTCTAGAGGATCTGCCAGAGGAAAAAGTGGATATGTTGACCACTGTAATTGTGGGGAATTCTAAATCCTATATCTCCGATAAAGGGGATTTTATAACGCCAAGAGGTTATCAGCAATGATTTTAGTTTTAAGTGGAACCAGTGAAGCCAAAGAACTGGTGGCAAAATTGGTGGAAAAAGACTATGGATTGGTAGTAACTACAGCGACTGCTCAGGGCAAAAAAGTTTTAAGAGAAAAAGTTGGAGACAGGGCTGAGATAATGGCAGGGAGATTATCAGAAAAAATGTTGGATGATTTAATTGACCAGAAAAAGATAAAAACAATTATAGATGCAACCCATCCCTTTGCTGAAGAAATTTCCCGGCTAGCAAAAAATGTCGCTGAAAAGAAAGATAAGAGATTAATTAGATTAACCAGAGCAAAGGTTAAAATACCAGCAGATTATGATAATGTCAGTAAAGTTGATGGTTTTGCGGAGGCCATCGATAGTTTAAAAAAATATTCACGTATCTTAATTACCACTGGCAGTAACAATTTAGAGCAATTAGCCCGGTTAAATAATGAAAAGAGGGAAGTTATTGTCAGAGTTCTTCCGGTAATAAACTCTATAAAAAAATGCCGGGAATTAGGTTTTTCTGTCAGGCAGATAATTGCCTGTCAGGGTCCCTTTTCTCAATCCTTTAACGAAGCTGTTATAAAAGAATATTCAATAGAGGCAATTTTAACCAAGGCCAGTGGTCAGCGCGGGGGCCTAAAGGAAAAACTGACAGCTGCCTATTCTCAAAATATTGATATAATAATCATCAACAGACCAGAAGAATCAGAAAGTTTTGCTAAAACCTTTTATAATATTGAGTTTTTACTTAAATTTATGAACAACAATCCAGACTGACCTGAAGTTTTAGGCTTTTGCTCTGCTAGAGCTCTTGACAAAGAAGAGAAAAATTTGTACAATAATGGTACAGTATTTAATATTTTTTTGATAAAAATATGATTTTAATTTTATAATCAGTAATTTGAATGATAATGCCTGGTTAATTTTACCTGGAATAGGATTGTATAAGAATTATTTTTAAAGCTAAAATTTTGAAAATTTAACTTAGCAGAGCAAAAAACAAATAATTAAATAAGAAAACTAATAATAATCAAGTATAAGCTTGATATTTTTGATTTTTGCTATAAAAAATTCAACATATAATTTGCTACATTCTTTAAAACCGGTAAATTAATTAAGCAAAAATTTTAGGGGAGGAGGGAAGCAGAATCAATTACTTATTAATTGAAATTATTGGTTTTACCTAATCAGGTAGGAAAGCTTATAGAAGTTTTTCATCTGTTGAAATGACATAATTTTTTCATATTCTATCTATTAGACCTAATTTAATTTTTCAGACCTAATAGTACTTTAAAAATTAAAAAACAGGGGAGTGGTAAATTTGTATAATTGGTCAAACTTATCAAAACTGACAATAATTACACTTGTTTTTGCTCTGCTCTTTGCCTTTGGTATAACAGTGGAAATTCAGGCTGAAGAAGTTCCCTATGGTGGCTGGCTCGATAGTATTACAGCCATCGAAGAAGCAGATGCAGCGGCAGCTATAACGAGGATGGAAGCAGGAGATATTGATATTCATGCTGAAACTCTAACTGTCCCTGATTTATTAGAAAGAGTTCAGGATGCTGAAATGATAGATTATGTAGAAAATTTTGGCTCCTATGGAGAAATAACTTTGAATCCGGCAGGAGACCCCGATGAGCCTTATTTTGCCGATACCGGGGAATTCAATCCCATGGCTATTCCGGAGATAAGAGAAGCTTTGAACTGGTTATTTGATAGGGATTATATAGCCGATGAACTTTATGGTGGTCTGGGTGTACCCAAGTATACTTTGTTAGGTACTGCCTTTGCCGATTATTCCCGTCATATAGAGACTGTAAGAGAAATAGAAGTAGA
>PWEJ01000074.1 GCA_003553485.1 Halanaerobiaceae bacterium | reverse complement strand
TTGGAATTCTGGCTGGCTTTAATGAAGGATTAGTTGAAGATAGTTCAGCAGCTGGTGAAGTTGAGGCAGTCAATAATCATCTCGGTGGCCTTGTAGGCGTTAATCAAACCGGCACCATCAGTAGAAGCAGCGCTTATGTAGAGGTGACTGGTAACAGCAATAATGCTGGAGGTCTGGTAGGCAGCAACAGATTTGATTCTACTATAAAAGATAGTTATGCCAGAGGAGAAGTTCTGGCTGAGGTAAATGCTGCCGGAGGATTAGTCGGGGAAAATATGGGCGATGTTAGTTATAGTTATGCATCAGCGGAAGTTGAAGGTGGCAATCTGGTCGGCGGTTTGCTGGGAGACCACTTTGAAGGTGAAATTATCAGCAGTTATTATGACTATGAAGTGACTGGTTTTGAAGATGATGGACCTGGTGAACCAGTTTCTACCGATGAAATGAAACAGCAGGCCACCTTTGTTGACTGGGATTTCACAGAGACCTGGCAGATAGATGAGGGAGAAGGTTATCCTGAGCATCAATAAGCAAATTACGATAAGCCAAAATAAGCTGCCCGTTAACAAAATTGGAGGTGATATTAGTTTGTTTTTTCTGCATATGATAGCAAATTTGCTGATTTTGTTTCTTATAACTATTTCTTTTTTTAAATCACAGACTGTATCCGAAGGAATTTTACGTGGGTTATTGTTGATGCCCTTTCTCTGGCGGTCCTTAAGCTTAATCTGAGATTTAAATAATTCTGCAATAACAGGCTTCAAAAAAATTAAAAGAGATATTTTAACTCAATCAAGGAGGTAATAATAAAATGTTTAACAAAAAAATGTTTACCATGACTATTATGTTGTTGCTGGTCTTTGGGCTTACTCTGGGAGTTGCAGCTGAAGAATTCTCTATGACAGAACCTTTTCTCTTAACCTCTATTGGGCAAAGCCCGGATGTTGATATGGCGGCTTCTTTAAGTAATCGGGCAGAGCTTGACTTTGAATTTGATGCCCTGGCAGAAGCAGAAAAATTAGAAGAAGTTGAAAGTTTGATTTTGGTTGTGGGAGGTAGCTCCAAAGGACTAGGAGATGCTGGAATCGATTCAGATGTGGAGATTGAAAGAGCTGAAGCTTTGATCGAAACTGCCCGGGAGAAAGAAATGCCCATCGTAGGTATGCATTTAGGTGGACAGGCTCGCCGCGGCGACCTCTCTGATTCCTTAATTGAAGCTGTTTTTCCTGAAGTAGATTATTATATAGTTGTTGAAGAGGGCGATCATGATGAGATGTTCAGCAATATAGCGGAAGAGTACGAGGTTGCCGGTGAATTTGTGGACGCCACAGCTATGGCCCAACAACCGCTAGTAGATCTCTTTGAATAAATTAGCTTTTGATAGGTATAATTAAAAGAAATTTAAATGAGTTAACTTAGTATTTTACTGATACAAGACAGCCAGGTCAGAACTCAATATTGAGCTACAGGTTCTGACCTGCTTACTTATTTTATTGTTAATTTTAGCAGCTGGAGTTTAGGCAATAGTTATTTGAAGGAGGAAATCGAGATTGCAAATATACTTAATTCTATTATTAGCTGCTCTGGCCACCTTTGCCATAGGTGCCTTTAAATTTGATTTACCGATTGGAGTTGCCATGGCAATTTCAGCAGCCGTAGCCACCCTCTTGGCCGGAGAAGGAATCCCCATTAGGCACTTTGTTGAAGGGGCCTTTGGCTATTTTGATATGGCGCTGATTATTGCTACAGCTATGATCTTCATGAAATCCATCCAGGCCTCTGGTCTAATGGACACTTTAGCCAATATAATAATTCAAGGCCTGTCTGAAAAACCTATTTTATTAATACTGGGAGTTATGTTTTTAATCATGTTTCCCGGAATGATATCTGGTTCCTCTACCGCTGCTGTCCTAACCAGTGGAGCATTGGTGGCTCCAGTGTTGATTAATATTGGTGTTCCCCTAAACAAAACAGCAGCCATCATTGCCATGGGCGGTATTTACGGCATGATAGCACCTCCTATCAACATTCCGGTGATGATCATCGGCGGTGGGATTGACATGCCCTATGTTGGATTTGAACTTCCGTTATTGTTGATTTCGGTGCCCCTGGCCATAGTTATCAGCCTGGGAATAAGTTATAAATATATTGCCAGATTAAATTTCCAGGAGGTAAAGGAAAAATTACCAGATTCATATTATCAGGAATACGGCCTAAAAATCTTTTTGCCCTTATTCTTAATGTTATTTTTGCTAATAGGTGAGCAGAGTCTTCCAGAGTTTTTCCCGCAAATTGGTCTGCCGCTGACCTTTTTTCTCAGCAGCCTGATAGCCCCCTTAACAGGAAAAACCTTTAATATTGTTAAAAAAGGTAAAGAGGCTATTCAGGATTCCCAGGAAATTTTAGGCATATTAATGGGTGTAGGGATGTTTATCCAGGTAATTACTCTAATAGGGGTTCGCGGTTATATTGTTAATATGGCCATCACTCTACCGGGCATGCTATTCTTCTTAGGCATTGCCATTTCCATGCCTCTATTCGGTGCTTTTTCCGCCTATGGTTCGGCGGCGGTCCTGGGAGTTCCTTTTATATTGGCTTTGATCGGGGTAGATGAGATTGTTACCGGCTCAGCCCTTTCGCTTTTTGCCGGTTTAGGAGACTTAATGCCCCCCACAGCTCTAGCCGGTATTTTTGCTGCCCAGGTAGTAGGTCAAAAAGATTACTTTAAAGTTCTCAGACACTGCTATATCCCCGCTCTGATTACCATCATATGGGGTCTGGTGGTAATATTAAATGCTGATTTCTTTGCCTCTCTGTTAGCTCCACCGCTGGGAACTATATATTTAATAGCTGGAATAATCGTCTTCAGCCTGGTGGTTGTGGGAGGATTAAAAATAATCCATCGTGGTAAAGAACAGGAGAAAAAAGCGGCCTAAACTGGCGATTTACTACACTTTAGCCCATAGGAGGTTGATTGGTTTATTATGCTTACAGCAGTTTACTGGATTATCAGTGCTTTAATTTTGCTGATGTTGCTGGGGAATTTTCTGGAAGAAGATTCTTTAGCAGAGGAAGTTAATTTAATTTTAATTATAATCCCCTTTGTAATGAGAATTTTATTTCTAAAATAGCTTTATTTTAACTATTTTTTCATTAATTCTCTGTTTTAA
>PWEJ01000002.1 GCA_003553485.1 Halanaerobiaceae bacterium | reverse complement strand
TGCACATTCCGGCAAAAATTATTCCTCAAGATGGGAAACTAGTTCTAAAATTTCCCAGGAACCACAGGCTTGTTAGGAGCTTTTTTGAGGTATAAAGCTGTTTTCTTGCAAAATCTCGGTACTAAAACTTCGAAGTTATGATCCCAGTAAAGCAAGATTTTTATAAATCAAATCTGCTTTAAATTAACTTTTTCTGTAAGTCACAAACAAAAAAATGCTTCAAAGAAAGTATCTATGGGCGTTATGATTTGGATATGAACATCGCTTATTATTTTAATTTTTAGAAATGGGGTGAAGGGTATGGAGAGGCCAAGTGTTAATTTAAAAAGAATAAAAACAGATATTGAAAAATTAGCTGAATTTAATGCCACTCCAGGAGAGGGTGTGACAAGGCTTACTTACAGCAAAGAAGATAGAGAGGCACGTAATTATTTAATTGATCAAATGAAAAAATTAAATATGGAAGTGGAAATAGATGGGATTGGCAATATTGTTGGAAAATTAGAAGGAAATAATTCAAAAAAGGCATCTATTATGACTGGTTCGCATATAGATACTGTTAAACATGGCGGCAAATATGATGGTGTTGTTGGTGTTGTAGGGGCTTTAGAAACGGTTAGAGTAATAAAAGAAAATAATATTTCTCATAACCATCCTATTGAAATTGTTATATTTGTAGAAGAAGAAGGCGCAACCTTTGGTTCAACTTTGATTGGAAGTAAGGTTTTCAGTGGGGCATATACCTTAAAAGATATAAAAAATCATAGAAATTCTGATGGATATTCTATGTATGAGAAGGCTAAAGAATTTGGCTTAAACCCTGACTCAATTGATGATAAAGAAAATAAAGACATCAAGGCTATTATTGAGCTTCACATAGAACAGAGTATTGTATTAGAAGAAAATAATTTGCATATTGGAATTGTAAATGATATTGCTGGTATCAAATGGTATGAAATTAAACTAGAGGGTGAAGCTAATCATGCTGGTGCCACACCGATGAATTTGAGAAAGGATGTTATGGTAAAAAGTGCTGAATTTATAAAATATATTGAAACTGTTGTAAAACAAAGCAAATCTGATAGCATTGTAGGAACGGTTGGTAAGATTAATTGCAAACCAAATGTACCTAATGTTATACCAGGAGAGATAAATTTCACTCTTGACATAAGAGATGTTAATAAAAAAAGTCTTGAGGAAACAGCCCAAAAAATCGAAGATAAGATAGCAAAGGACTGCTTAGAAAGTAATATAAATCATGAAATAAATCTTATGGGGGAAGCTTCGCCAATAAAATTATCAAATAACATAAAAGAGATTGCAATAAATAAAGTGAAATCCAGGGATTACAAATATAAAGTTATGAATAGTGGCGCCGTTCATGATGTTGGCGTTTTAGCAAAAAATACTGATTCTGCTTTGCTGTTTGTTCCCAGTGTTGCCGGGAAAAGTCATTGTCCAGAGGAGCTTACTCCTTATGAAGATATAGAAAGAGGTTGTAATCTTTTATTAGATATTGTTATTGACCTTGCCCAATAATTTAGAAAAGGGAGGTGAATGCTAGACTTCTTCATAATTTAAAGTTTGGAGCTTAAAAAACGTTGCCGAAATTAACAGAACAATTTGACTTTTGCGTTTTTAAATTTTTGATGAGCTGACAATTTTAAAAGGAGGGATTACCTTGGCAGATTATTTACAGGTAGCTAATGAATTTGGACTTTGGTTAATAGCTTTAGTTGTCGTTTCTATTTGTGTAATTCAAGCCATTCTTTACTATCGTCAATGTATGAAAGCTGGAAAAGAAATTGGATTAACTGAAGATCAACTAAAAGAAGGTTTCTGGGTGGGTGCTAAAACAGCAATCGGACCAGCAGCAGCTATATTTATTATTATGGTTGGTCTTATGACTGTTATTGGTGGCCCCATGGCGTGGATGAGACTAGCAGTTATTGGGGCTGCTCCTACCGAACTTACTGCAGCGAGACTTGGAGCCGAAGGCTATGGAGTTGCATTTGGCGGTGAAGGTTATGGCATAGAAGCCATGGCTGTTTCCTGGTGGACTATGATTATTAATGGTATAGGCTGGCTGGTCCTAGTTGGTTTAATTGGAGATAAACTAGAACCTGTAAGAGAAAAATTAGCTGGTGGTCAGGCAAGTTGGCTTCCAGTTTTGAGTGGATCAGCAATGATTGGAGTCTTCGGTTATTTAATTGGGGGGGATGTTTTAACTCTTGAAGGCCCCATGTATGCTGTGATATTTGGAGCAATATCTATGATTATTTTAATCAAAATAGCAGAAAAAACTTCTGAAACTTTTAAACCTTATTGTCTTGGCATAGCAATGATTGTTGGCATGATTTTTGCAATTTTATTAGGTTAATTCAAGTATTAGCAGGAGGGATAATAATGAATAATATGAATGCAGAAGAAAGATGGAATGAAGTTTATCTTAAGCCTGTTAAAAAAGTTGGAATGATAACATTATTAGTAGCTGCTGGACTCACCCTAACCCCACTCCTTTATCTTTATGTAGCACATGGGGTTGTGCCTCCATTTGATGCTGCTATGAGATCTTGGGGGCTGGTAGCAGCAGCTTTTGGCGCCTTTTATATTGTAGAACCTGTATCATATTATGCTATATTAGGTTTAGCAGGTACTTACATGTCATTTTTATCTGGAAATATTTCCAATTTAAGACTTCCCTGTGCGGCAATGGCTCAGGAAGTAGTAGGTGTTACAGAGGGTTCTCAAGAAGGCGAGATAATTGCAACTATGGGAATATCTGCTTCTGTAATTGTAAATATAATTGCAGTAACATTAGCTGCATTTGTTGGAATGGCTGTCATCGGAATTTTGCCTGAAGTTATAGTTGATGGCTTTAGAGATTATACTGCTCCGGCAATATTTGGAGCGGTATATGGACAATTTTCTTTGAGATATTTACATCTAGCTCCCATAGGAATAGGGATTGCTCTACTATTTATTGGAGTTTTTCAAGCGCCTGCCTGGCTTTCAATTTTGTTTTGCGTATTTGGAACAATGGGTATAGCCAGACTCATGTTTAATAAAGATATTCTTGGAGGAGAATAATATGGTTGAATTAACTGAAAAAGCTAAAAATATTCAAGATCAACTAATTAACTGGCGAAGAGAATTGCATAAAATTCCAGAAGTTGGACTGGAAACCCCTAAAACCC
>PWEJ01000102.1 GCA_003553485.1 Halanaerobiaceae bacterium | reverse complement strand
TTTTTCCTGGTAAAGTTCAACAATATTATTGGCTATTTGATCAATAAAATAGCGGTCATGAGAGACTAATAATACCGTCCCCTGATAATTTTGTAAAGCCTCTTCTAAAACTTCTCTAGCCTTTAAGTCCAGATGATTTGTAGGCTCATCTAGCAATAAAAAATTGCTCTCTCCAAAGACCAATTGCAATAGTCGCAGGCGGGACCTTTCCCCACCGCTGAGATCAGCAACATTTTTGTAAACATCATCACCCCTAAACAAAAATTTAGCTAAAAGATTTCTAGCCTCTCCGCTGGTTAAATCTATCTTCTGGCAGAGGGCCTCTAAAACTGTTATATCAGTTGAAAAAGAAGCAGCTACTTCCTGGCTGTAATAACCCCGGGCAACTGTGGGGCCTAATGCTATACTCCCTTTTTGGGGCTTTAATTTATCCATGATTATATTAAGCAGCGTTGTTTTTCCTGAACCATTGGGGCCAATTAAAGCTGCTTTTTCTCCTCCATATAAAGTGAGGTCTGCACCGGAAAAAATCTGCTTATCCTGGTATTTAAAGGCTAAATTTTTTATCTTTAAGACCTCATGACCGACTCTTTTATTTGGAGTTAAAGTAAAATTTGGTGCTGGCCTTTTAGTGGGCCTGGACAGTTTATCCATCCTGGCCAGTTTATTTTCCAACTCCTTGGCTTTTCTAAAATAACTCTCGTTATCGCCACTTCTACCCCAGACCCTGTACTGTTCTATCTGTTCTTTAATTTTTTTGATCTTTTTCTGCTGCTCCTGGTATCTTTTTAATCTTTGCTGAAAGCGCTTTTCTCTTTCCTCTAAGTAATAACTATAATTTCCGCTGTAATCTTCATTTTTACCGGCTTTAATCTCCACTAATCGGTCTATGGTATTATCAAGAAAATAGCGATCATGGGATATTACTATTACAGCCCCGGGATAATCCCTCAGATAATTTTCCAGCCACTCTACTGAAGCTATATCCAGATGGTTTGTGGGCTCATCCAGTAGCAAAAGATCAGGTTCTTTAAGCAGGAGTTTTATCAAGCCCAGGCGAGTTTTTTCACCACCGCTTAATAGAGAAACTTTTTTGTCCAGTTCTCTTTGAGAAAAACCCATGCCGATAGCTACTTTGCGAATCTTGCTGGGGTAACCATAACCAAGAGACTGAGAAAATTCCTCCTGCAGACGATTATACTTCTTTAAAAGTTTTTCAAGCCTGTAACTATCTCCTGCAGCCTCTTCCCTGGAGTCTTCCCCGACCCTGGCAATTTTATTTTCTAATTTTCTGATCTTCTTTTCTAATTCTATTTCCTGAGAGAAGATTTTTTCACATTCTTCATAAATTGTATTGGTGGAAGAAAAATTATGGCTTTGATCTAGCAATCCCACCTGACAATCTGACCTTAGATAAATTTTACCTGAAGTAGGTTCTTCCTCACCAGTTATCAGTTTAAATACCGTGGTCTTGCCAGAACCATTGGCGCCAATCAAGCCCAGCCTCTCTCCTTCCTGGATATTTAAATTAAAGGAGGTTAAAATTTCTTCTGTATTATAATATTTAGTTATATTTTTCATCTCCAGAACAACCATACTCTCTCCTCCAGACCAAAACCTAAAGTTCTCAGTACCTTTTTATAATTCAGCTACTTTGGGTTTATTCACCTGTTCACTTCCTTGGAAGAAGACAGCTATAGTTCCTATGCCGACATGAGAGCCAATTGCTGCCCCTAACTCTCCAATAAGAAATTCTTCTACGCCAAATTCCTCTTTAATTTTATGCTGCATTTTTTGGGCTAATTCCGGGCTGGCAGAATGAGCCAGACCAATCTTTTGCGAGCTTAGGTCAGCTCCCCTCTTTCTCATCTCTTCAATTAAAGTAGCTAACATCCTTTTTTCTCCTCTTGCTTTGGCAAAGGCAACAATCTCGCCATCTTCAAAATGCAAGATAGGTTTAATATTTAAAATGTTAGCCAGTAAAGCTTTACCCCCGGAGATCCTTCCGCCTTTTTTGAGCATTTCTATCGAGCCTACCGAAAAAATATGCTCCATATAACTACAGCGGTTTAATAATAAGTCAATAGCTTCCGAGAGATCTTTATCCTCTGCTATGGCCTGTGCTACTTCTTCCAGGACCAGGCTTAAGCCAATAGTACAGCAGCGAGAATCTATAACTTTAATATCCTTGCTAGCAATGTTTTGAGCAGCTAAAACAGCGGATTGATATATACCACTGAGCCCTCCAGAAAAACAAATAGTTAAAACTTTATACCCCTTTTCCAATTCTTCTCTATAAGCCTCTTCAAAGGCCGCTGGAGTAATCTGAGAAGTTTTTGGCATATAACCTGCTCGTAATTTTTGATAAAATTCAGCTGTAGAGATTGTATCTCGATCAAAATATTTTTGCTCCTCAATCTGCACCGGGGTAGGTAGCATTCTTATGTCATATTTTTGCCTAATATCCTCTGGCAGGTCAGAACAACTATCTGTTATTATTTTTATTGCTGGCAAACCCTTCACCTCTTTCTGGCTTATTTTAATCTTCTAATGTTATATTTCTCAATCAGCTATATATTTCCTGCTTAGGAGGGAAGATTAAACCCGTCAATCTCCGGATTAGCTTTATATAAAATCAAAACACTGCCTATTATCTGGACAATGTGAGAATTAGTCCTTTCAGCAAGTTCAGTAGCGGCTTCTTTAGCAGTAATTGTGTTATTATCATTTATCCTAATTTTAATGAGCTCATGATCCTCTAAACACTCCTCTATTTGAGAGACCAGGGAATCACTTAAACCATCTTTACCAATCTGAGTTATGGGGGCTAAATCGTTTGCCTCTCCCCGCAGATAACTTCTCTGTTTGCCTGTTAAATTCATTTTCGCTCACACTCCTAAAATTTATTCATTTTAAACTAACTCTTATTCTATATAGTCAAATTCCAGTGTTCCAATTATCACGGTGTCACCTTCCTTGACTCCAGCCTGGCGCAATTTTTTATAAAGTCCTTCCCCTTTTAAGATATTAACCATTCTCTGCACTGCTTCATCACTGGGAAAATCAGTTTTGTCTACCAATTTATCTGTTAACTTACCCTTTACGACATAGCTGCCAGATTTTGTTTTCATGATTTTAATGTCAGGTATTTCACTGGAGAAATCAGGTTCAATGACAACCTCCTCCTCTTCAGTCACAACGGCTTCTTCCTCCGCTTTTGGTTCTTTTTCCAATCTGCGGCCAATCTCTTTTTTCAGAACCTGTACCCCTTCACCTGTTACGGCTGATATAGGATAACAGGAATAGCCTAGTTTTTGAAAATGATTAATTAAAGGGACAAGATTATCTTTAGCTCCTGTTAAGTCGATTTTATTTAAAGCTATGAGTTGTTCCAGGTGGGCTAAGCGAGAACTGAATTTCTCCAACTCTTCATTTATATCAGCAAAATCCTGCCGGGGATCCCGACCTTCAGAACCTGAAGCATCAATCATATGCACCAATAGCTTTGTTCGCTCTAAGTGACGTAAAAATTTATCTCCTAGACCTTCTCCCTGATGGGCGCCGGAGATCAGGCCAGGAATATCAGCTAAAACATAAGATTTATATTCAGCATATTCAACAACACCCAGGTTCGGAGTGATGGTGGTAAAATGATAATTTGCTATTTCTGGTTTAGCCGCCGATACATGAGAAATAAAAGTGGACTTGCCGACATTTGGATAGCCTACCAGGCCAACATCTGCTAATAATTTTAACTCCAGTTTAATTTGTTTTACCTCTCCACTTTCACCTTCTTCAGCAAAGCGAGGGGCCTGGCGGGGGGGGGGGGTAAAACGAGCATTACCCCGGCCTCCTTCTCCTCCTTTAGCCACCATAAAAGCTTCTCCTGCTGCAGTTAAGTCAGCTAGCTGATTACCCTCCTGGTCATAAACTGTGGTGCCCGGAGGAACGTTGATAATTTTATCCTGGCCGGCCTTACCCTGTTTATTTCTCTCCTGACCGGAAGCTCCATCCTCAGCTCGATATTCTTTATTGTAACGGAGATGGCTTAAGGTATTAATACCTTTATCGACTTTTAAAACCACATTGCCGCCATCACCACCATCACCACCATCAGGACCACCTAGGGCTTCATATTTTTCCCTTCTAAAGCTTACAGCTCCCTTGCCACCATTGCCACCTTTAACTAAAATTTCCAGCTCATCTACAAACATTATTATACCACTCCATCGCAAATAGCTTTTAATATAAAAAAACTAAATTAATACCCAAAATAAAAAACCCCCAGCCGTTAAACTGAGGGAAGTAAAATTCATAAAATGAATTATTAAGCAGGGGCTAAAGTTTCTAATTGTTCTTCTGTGTATACACTAACCTCTCTTTTGGCCTTGCCAGCTCTTTCATAACTGACATAACCATCTACTTTAGAAAAAAGTGTATCATCGCTACCCCGACCGACATTTAAACCAGGGTGAAACTTTGTCCCTCTTTGACGAACTAAAATTCTCCCGGCTGTTACATATTGACCATCAAATTCTTTAGCTCCCAGTCGTTTCGATATACTATCTCTTCCATTTTTAGAACTACCAACACCCTTTTTCGTGGCCATATATCCTCACCCCCAATTAATGTTTAATTTTGATTTATTTTTTCAATTTTAACCTTGGTATACGGTTGACGATGGCCAGTTTTTTTACTGTATCGCCTTTTAGGTTTATACTTAAAGACTACAACTTTCTTGTTCTTACCCTGCTCTAGAACAGTACCGGAGACTTCAACGTTTTCTAAATAGGGTCTACCCACTTCTAGTCCCTCTTCTTGAGATAGGCCTAGCACCTTATCAAAGACTACTTCTTCTCCAGTTTCAACAGGTAATTTTTCAATTTTTAAAACGTCACCCTCCTGCACGCGATACTGTTTACCACCAGTCTTTATAATTGCATACATTATTCTATGACACCTCCCTTACCTCAGACTCGCCGGATTCAGGCAGACTAAAAAGTCCTTTTGACAAAGCCAGACCCGAGCGGTTTTGGCTAGAGAAAACTCTGCCTCTTTAAATACATTTTTAATAACCAGCAAATATTATAATATAACACTTACGAATTTAAATTTTAGCACATCTGGCTGCCAAAGTCAAGATTTTAAAGGCAAATCATCTTTGTCAGGCCTTAAGTTAACTGTTTTTTAATAGGCTGGCTTTGGCATAGGTGCGGTAAACTTCTTCAATTTTAGCTCGACATTCTTCCCCCACTAAATTTCCAGCCTCTTCGACTATGATAATATAACCTTTTCTGCGGGCAATACCAGCAGAAGAATTATCGGTATGCCTATCTTCAATTTCCAGGCGATATTTCTGGCCTGGTTTAACTGGCAGGGCCAGATTCTTCAACTTCTCCCGACTGCCCTTTTCTACCACTTTGAAGTCTTCTCGATGCAAATCATTATTTCCTCTAATATATATATCTTTATCAAGCTCTTCTTCTAACTGTTTTAATTTTTCCCCGCCATTACCAATTAATACAGCTGCTACTTCAGGATGTACTTCACAAAGAATAGCTTCAAAATATTCCCGAGAAGCTAGGGAGGTTAATTCTCTAATAACCTGAAAAGCCATGGTTGTCTCTGCTACAATTCTTCCCGTTCCCTCACAGTAGGGACACTCCTTTTGCACTAATTCACTTAATCTCTCCCTGACTTTTTTTCTGGTCATCTCCACCAGGCCTAATTGGGTTAAACCTAAAATACTGGTGCGAGTTCTATCTCTTTCTAGCTCCTGTTCTAGAACCTGCAATACCTTTTCGCGATTCTTTTTTATCTCCATATCGATAAAATCAATAATAATGATACCGCCAATATCTCGCAGGCGCAATTGTCTGGCTATTTCTTTGGCTGCTTCTAAATTTGTCTTAAAGACAGTATCCTGCAGGTTTTTCTTGCCAATAAATTTACCTGTGTTAACATCTATGGCCACTAGAGCTTCTGTGGAATCAAAAATAACATAACCGCCTGATTTCAACCAGACCTTGCGTCGCATCAATTTATCTAACTCTTGTTCTATGCCATAGGTTTCAAAGATCGGTCTATCTCGCTCATAGAGAAAGATACGAGAATTAATCTCAGGATCCAATTTCTCAGCAAATTCCGAAAGGTTTTTATAATCATCTTTATCATCTATCACAACCCTATCTATCTCTGGTGACAGGTGATCTCTTACTATTTTATGGATTAGGTTTATATCGCTGTGAAGCAATTTCACTGCCCTGCTTCTTTTGTAGCGAGATAAGATCCTTTGCCATAGAGAGGATAAAAAATTATAATCCATCTGCAGCAATTTCCTCGACTTATCATAGGCATTGGTTCTTATTATTACCCCATCATTTTTAGCTGTTAAGCTTTTGGTTATTGATTTTAACCTCTTTCTCTCGTCTTTATCTTTAATCCGCCGAGATATATTGATCCTATTTTCTCCAGGTAAAAAAACATAGTATCTGCCAGGGAGGCTGATTTTACAGGTGATTTTAGGACCCTTGCTGCCAATAGGTTCCTTGGTTACCTGTACCATGATTTCCTGCCCTGGATGGAGCACTTCGTTAATTTTCAATTCATGACGGGAAAACTTTTTCCGCTGCCTTTTATTAAATAGAGGATAAGCATCATTGATATGCAAAAAGGCATTTTTCTCACAGCCAATATCTATAAAGGCAGCCTGCATACCTGGGAGAACATCTTTAACCTTGCCTCGATAAATATTACCAGCACTGCGATCATACGTATCGCGCTCAAAGAACAAATTGTCTAATTTATCATTTACTAATACCGCCGCTCTCTTTTCTCTGATTCCAGCATTTATAATAATTTTTTTATTCACATCTATTCGCCCTCCATTATTTCATCCGCAAGAGGTGTCAACAATTTCGGATATCCAGAAATATAGAGTCCTTCGCGATAAAAATTTACCAGGGGTTGATCTTCTATAGTGATATCTATTTTCTGTAGACCTTTGATTATTTCCTCCGGCCTGACATTCCCTCTACTACCGGTACTCACCAGGAAAGAAAAACAACCATTCTCTGTGATGCTCATATCATGGACCATATTTCGCAGATCATATTGGCGGTTTTTTTTCTTCCGCCGTTCTCTTATCACTAATAATTTATCCTTTTCTCTAAATCTTGCCAATACTTCTTTAGCTCGATCTTTATTATCCTTTAAAGGGTTGATTATATACCGTGCTCGGTCAACTATTGCCTGTAATGATTTTAATTTCTCAGTGGTGAAACGACTGGCAATAATTTCAATTCCAGCAGGCAGGGCTCCCTGTAAACGCTGACAAAACTCAGCGGAATCAATAGCTTTCGTCAACTCTAAATCTAGATATTCTCCTCCTCCAGGCATTCCCACCGGTAAGGGTTGGGAGAGAGAAAGATTTAGTGAAGGGTTATAACCTTCTGAGTATTTTCCTGGCAATTTAGCCCGTCGAATAGCTCGGCGGAAGGTGTCCAGCAGCTGAAGATGTGAGATATAGCGCAGTCTCTTTTTCTTACTGAATTTTGCTCTCATTAACATCTTCATCCCTCCCGGCAGCTAAAACCAGATCAGCTTGCGGAGAGTCGCAGGCCCCACAATCACTACAGATAGACCAGCGACAGTCAGGAGTTTTTTCTGCGGCTTTAGCTAAACTCCATTCTCTCTGTAAAAATTTCTTTTCTACGCCAGGATATAAGTGATCCCAGGGTAAGGGTGCTGTTACCTCTTCTGGAACAAAAAAGTCAGCTGCTGTTAAATCCTGGTCTGTTAAAGCTTTCTGCCAGCGTTTATAATCAAGTTCCTCGCTCCAGCCCTCTAATTTACCACCCTGTTGCCAGACCTGATGAATTACAGCTGCTAATCTCCTGTCTCCTCTGGCCAGCATACCCTCTAACCGGCTTGTTTCAGGGTCATTCCAGTCTAAAGCCAGGCTCCGACCAGTTAGATTTTGCTGCAAATACTTTATTTTATCTTTTATCTCTGAGACAGTATCCATTCTGTACCACTGAAAGGGCGTAAAGGGTTTAGGAACAAAGGTGGAGACATTTACCTGCACCTCTATAGGACGCATTCTTTTATCTGTTTCCTGCCGGATTTCACGGCCTATAGCAGCAGTTTTTTGAGCCATCTCCACTATCCCTGCTAAATCCTCTTCCTTCTCCTCTGGCAGTCCTATCATAAAATACAGTTTGATTCTATGCCAGCCACTTTTGAAGGCTGAGCGAACTGCCTGGTATAGGTCCTCTTCTTCTACACCTTTATTGATAATATTTCTTAACCTCTGGGTACCAGCCTCTGGGGCAAAGGTTAACCCGCTGCGCCGAACTTGCTGCACTTTACTGGCAATTTCTAAAGAAAACTCATCTATCCTCAATGAAGGTAATGAAATACTCACATTTTTATCGGAAAATTTATCTACTAACCGGGTGACTAATTCTTCGATTTTTGAGTAATCCATTGAACTTAAAGAAGTAAGAGATATTTCATCATAACCGGTACTATCTATTATTTTTTCAGTTAGGGTTAAGATTTTTTCCAGAGAACGTTCCCGGACAGGGCGATAGGTCATCCCGGCAGCACAAAAACGACAGCCTCGCTGACAGCCTCGAGAAATTTCAATCACTGCTCTATTATGAACTATATCAGCATAGGGAACTATAAACTCAGTGGGATAATAAGCTTCATCAAGGTCTTTAACATACTGTCTTTTCACCTTCTCTTTAACCCCGGGCTCTATCTCAACTCCCTTAAATTTTTCATTAAGATATTGAGGTTTATAGAGAGAGGGGACATAAACCCCAGGTAATTCTGACATTTCTTTAAGAATTTCCTGGCGGGATAACCCTTTATCTTTTAACTCCTGATAACTGGATACTATGGTAACTAGATTCTTTTCCCCTTCTCCTAAATAAAACAGATCAATAAAGGGAGCTATAGGTTCTGGATTAAAGACTGTTGCTCCACCAGCTATGATCAAAGGATGATTACCATCTCTTTCCCGGGCATAAACCGGTATCCCCCCGAGATCTAGCATATTTAAAATTGTGGTATAGCTGAGTTCAAATTGTAAAGTAAAACCAACAATATCAAATTCCTTTAATTCCCTTTTGTTTTCCAGAGAAAATAGTTTAACTTCTTCTTCAAGTAATAAATCCTCCATATCACTCCAGGGAGCAAATACGCGCTCACAAATAATGTCATCTTCTTCATTTAGAAGATGATATAAAATTTTCAAACCCAGATGGGACATGCCTATTTCATAGGTATCAGGGAAGGCCAGACAGGTCTTGATTTTTCCCCTGTCCCAGGTTTTCTTAATCTGATTCCATTCTCGTCCAATGTAACGCTCTGGACTTGTTACCTGATGTAATTTATCGTCAATTTTGCCAAAGACATTAGTCATAAAAATTATGCACCTCAAATTTAGATGTACTTCAAATTTTGGATATCATTTTGCTAAAGTTTTATATAACATGATTTTAAAAGATTATTTTCTTCCTCCTCATGTTGATATTGAGCACCAGACCGATAGCTAATAAGGAGGTAACCATAGAACTTCCCCCGTAACTAATAAAGGGTAGAGGTATGCCGGTGATAGGCATTATTCCCAGGGTCATGCCTATATTCTCTAAAACATGGAAAAAAAACATGGCAGTAACACCGGAGACTATCAGAAAACCAAAATTATCCTTTGCCTGGACCATAACTTTTATCAATTGCCAGATGAGCAGAAAATAGAGGACCAAAACCACCAAAACCCCCATAAAACCAAACTCTTCACTGATTACAGCAAATATAAAATCAGTATGTTTTTCAGGTAAGAAACCCAATTGACTCTGGGTGCCTGCCATAAATCCTTTGCCTGTTAACATGCCAGATCCTACTGCTATTTGGGCCTGGATAATGTTATAACCGATACCCTGGGGATCAACCCCCGGGTTTACAAAGGCAATCAGGCGATTTAATTGATAGGTCTGTAAAAAGGGCAGGGGGGTGCCTAAGGAAAAGTGCAGGATTATTAACAGGGTAAAGAAAAGTCCTGCTCCACCAAAGACTATCAATATATCTCTTCCTCTTCCACCGGCCATAAAAAACATTACCACAAAGATAAACATTATAACTAAGGCCGTACCCAGGTCATTCTGTAAAACTATCAGCAAAAAAGGGGGCAATACATAGAGCAGGCTTTTTAAGAGACCCTTTAGAGTATTTAATTGTTTTTTATTTCTTTCAAAATAAGCTGCCAAAAATAAAATTAAAAATATTTTAGCTACCTCAGAGGGTTGGAAGGATACCGGTCCAATACTCAACCAGCGAGTTCCTCCAGCTACTGTGGTGCCCAAAATCAACAAAAAGGTCAAGAGAAAAATTATACTACCATAAATAATTACATCATACTCTTTAAAGAGACGATAATCCAAGAAAAATAAAAGTATCAACAGTAGGATGCCTAATACTGCCGCAGCTATCTGGGTCCGCAAATAAGCCATGTAACCAGAGCCTGGCCCTATCCCGGCAGCGCTGCTAACAGCTATAAAACCAATTATAATCAACCCCAGCACCAATAGAGGTATTTGATAATTAATATTTTTTAAAAGTTTTTTATCCCAATGCATACTATAAAGGCTCCTTTATTCTTGCTTTTTTTGGATTGGGAAATTAGCCACCATGGCCATCTTCTCATCTTCTCGCGAAATATCCATATCAATTTTATCTTTATCAACCTCAACATACTTGATTATTACCTCAATTAGCTCAGCTTTCATCTCTTCCATTTCCTGAGGCGAGAGTTTAATTCTATCCTGAACCAGGATAAATTGCAATCTTTCTTTGGCTACACTACTGCTACCTGTATTCTCTGTTGTTTCTTCCTGAGTGAAAAAATCCTTTATCTTAGCAAGAATATTAATTACCATCGCCTCCTTTATGATAAACCAACAAACTTTTTAAATTTAGCCAAGATAGAATCAGAGTTATTTAAATCCATTAAAGGAACATCTTCTCCTTCTAACCTTCTTGCTATGTTATTAAAAGCTTCACCGGCTTTATGGTTATTGCTTAAAACAATAGGTTCACCCTTATTGGTAGAGACAACAATTCCTTCATCCTCTGGAACCACCCCTAAAATATCTATGGCCAGTATCTCAATCATATCCTCTATATTCATCATATCACCTCTATCGACCATATCCTGCCGTATTCGGTTGATAATTAAGTCAGGGTCATTGACTCCTTCAGCTTCAACCATACCAATTATACGGTCAGCATCACGGACAGCTGATACTTCAGGGGTGGTTACTATTATGGCTTTATCAGCACCAGCAATAGCATTGCGAAAACCCTGTTCAATACCTGCTGGAGAATCGACTAAAATATAATCCATTCTTTCCTTCAACTTTAAAATTAGCTCCTTCATCTGTTCTTCGCTGACAGCATCTTTATCCCTGGTCTGGGCAGCAGGCAATAAGACTAAATTTTCATTGCGTTTATCCTTAATCAAAGCCTGTTCCAAACGGCACTGTTCCTCAACGACATCAATCAAATCATATACTATCCTGTTCTCTAACCCCATCACTACATCAAGATTACGCAAACCAATATCAGCATCGATTAAGCATATTTTCTTACCCAACAAAGCCAGGGCTGTGCCTAGATTCGCAGTGGTGGTGGTCTTACCCACGCCTCCTTTTCCAGAGGTTATGACGATAGCTTTACCTTGTTCCCTTTGGTCCACTTTTATCCCTCCTGCTTATTTCCAAAAATAATTAATGAAAAATTATAAGTTAACTTCTTCTACTACAATCCTGTTGTTTTTTATATAGGCCCGTTCAGGACGTAACTCTTTGCTTTTATCCTCATCAGGAGAACGAGAGATTACACTGGCAATCCTAATCTGAGTAGGAGCTAATTGAAGAGCTGTTATTGCTGCCCCCTTATCCCCGGTAGCACCAGCATGAACAAGGCCCATTAATTTTCCAAAAACTATGATATCCCCTCCTGCTTTAATTTCCGCTCCAGGATTGACATCCCCCAATAGAACCAGGTTGGCCATATGTTCTATGCTCTGGCCTGATCTTAAAGTACGCTGGATTAATTTTGTATCGTTACCAGCAGTTTTGGTGTATTTATTTTCTTGGGCTGACCTGGGCGAAAAAGGCTGTTCCTTTGGAGTGGCTTTATTATCTCTTTCAACCCCACTGGATTGATTCATAAAATAGAAATCAGTTTCTGGCAATATATTAGACTCAATCAAATTAATTAAGTTTTGCAGTTCCTCAGCACGCCAATCTTTAAAAGCTAAATCAAAGTAAAGTTTGCTCCCCTGATAAAATTGAGCTCCTTCTTGTAAATGCTCCGCTAAAGCAGAGGTTATTTCCTCCCAGCAATAATCGGGATTAAAACTCAGTATTACGCCCTGCTCCTCTATCTTGGTCTTTATTACTGCTGACATATCTTTCTCCCCTTAATAAACAAAATTAATTTAAAAGTTTAGAGGTCCTCAAGTTCTGGTGGTGGTTCTTCAGGGCCATCATATTCATCATCTACTTCGAAATAGTGGGCCAATAAGTCTGCTGCTATGGGAATAGCATGCTGACTGGAATCTCCTCGTTCGATAAAAACCACTATAGCTATTTCAGGATCGGGCACGGGTCCATAAGCTGTAAACCAGGCATGACTTAAGTTTCCATAACCCAATTGAGCTGTACCAGTTTTACCTGCTATGTCAAGTGGAAAATCACTGAAAGCAGCTGAAGCCGTCCCATAATCTGTCATTGTTACTTCTAATAGCCCCTCTTCTATAATTTCAAAGGATTCCTGTGAAAAAGGCAGACTCTTAATTGCCTCACTGTTATTTTCCCTAACAACTTCCCCATCAGAATCAACTATCTGCTGGACTAAAGTTGGCTGATATATCTGGCCCCGATTGGCAATAGCACTGGTTAATTGTAAAATCTGCATGGGAGTTGTAGATAAAAAGCCCTGCCCTATTCCCAGGTTGACTGAATCTCCGGGATACCAGCCTTCACCTAGATTATCCCTTTTCCACTGCCCATCAGGTACTAAACCTGCTCTTTCATTGGGCAAGTCAATTCCTGTGATTTCTCCTAAACCAAACTCCCGGGCTGTTTCCACCAGTTTGCTACCCTGATACTCCTCATATAGTTCATAGCTCAACTCATAAAAAACAATATTATTGGAACGACCGATGGCCCTGGTGAAATCTAATTCACCTTCACCATAATCCATCCAATTTCTAAAGGGCTCTGACCATCCTGGAATATGAAACTCTCCTGTGGCATCGAAAAAAGAGGTATCACCATCCACCTCTAAATTTTCTAAAGCAGCCATCCCCGTCACCGTTTTAAACACTGAACCCGGGGATACTGCAAACATGGTGTTGCGATTTAACATGGGTTGTAAGGGATCATTGCGCAATTCATCATAGTCGGCATTGGTAAAACCAGTGGCAAATTTATTAGGATCAAAGCGAGGATAATTTCCCATAGCCAGAATATCACCACTGTTAATATCCATCATGGCAGCAGCTACTCCTCCTGGTTCAGGTACATCCTCATCTTCTTCAGCTATCTCTTTCAGGTAATAATGTTTTTCTTCCAACCTCTCCTCAGTCTTCTGCTGCAATCCCCAATCGACAGACAATTTAAGATCATAGCCAGGTACAGGTTCTTGAGATTCCAGCAGTTCTTCTTTGTGGCCTAGATGATTAACCTCTACTTCTTCAAAACCTCGTTGTCCCTTAAGATATTCTTCATATTGCCTTTCCAAACCAGCAATACCTATTGTATCTCCTCCAGTGTAATCTAAGCCCTGGGCCACAAAATCTCTAAGTTCCTCTTCACTTATTTCACCAATATGACCGATGATATGAGAGCCTAAGTCACCATGGACATAATCGCGCAGAGGTGATTCTCTAATATCAATCCCCTGTAACTGATCTTTCCTTTCAGCTATCTTTATCATCTTTTCTGAAGAAATGCTCCTTAATAAAATTACTCCTTCGCCAGGACGGCTTAATCCCTGGTTATTTAGATAATTATTTTCTAAAGTTTCTTTATCATTGCCTGAGACATCAGCAAGTTTGGTAAAAAGTTCTTCTCTTGTTAGTTTTGGAGATAGTTCATTTGGTTGAAAATAGACGTCATAGGCTAGTTTATTAGCAACTAAAACCTCCTCGTCGGCGGAATAAATTCTTCCCCGGGGAGCATTTATAGGCCTTACAGAAAGACGATTATTTTCAGCCAGGCGAAAATAATCTCCCCCCTGGATTATTTGTAATTGAGCGGCTCTCGCTCCTAACAATAAAAATACTACTATCACTACAATTTTAGCCAGTTTAATCTTACTCTCCGGTTTTTCCATCAGCTTTTTCACCACCAGCAGAGATTTGATATAAAAATAAATATAACAGGATTCCTACCAGCATGGTATAAATAGAGGTAGGAATAAAATGATAGCTAATGGTCTGGAAAAAGTTCACTCTAAATATCACCTGCTCTGATAGTAGAAAAATCAAGACTTCATGGAAAAAGGTAAAGACTAATAAAAGAAGTGTTACCAGGGGAAAATTTTCTTGATAGACTTTTCCACGCAACAAACTAGCTCCTCCGCCTGTTAACATCCTGGCTATAGCATATAATCCCAGATTGCCACCTAAAAGCACATCCTGGAGAAAACCGGCTGTAAAACCAACCAGCAGGCCTTCTTTACTACCCTGAAGAAAACCGGCACTAAAGGATATTACCAGCAGTAAATCTGGTCCAAAGTCTGCAGCTGGCAGGCGGGAGAAAAGGGTCACCTGGAAAACTAATGATATCAATATTATAAGCAAAAATTTTAATTTATCACGCATTATTTTTCCTCCAGGTAGATGCTATAGATCTATAAAATTTTTAAAAATCCAGCAGGATAAAAACTTCCTCAATAGTTCGACTATCAAGATTATAATCAATCTCCGCCGCTTGAGATAGTCCATAACTAGCAGGTTCAATCTCAATCACCCTGCCAATGGGTAGCCCTCTGGGATAGTCACCTGAAACTCCAGAAGTCACAATCTTGTCTCCGGGGCTAATATCAGCATCCCAGCCTATCCTTTCCATTCTCAAGTTCTCGTTACCTGGTTGTCCTCTGACAATTCCTGAGGCTCGAGAGTCTTCTCTCTCAACTCTGGCTCCCACAGAAAATTCTGGATCTGTAATTAGCTTAACCTGAGAATTACTAACCCCGGCGTTATCGATTATACCTAAAAGCGTTCCTCCATAGCTAACCACTGGCATTCTATCTTCTACCCCATCATTTGTGCCGGCACTGATCATCAATCTATCTTCCCAACTGCCAGGAACAAAACCAACTTTTCTGGCTCCTAATAAAGAGGAATTGACTAATAAATCCTCCTCTAGATTCAACATCTCCCGCAGGCGATTATTTTCCTGCTCCAGTTCTCTCAAGGAGATATTATATATCATCAACTCGGAAATTTCCCGCCTTAAAGCTCTATTTTCCTGGAGCAGTTCCTGAGCTCGAAATAAACTCTGATAAAAATCATGTATGGAATTAGCTACATTTTCAACTGTCCCAATAAAAAATGCCACTAAGTTATAAACACCATTTTCCAGCCAGCGAAAAAGATAAAATTCGTAATCAAAAATATTGACTACCAGCACTACTAATAATAACAATAATATAATCGTAGTTAAACCTAATTTTCTTTTGTTAAATTTCAACAAATATATTCACCCCCGGCTTGCTCAGGAAATTCTTTTAGGAGAAATCAATACTTTACGCAACATATCCAATTCTTCCAGAGCAATGCCAGTACCCTTTACCACACAATCAAGGGGATCCTCGGCTATATGTACCGGAATATGGGTTTCATTAGCAATCAACTTATCCATACCCTGTAATAAAGCTCCTCCTCCAGTTAAAATTATACCAAAATCCATGACATCAGCTGAAAGTTCCGGAGGTGTTTCTTCTAAGGTCATTTTGACTGCCTCCACTATACTCTGTACCGGTTCTCTAATAGCACCTGTAATTTCCTCAGAAGTTACTTCAATATTTTTAGGCAGACCACTAACTAAATCTCTTCCTCTAATATCAATTTTACCCTTAGAACTTTCTAAACAAGCAGAACCAATTTCTTTCTTGATCTCCTCAGAAGTCCTCTCTCCTATCATAATATTATATTTTCTCTTAATAAATTGCACAATCGACTCATCCATTTCATCACCACCAATTCTAATGGAAGTGCTACTTACTATACCTCCCAGAGAGATAACAGCTACTTCAGTAGTTCCTCCCCCAATATCAACAATCATATTGCCGGCTGGTTCATTTACCGGCAAATCTGCCCCAATAGCTGCTGCCATGGGCTCTTCAATTAAAAAAGCTTTTCTAGCCCCGGCTTGCCGGGCTGCATCTAAAACTGCTCTCTTTTCCACTTCTGTTACCCCCGAGGGGACACAAATGATTATTCTAGGCCGAACTAGTCGCGTCCTTTTATGGGCTTTAGTGATAAAATAGCGTAACATTTCTTCAGTCACATCAAAATCAGCTATTACCCCATCTTTCATCGGTCTCACTGCTACAATATTTCCTGGAGTTCTGCCTATCATATTTTTTGCTTCATTACCCACAGCTAAAAGTTCATTATTATTGGTTCTTAAAGCCACTACTGAGGGTTCTCTAATAATAATTCCTTTACTGGCTAAATATACCAGGGTATTAGCTGTGCCTAAATCTATGCCCATATCTCTTGAAAAGGGGGCACTTAAAAACTTCATCACCATGATTTACACCTTCCTTAATTCTATTTAAAAACAATTTAAACAAGACGGAGCAGGATGATTTTTTAGTTTCTTTAGAGGTTTTGCAGGTAACCCTCTTCTTTTAAGCTCAAAAATGAATTATTAGCTACAATCAAATGATCTAATACTGAAATTCCCAGTAACTTACCTGCCGAAATAAGTTTTTCTGTTACTATTATATCATCCCTACTTGGTTCTGTCTCACCACTGGGATGATTATGGCAGAGAATAACAGCTGAAGCAGATTTTTTTAAAGCAACTTTAAAAATTTCTCGAGGATGGACTAAAGTACTGCTGAGTCCACCTCTGCTCACTTCTTTTATTTTAATTACTTTATTTTTGCTATTTAAAAGTATCAGCAACAAAACTTCTTGTTGTAAAAATCTTAAACGGGGAATCACAAAACGGGCTGCTTCGGCAGGAGAGGTCAAGGCTGGGGCTTTTTTAGGTGAAGGAGCAGTCAAGCGTTTAGCAAACTCAATAGCTGCTATAATTCTGGCAGCCTTAGCAGGCCCGACACCGGAAAACTCACATAATTCCTGGGCACTAAACTCAGCTAAATCTCTCAGTGAACCGGCACGTTGCAATATATCCTGACCTAACTCCACTGCCGTCCTCTTTCTATTGCCGTTATTAAGCAGGATAGCCAGCAGCTCTGCATTTGACAAATTCTCTCCTCCATCAAAGAATAACTTCTCCCGAGGACGGTCCTCAAAAGATAGATCTTTAAGAGTATAATTTTTGCTTGTATTATTTTTCACCGTCTTCTCCCTTTATCCTCAGATGAACCTTTTTATGGCCTCTTTTTTATTATAAAATTGATATGGAAAACTCTCCTAAAAGTTCAGGTAATAAATGAACCGGTAATCCCATCACCGTAAAATAAGAGCCAGATATGGATTTTACCAAAAGGCTACCTAATCCCTGGATGGCATAAGCCCCGGCTTTACCCAGGGGTTCCCTGGACGCCAGATAACCCCGAAGTTCTTCATTACTAAAGTTGCGCATCTTCACCTTAGTGCCATCAAGTTTAGAAATCAATTTATTGTTTTCCCCTGCTTTTTTGCGCAATAAAGCTATGCCAGTATAAACTTCATGTTCCCGGCCTCTGAGATCTGCCAGCATCCTTTTGGCAGCTTCTAAATCGCCTGGTTTTCCTAAAATTTTATGCCGATAAACCACAATGGTATCAGCAGCAATAATTAAAGCTTCTTGATATCTGGTAGCTACATCCTCGGCCTTCATCACCGCCAGTTTTTCAGCTATTTTGGGGCCAGTATTATGATCGGCGATGTCTTCGTTTATACTGCTGGGATCCACTTTAAAGGAAAGTCCATACTGCTGCAAAAGTTTTTTTCTCCGCGGTGAGGAAGAAGCCAGTATAATAGCTGGTTCTTTATTGGGGCTCAATGGTAATCACCTGCCAGTCCTGGCGGTAAATAATTATAGGTGAAATCAACGATTAGTCCAATCATAATTCCAGCTGGAATTGCCAGAAGAGTAAGGTAAGGCAAATAATAAAATAAGCCCGTACTGCCAATAATAAAACTAGCCGTTATAATCTGACCAATATTATGAAAAACAGCCCCTATGATGCTAATTCCAATGAAACTAAAATACTTTCTGGCATAAAGATAAGTTAGACTCATCAATAAATATCCAGCCAGCCCACCACTTACGCTCATAAAAAAATTAAAGGAAAGAAAAGTACCTGCTAATAAAGAACCTAGCATTATACGAAAAAAAAGAATCAAAAAGCCCGCTTTAAAGCCAAATATTATCAAACCCAAAAGACTGGCTATATTGGCTAACCCTAATTTAGCCCCAGGGACAAAGTGACTTACCGGAATTAAACTTTCCACCACATGTAAGACCATGCCCACTGAGATTAAAAGGCCAAGCAAGACAATAGTCTTTACTCTATTTTTTTTCATTAATTAATTTTCACTCCTAAAAAATTTACCTTAATCATTTATAATTGTAACATCAATTGCATTTTTTGTCCATAAGCAAAAGGTTGTTCTGTAATCCCCTCCGGCCTGGAGTTATTTTGCTGATATCAAAACAAGGTATGGGAAATGAGGACAGACCACATTATCAAAGGGTACCTTTTAACAAAGGTACCCTTAAATACTAAAAATAAAGCTGTTATATTGGCTAATTACTTAACTTCTTTTTTTACAGCATCCACAGGGCAGACATTATAGCAGATCCCACATTTTATACAGGTTTCCTGATCAATTTCATGCTGTTCCTTAGCTTCTCCAGTTATTGCCTCCACAGGACATTCTTGAGCACACTTGGTGCAGCCAATACAATCCTCTGTTATTTCTATAGCTGAAATTTTTTCTCCCTCAAAATCAATAGTATCTGTGGGACATTTTTCAGCACAGAGTCCGCAATTTATACATTTTTCATAATCCAAAACCGCCAAGTTTTCCTGCATCTCTATTGCCTCTACAGGACAAACTCTGGCACATTGGGTGCAGGCTATACAACCCACTTCACAAATTTTTCTCACTACTTTACCAGCATCATGAGAAGAGCACCTAATATGATTCTTGCCGCTTATCGGCCCCAGCAGGAAAAGATCATGGGGACATTCTTCCACACAATTATTACAGCCCGTACATTTTTCTTCATCTACCTCCGGCAGGCCTTCATCATTCATGACAATGGCATCAAAGGGACAAATTTCAGCACAATCACCAAAACCCAGGCAACCATAGGAACATTTTTTTTCAGCTAAACCCACAACTGAAGCCGCAACACAACTTTCTATTCCCTGATAAGAAGCATTTTGGGCTGTCTTACTCTTTATACCTTTACATAATAAACGGGCAACCTGCTTTTCTGCACTTTCAGCCTCCGCCCCCATAAGGTCTGCTAATTTGTCGGCTACACCCTCTCCCCCCACAGGACAACCTGCTACCGGGGCCTCACCTTCTACTACAGCTTCAGCAAAATTCTCACAGCCAGCATAGCCACAGGCTCCACAATTGGCTCCTGGCAGAATCTCATTAGCTTCCACTACGCGGGGGTCTTTTTCCACATGAAAAGTACGGGAGGCAAAGCCCAGACCTGCTGCTAGAAAGGCTGCTAAAGCCCCCATACTTAAAAAAGCATATATAAAAATCGAATCCATTAGTTTATTACACCTCCAGTTTTCTAAGCCAGCTGGTTAAACTACTGCCAATCCAGCAAAGCCCATAAAAGCTAAGGCCATTAAGCCAGCTAATATTAAAGTTATCGGCATCCCTTTAAGATCTTGCGGAACATCGCCAAATTGAATTTCCTGTCTTAAGCCGGCGATTAAAACAATAGCCAGGGTAAAACCAACCCCTGCCCCAAAACCAAAAACAATACTCTCAATAAAATTATAATCATTTTGGGGAATTAAAAGGGCCATACCCATAATGGCACAATTGGTGGTAATTAAAGGCAGATAGATTCCTAATGCTTTATATAAAACGGGACTTACTTTCTTGATAAACATCTCCACAAATTGTACTAACGAGGCAATAACAATAATAAAGGACATATATTGTAAAAACTCTAAGTTTAAGGCCTCAAGTATAAAGGTATTTATAAAATAAGTAGCAAAGGCGGTCATAGTCATCACAAAGGTAGCTGCAAGCCCCATGCTGAAGGCTGTTTCCACATATCTTGAGACCCCTAAAAAGGGACAGATCCCTAAAAATTGGATTAAGACAAAATTGTTAATCAATACTGTACTGATAAAGAGAAGCAGCAAATATTGCAGACTATCCATTGTCTGACCCCACCTTTCTATCTAGAAAATTCAAGAAACCAACTAAAACGCCCAGAGTCAAAAAGGCTCCTCCAGGTAAAATCATAATAATCATATCTGTGTAGCCAGCTCCAAATATTTCCACACCAGCTAAAGTGCCAAAACCAAATAACTCTCTAATAGCACTTAAAGCTACTAAAACCCAGGTAAATCCAACGGTCATACCCACAGCGTCAAAAATTGCTTTTCTGGTGGGATTTTGAGAAGCAAAGGCTTCCTGCCTTCCTAAGATCAGACAGTTTACCACTATTAGTGGAATAAAGAGAGCCAGGGCATCTGCTATATCAGGAAAGAAAGCTCCCAGGAAATAATCAGTAAAAGTAACAAAGGTTACTATAATAAGAATAAAACTGGGTATGCGCACATCATTGGGTATCCATTTTTTAATTAAAGAGATGACAATTTCCGAAGATATGAGGACAAAACCCGTTGCCATCCCCATGGCAAAACCATTTACCACAGTATTTGTTACTGCTAGAGTAGGACATAAACCAATAATCAACTTGAATATTGGGTTTTCATTCCAGAGACCATTCTTAAATATATCTAAATAATTTTTCATTAGTTGCCACCTCCATAATGTTCAGTGACAATATCGCCTACATCTGAGACAATATTTTTTACTGCCTCCACCGACATGGTTGCCCCGGCAATTGCTTCTATTTCATAGGGTTCTTCAGGGGTGCGCTGAACAATCTCCAATTCGCTAAAGGGGGCATCTTTAAAATCTTCCCGAAATTGTTCTTCTGTAATTCTAGCACCTAAACCCGGTGTTTCTTGATGGTTTAAGACATATATATTTAAAATTTTTCCTTCTTGAGGGTCTGTGCCAATCATAATCTCAATCTCTCCAGCATAACCACCGCCCTTTAAGGAGACAGCCACTCCTACCAGATTATCATTTTCATCATAACCCTCATAAAATATTTTGTCATTATGAGTAACCTCTTCATAATAATCCAGATCCGGCAATACTTCCATTATCGCCTGTTCTCTAGCCCGGGCTTCATGTTCTAAAATATGAGGAATAGTCCATTCATAAACCCCGGCCAGAAACAAAGCGCCAAAAGCTCCTATAATTGTTAAAGTTATAACCAGTTTAGCTATAGAATTATTTTTTTCCGCCATTTATTTCACCTCTCCCAAGCTGCGAGGTCGAGTAAATTTGTTAATTAAAGGAACAGTCATATTCATTAACAAAATTGAATACATCACACCTTCAGGATAACCACCATAAAGTCTTATGATAACCACGAAGATTCCGGCTCCAATACCAAATATCCAGCGACCTAAAGCAGTAACAGGAGTAGTTACCATATCGGTAGCATAATAAAAAGCCCCAATTAATAGACTACCAGCTAACAGGTGAAAAACGGGGTTATGACCTAAAACCCAGGTTAATATAAAGACTGTAGAGACCATTCCAGCCGGTATCCGCCAGTTTAAATATCCTTTATAGATCAATATTGCTGCTCCTAAGAGAACAAAAAAGGCCGATGTTTCCCCTAATGAACCGGGAACATTACCAATGAACAAATCCCAGTAAGCAGTCATTTCACCTTCCATCATTTTCAAGTTTAAAGGTGTGGCAGCTGTCTGACCATCAAAGGTAAAGGTGGTTATTAATACTGGATAAGCTGCTGTAACAAAGGCTCTGCCCACTAAAGCCGGATTGAAAGGATTATATCCCAAACCTCCAAAAACCTGTTTGCCTAAGGTGATAGCAACTACCGCTGCAATCACTACTACCCAGAGGGGCATCTCCGGCGGCATGGTAAGTGCTAATAAAATACCTGTCACTACTGCACTTCCATCGGTTAGAGTGACCTCCTTATTTCTTATCTTTAAAAATATGTATTCCGTCAGCAGACAGCTAACAACACTGGTGGCAATAATTACTAGAGCCCGCCAACCAAAAACATAGGTAGCCACTAACATAACTGGTAGCAGAGAAAGGCTGACAGTCCACATAATCTCAGCTACCGATGTTTTCTCTCTTATATGCGGTGATGAAGTAACGACTAAGTCTTGACTCTGCATTTCTTATCCTCCTTGTTCTGACTTATTGCGAGCAGTAACGGCTGCTTTCCCGATTCTGATATAATGTACTAAGGGCCTTTGGGCCGGACAGATATAAGAACAGGACCCACACTCTATGCAATTCATCACTTGAAATTCTTCCAGAAGATCTAAATTCTCTTTTTGAGCCATCTTTTCTAAACGGGTAGGCACTAAGGACATGGGACAGATGTCTACACAGCGGGCACAATTTATGCAAGGAGCAGGGGAATAGGATTCCAGTTTATCTTTGGGCAAAACTAAGACACCAGAAGTTCCCTTGATTACAGGGACATCAATGCTGGCCTGGGCCTGTCCCATCATGGGACCACCTAAAATTACTTTGCCAGGCTCACCAGTAAAACCACCGGCAGCTTCTATGATTTTGGCCACAGGTGTACCGATGGGTACCTGATAATTACCGGGATTATTAATCCCCTCTCCAGTAATAGTTAAACCTCTATCAATTAGGGGTTTGCCTTCATTTACTGCTGCAGCCACAGCAATAGCAGTAGCTACATTATTGACCACAATCCCTACATCCAGTGGCAGGCCTCCTACAGGAACTTCCCGGTCAAGGAGAGCCTTAATTAACATTTTCTCTCCACCCTGGGGATATTTGGTCTCTGTTATTTCCACTGTAATATCAGTAAAATTTGCAGTGGCACTTTTTAAAGCTTTGATAGCATCAGGTTTATTATCCTCTATCCCAATTATTCCCCTTTCAGCTCCAGTAGCTCTCATTAAAAAACGCAGGCCCGTAACAATTTTTTCGCTTTTTTCTAACATCAATCTGTGGTCTATTGTGAGATAAGGTTCACATTCGGCCCCATTAATAATCAAGGTATCGATTTCTTTATCCTCGGGCACGGATAATTTGACATGGGTTGGAAACATTGCTCCGCCCATCCCCACAATGCCAGCCTTTCTCACTGCCTGCCTGATTTTATCCGGCGCAATATCTTCCGGTTCTTTTTCTGAGGCGGCAAAAAAATCATTTTTTTGCTCTTCTGCTGGATCAATCTTAATTGCTAAAACCCTGCCTCCTTGGGGAGAGGGTACTTTTTCTATTGCTGTTACTTTTCCTGCCAGAGAGGCATGGACTGGAGCAGCTACAAAACTATCAGTATCTGCCAATAATTGACCTCTTTTAACCTCCTCTCCTTTCTCCACCACAGGTTTTAGAGGAGCTCCAATATGCTGCTGTAAAGGAATTGTAATCTCCTCTGGTTGATCAATAGTGGCAATTTGCTTTGATTGAGATAGTTGTTTATTATAAGGAGGATGAACTCCCTTCTTGAAAGTAGAGATTGACAAATTTATCACCCCTGACTGCTGATAAAATTATCTAAAATAAAGAACTTAAATATTATTATAAAACATAATTATTTAAATAACAAGCGATTTTCTAATCACGATTAATTTTCCTGACTGATAATAAAGGTTTCATGACCTAAATCCTGCAGCTCAGAAGCCACTTCTTCAGCTTCTTCTCGGCTTTCCCCACCCTGTACTAAGACTCTGTGAGGTTCAGTTTCAGCAACTTCTACTGTAAAGCCCTCAGCGGTTATGGATTCTGAAAAATTTTGAGCATTATCATAGTCACTAAAAGAACCAACCTGCACATAATAACCAGCAACTTCTATTTCCTCTTCTGCTGGAAGATCCTCTTCAGTCTCTACCTCTAAACTTTCTTCAGTAATATCTTCAACCATATCTTCTGTAGTGTCTTCCTGCTGAGGGTCAGCAATGACATCTTCACCTTCTGGAGGGACTTCTTCAGGGACAGTGTCAGCATCAGGTAGAGTTTCTTCCTCAGCAATTTCTTCTTGAGCAACTTCATAAACTTCTTCCTCTGTCTCACCTGCCTGTCGAGCAAAAAATGTGTTTCCCAGTTGAAATCCAACAAAGACTGCTATCATGGAGATAACGGCTAAAAAGATAACAAATCTAAATCTACTTTTCTTCTCTTTATTTTTTTTAGTTCTTCTGCCCATTTTTTTCACCTCCCGAAGGTTTTTGAAACTAGCAAATTAATTTAAAAAGTCAATCAACTTTTCTCTAACTTCCTGCAGATTATAAAGTGAACCCGTCAAACAAACAAGGTCTTTATCTTTTTGCTGAGACAATAATTGCAGCAATAATTCCCAGAGAGAACTGGAAAAGTCTACTGTTAACCAATCTTTTTCTTCAGCAGAAAAATCTTTAGCTTTAAAGGCCCGCACTGAGCTGCTTTGGGTCAAAATTACCTGAAAGTCAGCAGAGAGAGAAGCTAAAGGGGCTAAGGCCGCTAATATTTCAGGCAAATTTTTATCTTCTAAAACCGCTAAAAGAATAGTAATCTTCTGCTGGTTTGCAAAATGTTCCTTTAAAAACTGCTGCAAATATTTTATGCCAGCCGGGGTATGGCTGCCATCTATTATTATCGGTGGGTTTTGCCGGATAATCTCCAGCCGACCTGGCCATTTTATCTCAGGCAGGCCTTTTTTTATATCAGAAGTGCTTACCGAGAATTTATCCTGGAGCAAAGCAGTGACAGCACAGGCTAATTTCACATTGTCTAGCTGATAATCCCCGGACAACGGCAGAAAAAATTCCTCCTCTGTATATATTTCTGGCTGCCAGTTAAAATTTTTTTCCTGAGTTCCCGGTAAAAATTTAAAATGTTGACCTGATACATTATTCTTAGTCCGCTGAATAGCAAAAAAATGCCCGGCCCAGAAGTAAGAAGCTCCTTTGTTTTTAGCTATTCTCCTGATCTCCTTTAAAGCCTGTTCTTTACTTTCACCAGTAATTACCGGGGCAGACTCTTTAATAATACCTGCCTTTTCTCTAGCTATTTCCGCTATACTATCACCTAAATATTTTGTATGCTCTAAATCAATAGTTGTTATAACAGAAATCAGGGGGTTATCTATAACATTAGTGGCATCTAATCTCCCTCCTAAACCAGTCTCCAGCAGGACTATATCGGGTCTAGAGGTAGAAAAATAAAGTAGAGCTAGGGCTGTGACGACTTCAAAGAAAGTGGGTTCACCAGTATCATGCCAGAGGGCTTTTTCGGCTAGTAAAGGCTTCAATTTTGCCAGCTCTCTGCCTAACTCTTCTTTGCTGATAAATTGACCGGAAACACTAATTCTCTCAGTAAAACCAACAATATGGGGAGAAATATATCTGCCAACTGAAAGTCCAGCCTGCTGATAAATTGCAGCTAACATGGCGATAACAGAACCCTTGCCATTACTGCCGGCCACATGAATAAAATTTAATTCTTCCTCTGCAAAACCGGACTTAGATAATAATCTATTCACCCGGGTCAGGCCAGGCTTAAAACCTTCACCACTGCCAAACATAGGTAAAGAATTTAGATATTCTATCGGGTCTTTCATCATAACACCTACTTTGTTTTATTGAAAAAAGCAAGAGATAAGATTTATTTTTTTAAAATATTTGATATAATACTCAATAGAATGTTGGAAAAAATTTTATCCAGCCTGATTGGTTAATAATATCAGTTTGAAGAAGGTGAGAGAAAAATGGCTCCACTACCGGCAGCAATTTTAGCTCTAGCAATAGCTCAGTTCTTAAAGGTTTTTAATTCTTACCCGCCTCGTTTTTCTCGCATTATTGGCTCAGGGGGAATGCCCAGTTCTCATTCAGCTTTTGTCACCTGCCTGACAACCACCATTGGTTTAAGGCATGGCTTACAATCTGATATCTTCGCCATAACCGCTGTTTTCGCCCTGATAACAATTTACGATGCCGGTGGTGTAAGAAGAGCGGTGGGGAAACAGGCCAATGTACTTAATAGAATTCTAAGAGAGTTAGATCTTTCTCGCTTAGAAGAAAATAAAGATCTAATTAAGGAAGAACTTAAAGAATTAATTGGACATACTCCCTTTGAAATATTAGCCGGCATCTTACTTGGTTTAATAATTGGACTCCTGACTAATTATTATCTATAATCATTTAAAGATAGCTTTTCATAAAAAACACTGTATCTCTACAGTATAGCCAGCTGGATCTTCTGTGAAAAAATGATAGATGGCAAAATCTTCATTTGTAGCAGGGGCTTTGGCAATTGGCAAATCCTCTTCCTGAAATTTATTGTAGGCTTCATCTACTCCCTCTTTATCTTCACATAATAAGGTGATTATGGGGCTTTTAGAGCTCGCCTTTTTCTTAAGGTGGTCACAAAAACCCAGATAATTCCCACCAGGCAGAGTAAATATTAAGCAACGCCCCTGGTCTTTATATATATCTAAAGCTAAAAACTCATTGTAAAAAGTTTTGATCTCTGTCAGGTTTTCGCAACCAAGAAAGATAATATTTCCGGAGAAATTCATCTTAACTACCTCCTGACTTAGTAGAAATAAATTCTAATTGCAGCTTATCACCAGGGTTGATTTCACTGGTAAATTCTGCTTTTTCACCATTGAGATAAATTTCAACTCGTTCTCTGCTCTCCTGAGAAAGTTCATAATTTATTTCAGCCAGGGCTTTGGCCACAGTTAACGGTTCGGAGTTTATTTTTATTTCATCACCAGCTTCAATCTTATAATTTAGCTCTTTTCTTTCTCCATTAACAAGAATCTTATAAATTTTAGAGGGTAAAGAGATTTGATTTCCATTTAGATTAAATTTTATCTCCTGGTCGGTCAGTTTTTTATTGATAAGGTCTGCTAGAGTAATTACTGGTTCAGTCTGCTTGATCTCAATAATCTGCCCCTCTTTTAACTCAGCCGAGAGGTCTAAGGGGCCCTCCTGGCCCCAAAACATATATTCATCATTGGGTAGATATTCTCGTCTATCGTTTATGACTACTTCCCTATAGCCATGGCCGGGAAGTTGTTCTTCCTCTAGTAGTTGGCTAATGGCATCGGCTATGGTATTCAGGGGCTGATAGTAGATTTCCTGACCGTCAATTAACTTTTCTCCTGGAGCTACTGGTTTATTATCTGCTTCAATCCTGGGGCTTAAACCTATCTCCTCTCCATTGACAATCAAATCTACTGTCTTCAGGGCCTCAGCTGGTAAGACATCTTTTAGCTGGCCTTCAGCATCTTCACCGGCCTGACCTGGTTCAAACTCAATCTCATCGCCATTTTTAACTATAGTATCCAGGGTGGCTTCTTCTCCATTTAACTTAATGGAGCCTGGCTTACCTAAAGTACCTGGGATTGTCTTTAATTCACCATTCACGGTACAGGTAAGGCCACTACCTGTTTCTCCCTTAAGGGAATCAACCTTAACTTCTGCACTCAATAAAGCCTGGCGCAGGGTCGGCTTCTGCAGCGAGAATATTCTGGTATCCTCTCCGTTAATTTTTACTTTAGTAAAGACAGTTTTTTCTTTATTTTGATCTGAAATGACACCAATACCCAGGGGAGTCAGGGCCTGAGTTTCATTGAGTTCAGCTATACTGCCAGAAACATTCTTCAAATCCTGACAATCTCTAATACCTACCCTGTCAGCTGGTAAGTCAAGATAATCGGCTAAACTGTCAGTTAATCCCGGAGTGAGGCTACCTCCTCCAATACAGATAACCGCCCTGGGGGCGCTCTGGTTAATATTAAGTATTTCCTCGGCAATTAAAGCTGACATTTCTAAGGTAGCTTCGGCCACCACCTCTTCAACTTCATCTTTAGCTATTTCAACTGGCGAGCCTATGGCATTCCTGACTTCAAAGGAATCCTGTCTACCGAGATTGCATTTAACTTCTTCAGCAGCATGATAGTCAATGAGAAATTCCTCGGCAATAGCCTCGGTAATTTCATCACCAGCCACTGGCACCATCCCATACCCCTTCATGCTGCCACTTTTGGTCACCGCAATATCTGCTGTGCCAGCCCCTATATCTACCAGGGCTAAGTTAAAGTTATACATATCTTGAGGAATGACAATCTGAGAGGCAGCAATAGGCTCTAAAGTTAAGCCAGCAACTTCTAAACCTAACTCTCCAATTACCGCCAGTAATGAATCCACCACTACCCGGGGTAAAAAAGTAACAATAATATCAGCAGCAATTTTATTACCCCGTTGATGCAAAAGCTCAGTTAAAAACATGTTTTCCAGTCTATATTCTCTCACCGAATATCCAACAAAATGATAATCAGTAACTTCAGCCCCTTCATTCTGAGAAGCTAACTTCTCCTGAGCCTGTTGAATAGCCGCAAACTCTAAAGAGTTAATATCCTCAGCTGTAATTTGTTTTTGCTGAGGAAACTCTATTACAGCGCTACTCTCCACTGTTTCTAAAGCTCTACCGGCAGCAGCGACTGCTGCGCTGCTGATATTTCTACCAGTTTCTTCTTCTAAAGAAACAATCAATTCTTCAGCTAAGGCAGCTACTTCCTCTATATTGTGAATCTGGCCATCAAGCATAGCCCGGGTATCATGCTCTAAGGATTTTGACGCGACAATCTTATAGTTTTTCTTTTCCTTTTCTAAAATAACACCTATTAAAGTTCTGGTCCCAATATCCAATGCAAAAATAAAATCATCTTGATAATTCACTAATCTTCCCTCCAATTCAGTAGCTACCCTAGGATAAATATTCTAGAAATATAGCTGCTCTCCTGCCTGACCACGGTTTTCCTGCTAAAAGAAAACGCCAAAGCCAATTAAGTTATAGTTGAAAAGCAGCAAAAGAAAGCTGATGGTAATTAATAATAACAGCAGTTGAGAGATAAAGTTACGGGCTAAGAAACCACCTCTGATGAGTTGATAGACCATTCTAATAGCTAATAATATCATGACTATCGGTAAAAGCCCTACCAGGCCAGTAAGGGCAGGCCAACTATAGGGAGCCTGGATTAATTGATAGAAAACCACCATCAAGAGGACCAAAAAGAGCAAGCCAACCAGAGACAGTAAAACTCCTGTCAAACTGGAAATTTTCTTCCTGCTGACTAAACCGCCCTTATTCTCCTTTTTAAATAATTTTCTAATATTCAATAAAGGCGTGGTAAGATAGCTAATTATTGCTAAGGCCAATATAAAGAGATGGAGCCTATAATCCTGCAACAAGCCCTGCTTTTCAAAGGCTTCCACTGGATTATTCTCAGCATACATATACTCAATCTTTCCCTCTTCATCTCTGGTAAAATAAAGATGTTCCCCTCCTGTCTGGCTAATAAAGACATCTTCAGCCACTGGATAATAAGACTGTTCTTTAAAAAAAGAGGCATTAAGCATATCATTACTTTCTCTTATCTCTACTTGATTTAAAACCGCTGCTACTTTTTCAGGGGTGGTATGGGATCTTCTAGTGGAAAAATAATTGCCTTCATATTGCTCTAAATCCACTTCAGCAGCAGCTGGCCTTTCATAATCCAGTCCATAATATGACTTCCCCAGAGCTTTAATTAATTCTTGCCGGGCCAGGGTTCCACCAGGTCCATTGTAGGAAACAAAAATCCCTAAGTTCTCTTCTGGCCACAGAAAAAGCCCACTATGGAAATATTGAGTATCACCGCCATGCCAGAAAAGTTCTTCGCCAAAAAGTTTATATTCCATTAAACCATGAGAAAAACCTGCAGATTCAGGATGTTGTTGAAAAATTATTTCAAAAAGTTTCTCCTGATAGGAGGGACTTAATATCTCTTCTTCACCATTAAACTCAGCCCTATCTGCAGTTAAATAACCTAGCAGGTTGGCCATATCAGCAGCAGTAGTTGTATGGCCTCCTGCTGGATATTCCTGAAAATATTCAAATTCCCCTCTAATAAATTCTCCCCTTTGCCAGTCATAACCAGTGCTCATCTCAGCCAGATCCTCTTCTGATAAAGCCTGTTTAGCTGTAGAATCAAGCATCTCCAGAGGGCTAAATATATTATCTTCTAAATAAGTGGAATAATCCTCTTCTGAAGCTAGTTCCAACAGATAACCTGCCAGGGTAGAACCAAAATTGGAATAACTGGATACCTCTCCAGGGGGCCGCACCAGAGCCGGGCTTGAGCTTTTAATATACTCTGATAAGTCTTTGATATCCTCTTCATTTTCAACCAACAGCCCCACCAGTGAATCTTCAAAGCCGGCACTATGGGTCAAAATATTTTCTAAAGTTATATAATTATTTCCAGGAGGATTAAACCGTTTATCTTCTGGAAGGTACTGATTTATATCTCTATCAAGTTCCAGGTTGCCTTCTTCTACCTGTTGCAAAATTGCCAGCCAGGTAAATAGTTTTCCCACAGAACCAGTGCGGACTGCGTGCTTTTCCGGTTCAAATTTTTCACCAGCTTCAATATCAGCATAACCAAGACCTGCCTTATAGATAACTTCCCCATCCTGGACAGCTACAGCCACCAGACCCGGTACATCTTCCTGCTCTAGCTGCTGATGGAAAATTCCTGTTAAAATTGCGGGCAATTCATCACTATATTCCTCTGTTATTTCTGGCTGACCAATAACAGGTTCAAGTGCATCAAATGTACCAAAGCCTTCCCCTGCCCCTTCTATATATCCAGAATGAGGAACGGGAGTAACTGCAGCCTGCAGATTCGTTGAAAATGAAAGCATAAAGATAAAAAACAAAACAGATAAGATAATCGTCAGTCCCCTAGCAGGAACTTTTGAATTAGGAGTGAATTTTTTTGACAACCCAAGCATAATATTTACCTCCTGGAAAAACAGCCTTGATTTTACTAAAATAGTTACAGGTCCACAATAACACTGATCTTTATAGAAGCAGAGTTATTTTTAAGCTAAATTCTCCCTGATTTCTTCCCCGATATTTTTAGCTGTCAGGCCAAAATGTTCTGCTACTTCTTCTCCGGGGGCGCTGGCTCCAAATTCTTCTACGGAAAAGCTTAGATCTTCTGATCCTAAAAGCTTATACCAGCCATTATCAACGCCAGCCTCAATAACCACTCTTCTGGCCGAAGCCGGATTTAAAAGATCATCATTATCCTCTAAATGCTGGAAAAACTCCTGCCGGTCCGGTACTGATATTACCCTGGCTGAAATATCAAAACTGGCCAATTCGTCAGCTACCTCTACTGCTAAGGAAACCTCACTGCCACTGGCAAATAAAATCACTTCTGGATCAGGGCTATCCTGCAGTAAATAACCACCTTGAGTGACTTTAGGTGCTTTGGCTTTTTCTAACACTGGAACAGACTGCCTGGTCAATACCAGTGCTGTAGGTCCTGTGGTATTATTTAAAGCTACCTGCCAGGCCTTAACTGTTTCCTCTGCATCAGCTGGCCGTAATACTTTTAGGTTAGGTATAAGACGTAGAGATTCTAGATGCTCTACTGGCTGATGGGTGGGACCGTCTTCACCTATTAAGATGGAATCATGGGTAAAGATATAGATAACGGGCTGTTCCATCAAAGCTGATAATCTAAGGGCTGGTCTAAGATAATCAGAGAAAACCAAAAAAGTAGCTACAAAAGGACGGAGACCTTTATAGAGCGATAATCCATTGGCGATTGCTGCCATGGCGTGCTCTCTAACTCCAAAACGGAAATTCTGGCCGGCAAAGTCACCTTTTTGAATTTCTCTCTTGCCCTCTAAATAGGTCTTATTGGAGGGAGCTAAATCAGCAGATCCGCCACAGAGATAGGGCAAATTGTCAGCCAGTAGAGGTAAGACTTTTCCGCTGGCCTTTCTGGTTGCTATCTCTGCTTCAAAATCTAGCTCTTCCAATCTGGCTTCCAGAGTCTCTGGCAATTGAAGGTTTTGAGCCTGTTGCCATTGGTTATAAAGTTCCGGGTATTCCTGCTGCCAGTTGCGAAATTTCTCCTGCCACTCCTCATATTGCTGTTCTTTTTCGGTCATTTTATCCTGCCAGAAATCTCTTACCTCTGCTGAAATATAAAATTTCTCCTCTGGAGGTAAGCCGATTTTTTGTTTTAAGCCTCTAACTTCTTCTTCTCCCAGGGGAGCACCATGGGCGGCAGCGCTATCCTGCTTATTGGGAGCACCATGAGCAATATGAGTTTTGGCCAATATTATAGCTGGCTTATCCTGATTGGCTTTAGCTTCTGCTATAGCCTCTTTGAGTGCTTCAATATCATGTCCATCAACATCATCAATTACCTGCCAGTCATAGGCTCTAAATCTAGCGGCCACATCCTCAGTAAAGGCTAAATCTGTGCTACCCTCAATGGATATTTCATTGTCATCATAAATAGCTATTAATTTGCCTAAACCCAGATGACCGGCCAGGGAGGCAGCCTCACTAGAAATACCCTCCATCAGACAACCATCTCCAGCAATGGTATAGGTATAATGGTCTATTATTTCCAGACCCGGGCGATTAAATTTTTCAGCCTGCATTTTTTCAGCAATAGCCATTCCCACTGCATTAGCAAAACCCTGCCCTAGGGGTCCGGTAGTCGTCTCCACACCGGGAGTATCACCATGCTCCGGGTGGCCTGGGGTGGGATAACCGAGTTGTCTGAAATTCTTCAAGTCCTCTAAAGATAAATCATAACCAGCAAGATGGAGCAAAGAATATAACAACATAGAACCATGACCGGCTGACAGAATGAAACGATCTCGATTTGGCCAATCAGGGTCTTTAGGATTATGTTTCATTATTTCACTAAATAATAGGGTGCCGATTTCGGCACAGCCTACGGGCATACCAGGATGACCGGAGCCAGCTTTTTCTACACCATCGACTGCTAAACCCTTTACTATATTTGCTGCTTTTTCTAACATGTTATCTGCCTCCTATATGATTAAATTCTGACATTAAAACTAGAGCAACAGTTTAGCTATAATATTAATTAAATACCAAATAATTTAATAGTCAGTTAAAATTTTACTAACTATTTCCCTCCAGGTCAAGTTCAGCAATATCAGCGTCTGTAAAGAGATAGGTTTGATTACAAAACTGACAGCCTATTTCCACTTTGCCCTGTTCTGCTAAAGTTTTTTTAATATCTTCAGGGTCTAAACCTCTAATCAGGGATAATACCCTCTCCCGACTACAGCGACAATCATATTGTACCTCTTTACTTTCCAGGACTTTAAAATCTAATCCCTCTAGTATTTGATTTAGGATAGCTTCTGGCTCCATGCCTTCACTTATCATTTCTGTTACCGAACTGATTCTATTAATATTTTTTTCTAAAGTGGTTATTGCCTTTTCCTCAGCTTCGGGAAATAATTGAATTAAAAATCCTCCGGCAGCTGCCACGGTCATCTCAGGGCTGACAAGCACTCCAACTCCCACCGAAGAAGGGGTCTGTTCAGATTTGGTAAAATAATAGGTGATATCTTCTCCAATTTCCCCGCTGATTAGAGGAACCTGTCCCTGATAGGGTTCTTTCAAACCCAGGTCTTTTCTAACTATTAATTTCCCCTGACCAATCCCCTTACCTACTGCAATTTTACCACTATCATTAAGGGGTAGATTAGCATCAGGATTTTTTACATAACCACGCACTTTCCCATAGAGGTCTGCCTCAGCTACTATTTTATCCAGAGGACCGTCACCTGTTATCGTTAAAGAGACCTCTTTGCCAGATTTTAACAGAGAAGCTATCATAAGAGCACCCGTCAAAGCTCTTCCCAGGGCCGAAGTTGCCAGAGGAGAGGTATTATGTAACTGTCTGGACTTTTCCACCACTCCCGTTGTTGTGGCTGCTATGGCCCTTATCTGACGGTCAGTGGTTATGGCTCTAATTAGCCTGTCTTCTTTTTTATCTATCTTATCATCTTTTTGGTTATCTATCATCTTTATCGTCCTTCCTTATAGACATAACTTATTAAGTACTTCTCTCACTGCCCCTTCTCCTCCTCTATTTTGGGTAACATAGGTGGCCACCGTCTTCACCTCTGAAGCTGCATCCCTGACAGCCAGAGGTAGGCCTACTATCTTTAGGGCAGGAAGGTCATTTAAGTCATCACCAATATAAGCTGTCCTGTCCAGGCTTACACCAATTTCGTGACATAGGCCTCTTACCACAGGAGCTTTATCCTGGATGTTTTGATAAACATATTTAATGCCTAATTCTTGAGCCCGCTTTGCTGTTATCTCTGATTCTCTACCAGTAATTAAGGCAATGGATAAACCCTTTTGTAAGGCTTTGACAATCCCTAACCCATCCCGGGCATTGAAAACCTTAAAAAGCTCCTCCTGTGGTCCTAAGTATATTTTGCCATCTGTTAAAACTCCATCAACATCACTGATAAAAAGTTGACAGGAAAATTCCTCTAATAGAGTCGTCTTTCCCATTTTAATCTACCTCTCTCTGGCTAAGTTTTTTTCTTTTAATTCTAGATTTACGCGATTGTTTTACCATTGTAAAGACTACTCCTGATAAAATCATTGCTCCCCCTAATAAGGTCAGAGGAGTTATTCTGTCACCTAATAATAACCAGGCCCAGATTGTAGTCAATATAGGTTCGCCGATTATAGCTACAGAAACTAAAGTAGTGGGCACATACCTCACGGCCAGATTTAAAACCGAGTGTCCTATTACGGTGGGCCCGGCTGCTAAAGCGATTAAAAATAACCAGTTTTGACTTCCATAACCAGTAAAGGGTAGTCCTGCAAACAAAACTCCCAGGAGCAAAAATAGAGAAGCATAACAGTAGACAACATAGATATAGGGAAAATAATCCAGTTCCTTGCGCAAACTACGACCGGAAAAGAGATAAATACCAGCAAAAAAGGCAGCTAATATCGCCAGGGAGTCACCTAATATGCTTGCAAAAAGATTACTTAAATCCCCCATGCCGACAATAAAACTACCTGTTACAGCCAGGACCACACCAATAATAATGCCTGGCTGCAAATCATCCTTAGCCCAGAGAGCTTCAAAAAGCATGGTGAATATAGGCTGAAGAGCAATAAAAATAACCGCATTAGCCACCGCTGTATACTCAAAGGCTGTAACCCAAAAAATAAAATGGATGGCCAGAAAAAATCCTACCATTACTGGTCTTTTATCAATAAAGAGAGAAAAATGACAATCTCTTCTCTTAAGAAAAATGGGAGTTAAAAATACAACACTTAAAAACATTCGATAAAAAGAAATAATCAAGGGGTGCACATCAGTAACGGCTACCAGTATTCCAGCAAAGGATATGACTAAAACACCGGCAGCAAGAATAATATAGATGTTTTTCTCCAAATCTAAGTTATAATTCATTATTAGTCCTTCCATGGTAATTTGCTAAAATCTCTTAATGGCAATATTTTTTCAGAAGACGGTTTGAGCTCAACTACCTCTCCACAATGCTCTATTTCCAGAGTTTTACCAGTCAATATCCGATAACCGGTCCCCTCTTCTGTCACCTTAACTCTAATATGTCGCCCTTTAAAATATATGGTAAATTGATAGCTATCCAATTTCTCTGGCAGATAGGGTTTGAAGCTCAAAGACCCTTTATAATTTCTCATGCCAGCAAAACCATAGACCAAGGTCATCCAGGCGCTGCCCATACCAGCAGTATGTAAACCCTGATATGTATTTTCGTTAAAATCATCTAAGTCTATCCTGGCTGTTTGGATAAAATATTTATAGGCCTCTTCCTGATAACCGATTTCTGAAGCAATGATGCTATAAACTGAGGGAGAGAGGGATGAATCATGGGTTGTTTTAGGTTCATAAAAATCGTAATTGCGTTTTTTATCCTCTAGAGAAAATTGATCTCCCAATATTAGCATCAATAAAATAACATCAGCCTGTTTAATCAGTTGATATCTCCAGATAGTCAGGGGATGCCAGTTCTTAACTAAAGGCAACTCACTATCAGGTATCTCCTCTTCAATATCAATGGGTTCTTTACAGAGAAAAGAATCATCCTGAGGATGGATTTTAAGCTCCTCATCGTAGGGCAGGTACATGTTTTCAGCTGCTGCTAACCACTCTTCAACTTCGCTCTGGGATAGATCAATTTTTTCTACTAATTGATTGAACTTATCAGGAGCTTCTTCTTCCATCCTCACTATGGTATCTCTGGCAAAGAGAAGATTAAACTTTGCCAGGTAGTTGGTGTAACAGTTGTTATCAACTCCTGGTTTATATTCATCAGGACCACAGACTTCATTTAAATAAAACTCTCCCCCGCACTCTTTTACATAGTCACCGCGACTTGCCCACATGCGGGCTGTTTCTACTAATATTTCAGCTCCTTTATCGTAGAGAAAATCAAAATCTTCGGTGGCAGTTACATAAAGATAAATAGCATAGGCAATATCAGCGTCAATGTGAAACTGAACGGTAGACCCCATGAAAAAGCCAGAAGCTTCCTTGCCATTTATGGTTCTCCAGGGAAAAAGTGCTCCCTCTACCTTGACCCTGGTGGCATTTTTCCGGGCTTCTTCTAAAATATTATAGCGATATTCAAGTAATTTACGAGCCACCTCTGGTCTGTTGAATAAATAAAAGGGAACAATATAAGTTTCAGTATCCCAAAAATAATGTCCTTCATAAAATTCCCCTGTTAAACCCTTAGCAGCAACGCTAGTTTTTCCATCTTTTCCCGTAGATTGAAGCAGTTGAAAGGCATTAAAACGCAGAGCCTGCTGGATAGAGCCATCACCTCTCACAAATACATCAAAGTCCTGCCAGAAGTCCTCCATATATTTTTTTTGGTTTATTTTGAGCTCCTTCACTCCCTGGTTAAAGCCCTGGTTCACATCTGTCATAGCCCGGTTTAAAATTCTATCCCTTCTAGTCTCAACAGAATCATGAAAGGCAGCAAATTTAGTCAAAGAATATTCTTCCTCTGGTCGGACATAGAAGGAGAACTCTTCTATTATTTTATCATCAATTATGAATTTATCCTCACTCCATTGAGTATCTGCTGGCAGTTTAAGATCATGTTTAAAGGCGCCAGCTATGGCAATTCTGCTCTGGGAGGTCTGTTGAGTTAAGTAAGAGCGATTATTGGCAAATCCGGCGTTGATGACTTCAAGATTACGTTCCTGGCGAAAATGATGGAAGTTATGAGTTCTTCCTTCAACCGTTGATACCAATCTTATATTGTCTTTGAAATTTAACGGCCTTATGCGATAGTCTATTAAAGCTAGATATTTATTGGTTAGAGATATTAACCTGCTGATTTCAACTTTTATCCTATCACCTTTAGGACTCTCCCAGATGAAATTTCTCTTTAATAGCCCATTTCTCATATCTAATATTCTCTTATATTCTTCCACCTTACCCGTTAACAGGTCTAACTTTTCCTCTCTTATATATAAATTAATACCAGTCCAGTCCATAAGATTGACTATGGTTTGACTATATTTGGGCAGGTTAGGAGCCTCTTCTCCATAAATAATTTCCTCAGAATCATAAACTCCATTTATGTAAAACCCAGGACTGGTGGTGGACCTGGGACCAGAATAATCTTCTTCCAGATTTCCCCGGAGTCCAAGGTAACCATTTCCCAGGGAGAATATTGCTTCATTGCGATGATTATCTTCAATAGTAAATTCTTCTTCTATCACATGCCAGGGATGAATTTTAAATAAAGGTTCACGTTCTAATTTTTTTTCATGAAAACCTCTCATAATAAACCTCCTCTATTAGCCTCCTCCTATAAGGGGAAAAATGCTAATTACATTACCTGCTTTTACGGAATCAGATAAATCAACATGGTGTCCATCAAGCAATATTATATTAGCTTCATCAGGGGGAATAGAAAAATGCTGTAAAACTTCTTCAATATTATTTACCTTCGAAGCTTTTATCCTGTTATCTTTTCTTTTTCCTTCTAAACTGTATTTTTCCAGGCCACCATATAGGTTAACTATTATTTCAGCACTCATTATCTTCTCCTCCATATATATAAGGGGAAAAATCCGTCAACTTCAATTCCTCTAAGGTTTCCTGAAGCGGAAAGCCTTCAGAGTCCCAGCCTCTTAACTGGTAGTAATCTGCCAGCATTTTTTCTTCAACAACGACCTCACCCCTGAGCGGGCCACTGCCCTCTTCATTTTTAAATCTTGCCGGTAAAGTATCATCTTTTTTACGAAAACCCACCGCTAGATTGTAAATCTTTTCTAAATTCCAGATCCTTGCCCCCAGTAGATAAAATTCAGCTGCTGCAAATTCTAAGCCGGTAACCGCCTCTAGCATCTCACGATAAAAACCTTCAGCCAGAGCAAAAAGGGTAAACTTGCAGACAATTAAGGAGTCTAGAATAGCATTTAAATCCTGTTGCTGGATTAAAAGACTGGCTTTACCCTGTTCAGAAAACCTGTCAATCCTCTCCGGTAATCCCAGCATTTCAATGTTAAGCATACTGGCTCGCAAATGGCAAGCTCCTCGATTGGAGGTAATATAACCTAAAGCCTGGCCCTTCATGCCCCGGGGGTCAAAGGCAGGAATATCCAGTTTTTTGACCTGCATAGCTAATTCAGGATGGCCCATCTCCCGGGCAAACTCTAAAGAACCTTCGGCCAGACTAGCTCCTAAACCCTGGCGGAAGGCAATTTTTTTAAGTAGGTTTTCCAGTCCTGAATGATCGGCAAAGGAAAAGGAGTGGTCAGAGTAGCCCTTCTCGCTAAGTTCCATTAAGCAGGCTATTACAGAACCTGTAGAAATAGTATCAAGACCCAGCTCATTGCAGATATGATTTAACTCGGTTATTTTATCGGGATCAGAGATAGCAAGATTGGGTCCTAAAAGCCCTATGGACTCATACTCTGGCCCTGATTTCTCTCCTTCATCAGTAGCAATTTTTCGGGCACAGGCAATGGGACAATTAAAGCAACTGCCACTACTGGACTCCATACTTGCTGTTAATTGTTCCCCTGATATATTATCAGCCTGAACAAATTGGGTTTCTTGAAAATTTTTGGTGGGCAGTATACCAGCCTCGTTGCTTAAGTTTACCAGCATGGCGGTACCAAAATCTTCTAAACGGCTGCTGGTCAAAGAGCTCTCCTGTAAATAGGTGAGAGATTTTTCTTTGATTTGCTCAGTTTTATCATAATCAGCTATTTCTGGCTCCTGGGAGCCGGTAATAGAGAGAGCCTTAAGATTCTTACTTCCTAAAACTGCCCCTAATCCTCCTCGCCCTAAAGTTCTATTTTTCCCCACTGCAACGGTGGCAAACTTCACTTTGTTTTCCCCCGCCGGACCAATATAAAGGTGTTCATACCGGGGTAATTTTTGCTTTAAATATTGCCAGGTATCACCGGTAGGCCGGTGCTTAAGGTCGTCACAGTTAATAAACTGGCATTCTCCTTCATTGATTTGCAATCTGGTAAGCTTTTCAGCTCGCCCTCTAATCAACAGGGCATCGTAACCAGCTCCTTTTAAAGCCGGCCCGAAAAATCCCCCGGCATTTGAATCAAAGATAGTGCCGGTAAGGGGAGATCTAGTGGTTAAGGTCATGCGACCAGAGGTAGGAACCACCGTTGCTGTCAGCGGCCCAGTAGCAAAAATTAAAAGATTATCCGGGTTTAAAGGAGGCACCTTTAACTGATCCATAAAGTAAAAAAACAATCTTACTCCTAACCCTCTTCCGCCTAAAAATTCATGGTAAAGCTCTGGTGGCAATTGATAGCTATTTTTTTTCTGGTTAGTTAAATCTATTAATAAAATCTTTCCCATCCAACCCTGCATAAATTTGATTTTCCTTTCTATAAAGCAAAACATTAATTTAATTGCAAATAAACATTTTCAGACTGCAACGCTTTTAGTGTTCAGTAATATCTCCCTTTAAAACAGCTATGCCATGGGGTATGATCTCAATCACAGTTTCCAGGCACTCCCTGACAGCTTTTGGATTTCCCGGTAAATTTAATATTAGACTTCTGGCCCTTAAACCAGCAGTAGCTCTGGAAAGATAGGTCAGTTCAGTGTATTTAGCTGTTTCCTTTCTCATTTTCTCCCCTAAACCGGGGACCTCTTTTTCTATTACCTCTTTAGTTGCTTCAGGTGTTATATCCCGGGGAGCAAAACCGGTTCCCCCGGTGGTGATAATCAGGTCAGCGATCTCATTATCAGCAAGGTGCTTTAATTTATCTATGATCATCTCCCTTTCGTCAGGTATGATTTCATAAAAGGCTATTTCATCTCCCTGCCGCTGAAAAATTTCTTTTATTTCCGGCCCGCTATCATCTTCTCTTTCACCCTGATGGCCTTTATCACTAATGGTCAGTACCGCTACTTTCATTTTTTACCCCCTCCAACAGAATTTTCATGCCTGTCTTTACTCTTCCTCCCTGTAAAACTCGAGCAAATATTCCTTCTTTAGGCATTATACATTCTCCTACAGTCTGGGCAATGGCACAACCATCGTGGCATTCTTTACCTATCTGGGTAACCTCTAAAACCACTTCTGAACCTAAATATATTTTGCTGCCTACAGGTAAAGTATGAAGGTTAATCCCCCTGGTAGTAATATTTTCGGCAAAATCACCATAGCCAATGAAGGTCTTATCGTCAAGCTGGGAGATCATTTTGGCCATGCTCTCCTCAGCTAATAAACTAACCTGGCGATGCCCTTTACCAGCATGGGCGTCATTCTTTACTCCCCTTTCTTCGATGAGCTCAATCTCCGGCAGGGGTTTTTTAACTGTACCCTTTTCTTGACTGAGTGAAACAGCTACTACTTGACCGCGGTAATCAGTGAGAGAATCTCTTTTTATAGTTCCCGAGCTACCACCTTCTTTTTCCTTGAGCAGTAGCTCACCAATCTCCATTGTTTTATCGATAGCCTTGCACATATCATAAATTGTCAGAGCAGCAGAGCTGACTCCCTGCAGGGCCTCCATCTCCACCCCCGTTGAATAGTCAGTCTTAACAAGACAGCTTATTTTGATTTCATCAGGTTGGATGATTTCAAATTTAATATCAATTTTGCTGAGCAGTATCTGATGGCATAAAGGTATCAGTTCACTGGTTTTTTTAGCCGCCATGATGCCTGCAAGTTTGGCCGTCTGTAACACTGCCCCCTTTTCAATCTTACCGGCAACAATTTGCTGCAGGGTGGCAGGTTTCATTTTAATCTTGCCTGTGGCAATAGCCTTTCTTTTACTGGAATCTTTGCCGGAGATATCAACCATAGTAGCCTCTCCTTCAGCAGTTAAATGAGTAAATTTATTCTGCAATTTCTCAACCTCCAATCTGAGACATATTTCTGGCTAATTTTTGCTCCCTAGTTAGCCTGTGACTACTGGGTTTTAAACTGCTAGCTTCAGCCAGTTTCTGAGCCAAAATATTATCGGGATATAGGTTGCCTTCTTCATCATAAAGCTTTATTTCGTTATTACCAGCCAGACAGGGTTTTAAATATCCGTCCGCTGTCAATCTCAATCTATTACAGCTATCACAGAAATTATGAGATAGGGGCGAGATAAATCCAATCTTCCCCTGACTACCAGCCAATTGATAGTTTTGCGCCGGACCAGAGCCGGTCATCTCAATGGGTTTAAGTTTATGACCTGCTTCCTCAATTATGGTCTTTATTTCAGTGGTGGATATATATTGGTCTTTTTTATCCTTGCTTTCTCCATTTAAGGGCATTAATTCGATAAATCTGACCTGTATTGCTTTTTGCTGGCTAAATTCAACAAAATCTAGCACTTCATCATCATTAAAATCTCTAATTATAACCACATTTAATTTAACCGGATTTAAATTAACTTTTTTAGCAGCTTCTATTCCAGCAATAACCTCAGAAAGCCCGGCAACTCTGGTTATTTTATTAAACCGTGAAGGTTTAAGAGTATCTAAGCTTATATTTATCCGGTCTAAACCAGCTTGTTTTAGCTCCGGGGCTTTATCCTTTAAATAAAAGCCGTTGGAGGTCATGCTCAACTCTTTTAATCCAGGAAGGGTAGAAATATTTTCAAGTAAACTCAAAACACCCTTGCGAACCAGAGGTTCTCCCCCGGTAATTCTTATCTTTTTTATGCCCGCTGCTAAGGCTATTTTAACAAACCTTTCTATTTCTTCATAGCGCATAATCTTATCATGTTCTTTATATTCCACCCCTTCTGGAGGCATACAATAGCGACAGCGGAAATTGCAGCGGTCAGTAATTGAAATTCTCAAATAATCAATTTTGCGATTGCAGCTAGCATTAATCCCCATGATTAATCCCTCCAGGCTTGCAGTATCTAATTCTATCATCTAAATCCGTTGGTAGTTTGTAGCCCTCCTGCTTTATTATTTCCTGTTCTATTTCTGGCCCAGTAACAATCTCCAAAAGCTTTTTTATAGCTGGATGTTCCTCTAATCTGGCTGGAAAAATTAATTCAAATCTTTCTGTTGCTATGGGAATAAAATCTAAATCAAAGGCCTCAGCCATCGCTTTTATGCCCAGGCTGGCTTCAGCTGTACCGGCAGCAACAGCTTGAGCTACAGCTGCATGGGTATATTCTTCCCGGTCATAACCAGTGATGTCCTCTGCTGCAAGCTCATTGTTGTTTAATAAATAATCAAATAATATTCTAGTTCCCGCTCCTCTCTGGCGGTTTATAAAAGAAATATTTTTTTCTGTCAGATCTTTCAGCTCTTTAACTTCAGCAGGATTACCCCGAGGTACCAATAGACCCTGTTCTCGCCAGGCTAAAGTAAAAAGAGCATATCTTTCCTGGCCTATTTTCTCCAGATAAGGTATATTATATTCACTCTTTTCAGGGTTAAGAAGATGGGCGGCAGTTAGCTGACATTCTCCTCTAACTAAGGCCTGCAGACCGGCCTGACTTCCACGGGCCTGTAATTTTAAGCAGTAGGAACTATAATCCTGGCTGAGTTGTTCCTGGATTATCTCTAAAAGAGGATCATTGCTACCTAACAGCAATAAATTATTTTTAAGCTGGCTTTTGCTCTCCCCCTTAAAGAGTACTACTTCGGCCTCAGAGCCTGGACTTAATCCTTCTCTTTCTGCTGGTATCATTAAGAGGCCATCTGCCTTAAGCAATGATTTCATGGCAGCAGCTCCCCTGCTTCTGGGCACTGCTATCGGCTGGGGCTCTTTTTCTTCCCCTTGATCAGTTAAGGGAAGAAAGAGATTGGCCCTTAAAAATTCTAACCGTCCAGGATGAGATGTTACCTTGCGCAATACTTTAGCAGTAACCTTAGGATATTCCCTTTCCTCTTTCTGGCCAGTTAACCAGTTTAATAAAGGCACGGCAAAGAGATGAAAATCTAACAGGCAGGATAAGGGGTAACCAGGTAGTCCAATTACCGGTTTATCCTGTAATTGCCCCAGTAAGACTGGTTTGCCAGGAGATATAGCTACACCGTGGAGTAAAACCTCCCCTTTGTCCGCTATTATCTGAGGAGTAAAATCCTTTTTGCCGGCTGAGGAACCCGCTATCACCAACAAGAGGTCAACTTTTGAGGCCAGTTCTTCAACAGCCTCACTAATTTTATTATAATCGTCAGGGATAATACCAGCAAAATTTACCTCGATATTATTACTCTCAGACCAGCTTTTTATCATAGTTGAATTAAAGTCAACAATTTCTCCTACATCAGGTTCTTTTTCAGCAGAGACAATCTCATCACCGGTGGCAACAAGGCCAAGTTGAGGCTTTTTATATACTTCCACCTTTCCTATCCCGGCTTCAATTAAGGCGCCAAGATCATACTCCTGTATTTTTTGGCCGGTAGTCAGAAGTTGTTCGCCCTTAAGAACACTCTCCCCTATGGTTCTAACGTCCTGCCAGGGTGAGACTGCAGAGTAAATCTTAGCTTTATCTGCTGATAATAATTCCACTTCTTCTATTTTTATCACGGCATTATACCCCGGAGGAAGAGGCTCACCGGTATTTACTTCAACAAAATCAGTATTTTTTTCTAAAATTTTAGGATTTCTTTCATTGACTCCCTTGATAGAGTCAGCTTTCACCGCTATGCCATCCATGGCAGCTGCATTATATTGGGGAGCAGAGCGCCTGGCCCTTACCGGACTGGCAGCAATCCTGCCCCTGGCCTGGGGCACAGGAATAGTTGTCTTTTTAGGTGTTATCTGCCGGTAAAACTCTCGCCAGATTTTCTTGGCTTCTTTTAAGTCTTTTTTAGCCAGATAGATATTCCTGTTAGTCATTGTTATCTCTTTCCTTTCTAAAAAGCAAGCCCTTATTATCGGTAAGTTTAATAACCTCTACCCTGGAGCCTGCTGATAGACCCTCATGTCCCCGGGGGATTCTAACTACACCTGCTGAATTTACCAAAGTAGTTATCAGGTTGGATTTGCCGGCAATTGGACTAGCAAAATTTATTTTTTTCTTTTCTTCCTGAGAGTAGCTGCGGGATAAAGAGACCGGGAAAAATTCTTCTCGACCGGAATCAGAAAATATAGGGGCTGCCAGATTAGCAGTAATCGCTTCCTGGTATATTTCATCTTTTTCTGGCAAAGCAAGGCCCCGCCCTAAATGTAATATTGCCGGAATTAATAGACTGGCCACCACTAATGCCGAGGAGGGGTTACCTGGCAGGCCGATAATTGGTTTCTGGCATAAGATACCTAATACTGTTGGTTTGCCAGGCTTTACAGCCAGACCATGGAGTATAACCCCTGGTTCCCCCAACTCATTAATAGTATCAATGGTTAAATCTTTTACCCCCACAGAGCTTCCTCCTGATAAAACAACTAAATCCTTGTCTAGAGATTCTTCTATGGCTTTTTTTAAAGTTTCCTTTTCATCTTTCACTATTCCGTATATCTGGCTTTTAAAACCCCATTCTGCCAGCAAAGCAGCCAGAGCATAACTATTTATATCCCTGATTTGCCCTAATTTTCTTTCCTCCTGTGGCGGGATAAGCTCATTGCCAGTGGAAATAATCGCTACTTCGGGCTGGCTAAAGACAGGAACTCTAGCAATTCCAAGACCAGCTAAGGCCCCAATCCCGGCTGCTGCTAATTTTTTGCCAGCCGGTAGCAGTATTTCTTCGGCTTTAATATCATCACCTTTTTTTATCACATTTTCCCCGGGGGCCAGGGCCGCCATTACTTCTATCTGTCCCTCTCTGATTTCTTCCGTATCTTCTATCATAATACAACAGTCTGCTTCCTCTGGCAACATCCCCCCAGTTGGTATAGCTGCCACTTGCCCTGGAGATAGAGAAAAATCAGGTGACTTCCCCATCTTTATCTCCTTTTTCACCTGTAAATAAACCGGCATATTGGGATTTGCTCCAAAGGTATCTTCTGCCCTGGCAGCATAACCATCAACGGCTGAACGAGAAAAGGGCGGTAGATCCTCACCGGCCTTTAAAGTTTCTGCTAAAATCCGATCTTTAGCCTCCTCCAGAATTACTTTTTCCTGGTCAGCAAATAATTTTGGAGAAATATATTTTTCTAATATAGTTATTAACTCTTCAGTATTTGTTAATTCTAGAAATTCCTCAACCATAAGGATAACCCTCTCCTCCTATTTAAATAGCCCCAGCTGACAGCGTCGTACTTTAATCTTCTCTCTATTTAATTTCTTGCCAAATTCACCATAACCCCAGCCCAAAAGATCACTTATCAATTGAGCCCTATAGCAGCTTATCTCCTCTCCTGGAAGAGTGAATTTCAGATCAGTGAGATCTTTATTATCTTGTAATTCAAAATAATCTACTATTAAATGGGATCTTTCTTTAACTTTTTCTTCAATTTCATTTTCTGGTGGAGCTTCGCTAACATAGATATTTAAGCCTGAGTTTAAATATTCCGATATTCTATTGCCCTCCACTAATAGATAATCTATATCGGCAAAGTACTGATAGGCCTTCTCTAAAGAAGAGTTTAATTCAGATAAAGGAGCTGAAAGATAAATAACCCTTGCTTCTTCAGTGCTGATATAAGAGGAAATCCCCGGTGACTCTGCTCGCATAATATTAGGATCATCGGTGACCATCGCCGAGCCTGACTCTTTTATTTCCCCCTTTAAAATCCCTAAACCACATCTTAAGTTGTTTATCAACATCACTCCAAATTTAGTGCGACCCTGTCCATTTTCTTGCCCTGTTAAAGAGATTGTTTCCATAGATATCAACTTCCTTCCCTATTAAAGCAATTTCTTAATATTTTTTATAAATCCTGCAGGATAATAGTTATTTTTTATTGAAATAAGTTAAGTGATAGAACTTTTCCAGCTATTAATTGTCCTTTTATCATTGTATCAGAAAGCAGGGTAAATCTCCAGTTTTTTCCCTGCTAACAGGAGGTCATAAAATTTGTCTGGACTTTATAAAAATATCATCGAAAAAAATTCTACCCTGGATAAAAAAATATACAATAAATCTTCCCTTACAGCAATAAGTCATGCCATAGAAGATGTGGTCAGCGAATTAGAACTACAGGCCGATATGTATGTATTTTTCCAGAAAGAAAAGTTCTTTTTATTAGAATTGGTCAGATATCAAAGGCTGGCAGAAATCTGTCAAAATTTATACCTCTTCGCCGAAGAGTTCTCTCCTGAAGTCAGGGAGAAAATTCCCCAGGCTACCTTAGTTGATTTAAATAGTTTTGCTCCTAAAATAAGTCAGGAAATGTTAAAGGAATGGTCTGTTATTGTAGAACATCAGGATTACTCCATGGCTTTGATAACCAGGGAAATTCCTGAACTGCAAGAAATAGAAAATGATGTCTTCCGCACCTTTAAAGGTAGCTTGATTTTTGACCTGGACCTCATATCTCGCTCAATTGAAGAGGTCAATCTTTTATTGGAACTCGACCTGGCAGGGCCAGAGAGAACTGGAGTCGAAGAGAAAGAGATTAAAGATTATGAGCAGCGAGAGGATCAAAAAATTTTAACTTTATTTTTGAATAATGCCCTAACTGAAGTGGAAAATAACCTCAATATAATGGCTAACCAGAATGTCATGTTAGAACACTCCTTAGCAGAAAATGAGAAGAGAACGAAAGAGGTTATAAAGAGATTATGTTTTGCTGCTGAGTATAAGGATGAGGATACGGCTTTGCATTTGATTCGTCTTAGTTTCACTGCCACTTTGCTCTATGCTCAAGTTGTTTCCGACTGGCAAAAATTAGAGCTTATGTTCTACAGCTCCTTAATGCATGATATCGGCAAAATTGGTGTCCCTGATAAGATTCTCTTTAAACCTGGAAGCTTAAATGAAGCCGAGTTTGCCGAAGTAAAAAAACATCCCGAAATAGCCCGGCAGATTTTACGGAATTCAGACCATGAAATGATAACTATGGCCCAAAACATTGCCTATACCCACCATGAAAAATGGGATGGAAGTGGATATCCGCAGGGTTTAGCCGGGAAAGAGATACCTTTAGAGGGTAGAATTGTGGCCATCGCTGATGTCTTTGATGCCCTGTTGGCTGAGCGGGTCTACAAGGAGGCCTATAGTCTGGCAAAAGCAAGGGAAATTATGCTGCAGGAAAAAGATAGCCATTTTGATGGAGATTTGTTAGAAATATTTTTTGCTAATTTGGATTTTATTATGGCCTACCGCAAGCAAATCAGCCAGAGTTTTGCCAGCTTAGAAGAACATGAAGTCACGGCTCATTATTTTCAACTGGAACCTAACTTCGCTGTCTTTGCCAGGGAAAACTCCCCTGCCTTTAGCCAGGTCTTTGAGCAAGCTAAGTCTGATTAAAAGTTAATTATTAGCCTGTTAATTTAAAAAAATTACGCTAACTTTAGGAGAATAAAAATGACAGCTAAAAATTATTTCCTCAACTATAACCCTGTCACGGGAGAAGAGATTGGCAAGTACTCTATACCCAGTCAATCAGAAATAATTAAGGCTAAAAAAAGTGCTACAGAAGCCAGCCAGTTCTGGAAAGATAGCTCTTTTTCTAAGCGCAGTGAACTGCTTAAGGAAATACGCAAAAAAATTATCGCTAATCTTACTGAGCTTATTGAGACTATTTGTCTTGATACCGGTAAAGTGCAGCTCGAGGCTCTAATGGCCGATATTTATCCCAGCCTAGAAATACTATATTATTATGAAAAAAATTTAGCCGATATTTTGCAACCAGAAAAACGCAAAACCCCCTTGACAGCCCTGGGCAATAAATCCTGGGTGGAATACTACCCTCGAGGGGTGGTGGCTATTATTTCCCCCTGGAATTACCCCTTCCAGTTATCCCTGGTGCCAATTATAACTGCTATAGCAGCGGGAAATGCTGTCATTTATAAACCCTCAGAAGAGACCCCCTTAACGGGAGAAAAAATAGCAGATTTGTTTGCAGATATTACTAGGCTGCCCTCAGGATTATTGCAGATTATTCAGGGACCGGGAGAGGTTGGTAAAGGGCTTATTGAAAGTGGCCCGGATATGATTTTCTTTACCGGTAGTGTGGCTACAGGAAAAAAGATAATGGCTCAGGCAGCTAAAAAATTAATCCCCGTAGAATTAGAATTAGGTGGAAAAGACCCCTTTATCGTCTTAAAAGATGCTCCCCTGGCCAGGGCAGCAACAGGAGCGGTCTATGGCGCCTTTGCTAATACTGGGCAGTTATGTGTGGGAGCAGAAAGATTTTATGTCCAGGAGGAGATAGCCGAGGAATTTAAAGAACTGGTAAAAGAAAAAACTAAGGAGTTGAGAGTTAATCAGGGTCCCAAGGGAGATATTGGGCCTTTAACGACCCCGCAACAGAAGAATAAAATTATTGAGCAGGTAGAAGAGGCTTTAGCTAAGGGAGCAAATATCATTGAGCCTGATAATTTCACCTCCTCTCTTCATGATAATAATATCTCCAGAGAAGAAGCTTATCCTGCTGAAATACAACCAGTTATCTTAGATAATCTTGAGGAAGATCTGAAAATATTACAGGAGGAAACCTTTGGCCCGGTCATGCCTATTTTAACCTTTTCTTCAGTTGATGAGGTCATTCAAAGAGCAAATAATAGCCATCTGGGATTAAATTCCAGCGTCTGGAGCAAAGATCGCCAGCTGGCCAGAAGGATTGCCCGGGAGCTCGAGACAGGAAACTGCATGATTAATGATGTCATCAAGAATGTAGGAAATCCTTACCTGCCCTTTGGCGGAGTAAAGATGAGCGGTATTGGGAGATATCATGGCCCGGAGGGGTTAAAAAATTTCTCTAATACCAAGTCAATAATGTTAAATAAATCCCAGGCAGAGAAGGAACTCAACTGGTTTCCCTTCAAAGAAGAAGTCTATCAGGATTTAAAAACCTATCTGGAAAATTATTATGGTGATCGTTCTCTGTTAGAAAAAATTTCGGGAACAATTCCCTTATTGCTCCGCTTTCTGAAAGGATGAGGTTTATGTTAAATTTATTCGAGTTTTCCTGGCATAGCATTGCTTTCATTGTCATTACTCTGCTGTGGTGGCTGGAGTTCAGGATATTCCCCTCTACTGGAGCTAAACGCAGTGATGCTGGAACTGAGAGTTTTAAATTAATCCTGGCAGCTATCATCTTGACGATTCTTATAAGTATCGTCTCGGCAATTTTGGGTCTTGGCACTCTCACGGGCACAGCTGGTCAAATAATCCAAATTATAGGCCTGATTTTTTACTTTTTAGGATTAGTTTTAAGGTACTGGTGTTCTTATCTTTTGGGAATTTATTTTACCCGGGGGGTAACAGTCCAGGAAGGACAGGAGTTAGTTAGTGTGGGTCCTTACCGCATTTTAAGACATCCCCTATATTTAGGGCTGCTGTTATTAACTATTGGCGTGCCACTTTATTTCAGCAGTTTGTTGACTTTAATCCCTGCTTTGCCCCTCCTTCTATGGGCCATTAATAAAAGAATAATATTAGAAGAAGACAAATTGACAGCTACTTTAGGAGATAAATATACTACTTGGAAAAGAGATAGATATCGCTTAATTCCCTTTATATACTGATTTATAAGCCAGAAGGATAGTTTTTTTAACTGACAAAATTTTCACAGCCAAAAAAAGGAGAGAGATATTCAATGTTGAAATTAAAAATACCGGGATTTAAAGACCTCAAAATAAAAAAATTAGTCTTTGATTACAATGGCACTTTAGCTGAAGGAGGGCACTTGTCAGCAAAGGTCAAGGAAGAATTGGAGGATTTAGCTAATTTTTTTGCAGTATATATAATTACTGCCGATACCTTTGGTACTGTAAAAAATAATTTTTCCGCTAGTCCGGTGCAGATAAAAGTTATTTCCTCTCAAAGGGGAAAAGAAGAAAAAGTTTCCTTTGTGAAAGAGTTAAACCCCGAGGAGGTCTTGGCGGTAGGTAATGGCAGGAATGATAAAGATATGCTCGCCGAAGCTGCTTTAGGAATTGGGGTGCTCAAGGGAGAGGGTATAGCTACAGAAGCTCTGCTAAAATCAGATTTAATCTGTCAGGATATAACCGAAGTCTTTAAGCTGCTAGATAACCCCCGGGGGTTAAAGGCCAGTCTGCGAGGATAACCCTTCAGTATAAGTCCTCGAATTTACAACCAATCTACCCCCGGGGACCTAAAGCAATAATTTTTCTAGTAATAATTTACTGCTGGGTTTGCAAAAAGTATTTTCTTGACCTGTTATATGTTTTTTCGGCTTCAGCATCAAAAAGACAGCCGGGAATTTCATTTTTATTATTATGATATTGGATGCAGGCACAACAATTTCCCTTGCGGGGACAGGGGTCATAGGTGCAGCTACAATAGTCAAGATTATTATCTAACTCAGTACATTCTGACATTTATTTATTGCCACCTCCTAAAATAATTATGTTGCTAAAGATTTTAGCCATTGTTTAATCCTTTATTTTTTGCACTGCGGACAGAGACCGTAAATTTTAATTTTATGCTCGCTTATCTCATAACCTGTTTCCCGGGCCAGACTGCTTTCATAATCTTGCAAAGGACAATCCAGGCACAATATTTCACCGCAGGAAGTGCAGAGCAAATGATGGTGATGATCGTTAATAAACTCATAGTAGTTTTGGTTTTTGCCGGCAAAATTAAGTTCCTTAATCAGACCCTTTTCATGAAAGTTGCTCAGGTTACGATAAATTGTTGATAGACGGACCTGATAATTATTTTGCTGTAATTGATTGTAAATTTCAGAGGCTGATAAGGGTTTAGAAGAGCTAATCAGAACCTTAAGTATCTTCTTTCGCTGCTCTGTAATCCTAATATCATAATTTGCCAGTAGCTTAGAAATGCTTTCCCCCATATATCTCCCTCCACTCTTAATGACATTATATACTGACCTTTCTACCATGTCAACAATCTTAATGATTAACATAACAGGTTTAATTGAAAAACCCTGCCCGGGGAAGGCAGGGAAAACATGGAGGAGGAAAACAGTTTTTATCTATCAGAAAGCCTGCTTATTAGCAGGCGATCTTTTAAAATCAATCCTTAAGCAGGCCAGACCTTAACTCATAGCTTCGGCTGACCGTTAAACTCTATCCTTATTTGCTATTCAGATTATAACTTTATTCTGTGAGAAAAAATTGAGAAAGAATCAATATTTTTACTAAGATTAATTAATAATATTTTAATCCTCTGATGCCACTAAAGGCAGATAAAAACCAATGGTCGTTCCCTCCCCCTGAATACTCTCGACGAAAACATCCCCTTCATGTTCAATAATAATTTCCCTGGAGATAGCTAAACCTAAACCACTTCCCTCCTTTCCAGGAGTTCGGGCTTTATCGACTTTATAAAATCTTTCCCAGATATTATCAAGTTCATTAGCTGGTATGCCAATCCCTTCGTCTTCCACTGAAATCTTAACCTTTTCCCCTTCCCTTTTAGCCCTTAAATAAATGGGAGAATCTTCAGGAGAAAATTTGCGGGCATTATCTAGAAAATTAAAAAGAACTTGTTTTAATCGAGATTTACTGGCTCTAATAAGAGTTTTTTCTTCAGGTAAAGTAACATTAATTCTATCTCGCATCGAACCTGATTTATTGAAGGTCTCCACTACATTCTCCAGTAGATCTCTGGCCGAAATCACCTCTTTTTCAGCTGAGAAGTCCTGATTTTCATACTCTGCCATGCTCAAAATTTCATCTACTAAAGTGCTAAGTCTATTACTCTCCTGTAAGACTATTTTTAAATATTCTTTTCTTTTCTGGGGGTCATCAACTATACCATCTAACAATATTTCTGTTGAACCTCTAATGCTGGACAAAGGTGCCTTTAATTCATGGGAGACATTAGCCACAAAGTCCTTCTGTAGTTTTTCAAAACGCCAGCGTTCACTAATATCCTGGAAAAGTCCTACCACTCCCCACACAGAATCTCCTACACTAATAGCATTACAGCGCAAAAGGATTCTCTTCTCCTGCTTGCCTTTTTTTAAAGTAAACTCCTGTTGATTAGCCTTTTGCTCACTTAAAGCTTTAGAAAAAGCCTTTAGAACCTGTTCTTCAATCTCAAGACCAGAAAGGCTTTGCTCAACTAAATTATCAGAGAGGTCAAAGAGGTTCCTAAAGGAACTATTGTGGAGAATAATATCTTCATCTTTATCGATAGCTAAAACGCCCTCTTCCATTCCCGTTAAAATATATTTTAATTTATTCCTCTCCCGAGTTAAATCATCTATACTTCTTTTCAGTTCTGTGGAAAGGGAGTTAAAACTATCCCTAAGAGTGGTGAGTTCCCGGCTGGGATTTTCGTCCTGGAAATCCAGTTGCAGTCCATAATCGCCTCGACGCAAATTTAACACAGCCTGACTCATATTTTTTAAGGGACTGGCCAGGGTTCGAGACCAGCCATAGGCCAGAGCAATTCCCAGTATAATAGCAATTAAAGAGGAATAGAGCATCAATCTTCGCACCTGACGGACAGTAGAGTTGATACCCTCAACGGAAGTAAAGACCAATAATCCTCCCACCACTTCATCGACCTGACGTACTGGCATCCCTACTAATAACATTGGCCTTTCAAAATGCTGGGGGTCGACTTCCTGAGAGATGATATTGCCAGCAAAGATAGGCTCCGAATTAAGAAACTGAATATTTGAATCACCGGTATCAAGATAAGGATAACTGTGGATTAAAAAACCTTCATTGTTGATTAGCCAGGCCTGGCCTGAATTGATCTCCGCTATAAGCTGTAGGGTATTGGCAATGCTCTCTTCATCGCGCTCTTCAATAGCATTATATAAAGCCTGATTTAAAACCTGGCTATTATTGATTATTTCTGTTTCTGTTTTAGAAAATTGAAAATTATAGAAGAAATAAATCATAGAAAAACCTAAAATTATTATTATAAGGAGGGAAAGAAGAAAAAAGCGGACGAAGAGCCGGGTGAACAAAGTATTCATGCTTGGAGGAAAATAATTTGCAAAAGACTTTTTTAAATCATTGATTTTTTTCTTCAACTTCAAATTTATAGCCCACCCCCCAGACCGTTTTAATATAGTCGGCGACTGCATCCCCCAGTTTTTGCCTCAAGGACTTAATATGGGTATCTACTGTTCTAATATCACCAAAATAGTCATAACCCCAGACTTTTTTTAACAGGCTTTCACGGTCAAAGACAATCTTAGGAGAAGAGGCTAGAGTCCACAGCAGGTCAAATTCTTTAGGGGTTAACTCTATCTCTTCATCAGCAACCTTAACACTTCTCTCATTCTTGTTGACTGTAAAATCACTGTATTCCAAAACTTCGGAGTCAGATTCATCTTCTCGTTGTAAGCGCCTTAAAACAGCCTTAGCTCGAGCCACAACCTCCCGGGGACTAAAGGGTTTGGTCACATAATCATCGGCACCTAACTCTAACCCCATTATCCTATCGGAATCTTTGGTCTTGGCACTTAGAAAAATTATAGGGGTATTGTTGCCAGGCCGTAACTTCTTGCAGACTTCCCAGCCGTCCATTTCTGGTAACATAATATCAAGGACTATAATATCAGGATTTAACTCCCTGGTTAATTTTAAACCTTCCTGACCTGTAGAGGCAGTATGAACTCTAAAGTTCTCATATTCAAAGTACTCTGTTAAAATCTGTAGTATATGATCATCATCGTCAATAATTAAAACCTGAAATTGATTCAAAATTAAAACCTCCTATGGCTTACTGTTATAATTATATCTTTTTTAGATAGATTTAACAAGAAGAATTCAAGGAATATTTGCCTGAAATATTATAGAGACTTAGTCAAAGTTGCACGCCAAGTTGTAATATAAAAACCACTAAGATACTAAAAATAACAACTGCCAGAAGACTGAACTTTTGATAAGCTAAGATCATGGCTGTTAATCCCCCGGCCAGGGCAAACAAGGCAGAGTCCGTGGCGGAAAGAATACCAGGAAAAATCAGGGCTGTCAGAGCAGCCGGAGGAACATAGTTCATAAATCTTTTCCAGAAAGGGGGAAGCTCAATATTAGCCAGAAATACCAGGGGCATCATTCTGGGAAGATAAGTCACCCCGGCCATTCCTAAAATAATTACTAAATATTCAAGCATTCACATCATCTCCAGCAAATAACTTAGCAGCAATAAAGGCTGATATTGCTGTTACCAGGATTATTCTCCAGCCCTCAGCTAAAACTAAAAAAGGATTCCAGGTTAAAAGACTACTAAGAAACAAAGCTAAACTAACTACTATTAGCTTAGGATTAGATTTTTTAACTTCAGGTACTATTATTCCTAAAAACATGGCATATAAAGCAATTTCCATGCTGGACTCCAAAATAGAAGGCATCTGTCCCCCGATTAAAACTCCTAAAACCGTCCCTGAAGTCCAGGCCAGATAGGGTAATAAGATAACTCCCAGGACATAAAAGGCCGATAGGGTTTTGATTTTAGAAGTCGCCAGGAGCGAAAAACTCTCATCTGTAATACCAAAGGATAAGAGAGCCAGCCATCTAGTTGGTAAAGCAGGTAGTTTTTCAGCCACAGTGGCTGACATTAATAGGTGGCGCAGATTAACAAAAAAAGTCGTTAAGATAATGCTTACTCCACCGATGCCAGCCGCTATAAGTTCGATTGCCACAAATTGACTTGCTCCAGCAAAGACAAAGACAGACATCAAAATTGCTATAACAGCTGGTATTTCTAAAGTCCTGGCAATAACCCCAAAGGCTACCGCTATAGGAACATAGCCAATGGCTACAGGTAAGCCAGCCTTTAAACCGGCTAAAAATCTCTCCTTGCTTAAACTTTTATCTTTAACTCTTGTAGTCTTTTCCATAAAATATCACCACTTAAAATATCTCTTTTACACCACTATATTTAAGTTATTATATAATTAATTATTTAAATTCGCAAATAAAAAAATCTCTTATCCAGATTGTTACTAACTGGAGAAGAGATTTTTTCTCAAAATAATTGCTATTAATATCTACAGCTAAAAAAAGAAAGACTATTCCTCCTGTTCTTCCCCCTTTGTCTCTTCCTTACCGTCCTCCTGGCTGGCCTGACCTTTCAATTCGCCTAATTTGGTTACCAACTCAGGCAGTTGGTCAAAGAGTTTTGTTAGCGAAGTTTTTTCCTCCAGAGAAACTAATTCAACGTCATCCTCCTTAATTATTAAAAGAGCATTGGGAGATATACGACAGCCAACACCTCCACCGGCTCCGCCACTTTCCTCTCCTTTTTTTGGCTTTTCTTCTCCTATACCCCCACCAAGGCCAAAGGAAGCAGTTATAATGGGAATTATTTTTATGGAACCAACCTCCATAGGTTCGCCTATAACTGTTTCGGTCTTCAAAAAATTATCCAGCTTTCCATAGATCATCTCCATCATTTTTCTGGCTTCTTCCATTCTTTCTCTCCCCTTTATCTAAAATAATTGAAGTTAAACTTTCAAGTTCTTTCAAGTTAATAACCAATCTCTAAATTCTTTTTAGCTTTTTTGGCTTGCCAAATAAATCTCAAAGTCTTTAAGGAAAAAATAAAGAAAAGCAGTTGCAAAACAATCTTTCCCAGACTGATACTACCAATTACCTTCCCTTCCCCCTTCACCTCCTTTCTTTCCCATTTTATTTTAAGAAACAGGGGTAACCCGGGATATAAGCTCTTAACCTGATAATAAATTGCTGCTAAATAACCATTATAGCTGGGGTCTTCTAACCCTAGAGCAAGTTTTAACTGATAGCTGGAAGGTTTAATTGAGATAAATATATCTTTAATAAAAGTTAAAAAATGATAAAATATATTTTTACTAAAGAATTTTTGCTGAGTTAATCTATAGAAAAATTTTAGAGTGTCCTGAGCTGGTTTCTTTTTTAGATCATTATCAAAGTCCTTATCTTCTCTGGGTTCCTGAGCTGGCTCTTTTTTCTTTCTAGTTACTAAAGGCAGAGAAAATAAATAATATATTTTCTCCTGCCAGCCCTTATTCTGCTGAACTTTGTAGGCGAGCAAAAAATTACCTAGATAAATCTGGTAAGTAAATTCATGGTCATAGAAAAAAATTAGCTTATACTTTAACGGGCAAAGTAAAAGCAATAGAATAAAAGCAAGGATAAAAAGCAAAATAAAATAAATTATGACCATCTTTTTCACCTGCCTGCAAGAACTTGACAAAATTTATTAATCTTGTTAATTCTCTTAATGTTATTATATTATAATATGGGCTGTTGTCAATAGTTTGCCTGAAATATTTTATATTTTTCATTTGGTAATACTTGTATTCTTATATATAACTGATATAATTATAAACTGTACATAGTCATAAATAGGAGTTGATCAAATGTTAGTAGGAGCTATTTTCTCAATATTGGCCGGCCTGATGATTGCTCTACAATCAATTTTTAATGCTCGATTGGGAGAAACGGCAGGGCTCTGGACTTCTAATGCCTTTGTCCATGGCAGTGGCTTTTTATTTACCCTTGCTGTGCTCATGTTTATCCAAAGCCAACCCTCTCTAAGCGCCTTTAAAGACGTTAATATTATATATCTGCTCGGTGGAGTGCTGGGAGCAGGCATAATATTTTCCGTAATGCAGGGGGTAAGCAATCTGGGGATGAGTTATTCTCTAACCATAATCATAGTAACTCAGCTTTTTGCTTCCCTGGTAATTAACTATTTTGGCCTCTTTGGCGAAGCAGTAATAAATATTTCTTTAAGCAAAATATTTGGCTTTATTTTAATGATAATCGGCCTGATAATTTTTCAGCTTTTTTAGTTTTATTGGCCCAGAATAAACAAAATCAGCGGTTTTTAAGTTAGCTTAAAAACCGCTGATTTATTCTAAGGTTTATGATTTTTGTAAGTTTTTAGACTGTATTAGACTATAGGACAGGCAGTTGAGGACCAACCCATTAAGCCCCCTAGAACTACATTGAGATTAGCAAATCCTTTATTTTTCAATACCGAGGCTGCCGTCATCGACCTAATCCCACTACCACAAAAGATATAAATTGGTTTATCCTTCGGAAGAGCCGCTAAATTATCGGGTAATTGAGTGAGATGGATATTGGTGGCATCTTTTATCTCTCCCTCTTCTTCGACTTCATCTTCAGCTCTAACATCCAGAATAAAATATTCCTCACTTCCATCGATAATATTACATAATTTATCAACGGTTACAGTATTAATGGAGCTGCTCTTTTTTCCGGCCATATGCCATTTGATTATTCCACCACCTAAATAACCTCTAATATCGTCATACCCTATCCTGTAGAGATGCTTTATCTCTTCCTTCGGATAATCTCCCTCTGTCACCAGTAAAATCGGTTCGTCTAGCGGGGCAAACCAACCGGTAAAACTGGTTAAATTATCCTTCCAGATTGATAGTGAGCCTTCCACATGAGCGGTGGCAAAACTGACTTCCATTCTCGTATCGATTACTATGGCATTTTCCGATTCTTTAATGTTAGCAAACTCCTCAGGAGTAAGGGCAGCAGGTTTTGCGTACTCCGATAAAGGGGCAGCTCCAGCCAGATTTTCTTCCTCCATTTTTTTGAAGTAAGGATTATACTCCAGCATTTTAGCTACTTTTTCGATAAATTCCTCTTTATCATCTACCTGCAATTTAGGATTTAATTTTTTCTCTATACCAATGGTGGTCCACTCTCTATCAGCAATTGCACTGGCACATACCGAACCTGCTCCATGGGCTGGACAGATGATTACCTCATCGCCCAGCGGAAAAATCTTATTAAATATTGAATCATACAAGGCGGAGGCTGTCTCTTCAAGCTTATCTTCACCGAGAAAGTCTACCCGCCCTACATCTCCAGCAAAGAGAACATCACCAGTAAAAACCATTAAAGGCTCTTCTTCATAGCCATATAAAACATAACTGCGAGAGCCAGGGGTATGGCCTGGTGTGTGGAGTGCTTCCAAATATAACCTGCCAAATTTAAACCTCTGTCCTTCTTCAATTGCCTGACCATATTGATAGTCCAGAGAGGCATCGGCGTGATAAAGGTCAGCTCCTGTTTTTTTCTTGAGCTCTAAAGAACCGACCAAATAATCCTCATTGCGATGAGTTTCCAGGACAGTTTTAATAGCATAACCTGCTTCCACTGCCTTCTGCAGATAAATATCAACATCTCGCCTGGGATCAATCACCACAGCTTCTCCAGCATCACCAATTAAATAAGAATTATGGGCCAATCCCGGTGTTTTAATCTTTTCAAATAACATCATTATCTCTCCTTTTTTTAAAGATAAAATAAATAAATCATAGAGGACACCAACAAAATATACAACAGAGTCAGGATACTGCCGGCTTTCAAATAGTCACGACTATTATAATTGCCAGGGTTCATTAAAAAAGCATTGACTTGATGGGTGGGTAAGACAAAGGAATTTGAGGCACAGAGAGCAACTAAAAGAGCCAGAGCTCGAGGATTAATACCGCTCTGATTGCCAATCATAATCACTAAAGGTACTAAGACCGCAGTGGAAGCAACATTGGACATAAAGAGGGTAAATAATGTGCTTAAAGAGGCTAAAGCCAATAATATTGTAAAAGTAGGAGCATCGGCCAATATCACCATTAGATTAGTGGCCAAATATTCAGCAGTGCCCGTCTTTTCCATAGCCAAACCTAAAGGAATTAAGCCAGTCAATAAAAAGACTGTCTGCCAGTCAATGGCCTGATAAAGTTCTTGCACCGGTATCAGCCCCGCTAAAACCATTGCTAAAGCTCCGCTGAATAGGGCTAAAGATAATTCAAAACCAAATAAGATCAAAACTATCGATAACAAAAATATCGCTATGGCCAATTTAGGGCTGCCAGTTGGTTTTTTGATAGATTGAAAGTTGGTTAGGGAAACAAAGTTCTCTGTCCTGGCTGCAGCTTTAATATTTTCCCTTAAACCAAAAACGACTATAATATCCCCTGCTCTCATTTTAAAATCAGAGAAATCACCGGTCAGCTCTTTATTTCCCCTTATTAAACGTAAAGGGTTGATATTGAAATTTTTTCTCAGGGCAATCTCGCGCAAAGTTTTACCCTGATATTCCGAGCGAGGAGGAACCAAAAATTCAGCAAAGAAGCTCTCCTGCAGGTCTAATCCACTGGTGAGTTGACCACTCTCTTCTCGTCTGCCCTCTTCAACATAATTAAGTCCAAAATCAGCAGCAAATTTGGCCACCGAATCTTCTCTACCTAAAATTATTAATTTCTGACCGCTGGAAAATCGGGTAAATCTCCAGGGGGCATAAGAAATATCTTCCCTCTCCTTTAAGGCCAACAAATAAATTCCATATTCAGACCAGAGTCCAGCAGATTCTAGGGTTTCGCCGACTAGTTGACTGCTCTTTTTGACTCTACTACTATATATAGTTGTTACCAGATTCCAATTGTCTATAAGCTCCTTTTGCCTGGTGGCATCCTCTTCAACTTCACATTCCCGGGCCGGCAGAAGCCTATTGCCAAAAACAAAAAAGTAAGCTATGCCAATCAGTAATAATACCGCTCCAATGGGAGTAACACTAAATAAATTAAAGGAAGATTCCCCTCCCTGGACTAAAAGGTCATTTAAAATTATAAGATTGCCAGAACCAACCATCGTCAGGCTGCCACCCAGGAGGGTGGCGAAACCCACTGGAAGTAATATTTTGCTAATAGAATTATTGGTTTTGCTGGCTATTCTGCGAACCACCGGGAGGAAGAGGGCAATCACCCCAATATTTTGCACAAAAGCAGAAAAAACTCCAGCTGATGCTGAAATAACGGCTGTCAGCTTCTGTTCCTCCTGACCGGCCAGATTTAAAATGGGCCTGGTTAGTAATTGCATGGCCCCAGTCTGCACTAACCCCTCACCTAATACCATCACTGCTATTACTGCAATAACTGCATTACTGGCCAGGCCAGAAAAGGCTTCTAGGGGTTCAATTAACCCCAACCAGGGCAGGATTACCATTATCGACAGAGCAGTAATATCTATTCTTAAGACTTCGGTGATAAAGAGGATTATAGTGGTTATTAAAATTAACAGCATCAAGGTTATTTCTAAAGTCATCTAACCATTCCCTGAGTTTACATTTATGATTATCTCAAATAATTTTTAATAAAAACCAGTAGAATTAAATTTTTCAAACCTCAACCTTTTTCTTATGCTCAACACAATAACCAGGAGCCATTTCATCCCAGACCTCAAATTCATCGGTTTTAGAGCCCGATAAGGTCCTTACAATGTTACCATCTACAATTTCAATAATTTTATCCGTCCTTCCAGCTAAGTGACGATCATGGGTAACGATAACAAAGACTGTGCCAAATTCTTGATTGATATTCCGCAGCAACTTAAAAACCTGTTCTGAAGTATCAGTGTCAAGATTACCTGTAGGCTCATCGGCCAGGATAACGCCGGGTTTATTCATCAGGGAGCGAGCTATGGCTATCCGCTGCTTCTGACCTCCAGAAAGCTTGGTACTTAAATTATCTTTCCAGGGGGTCATACCCACAGTATCAATAAGTTTTTCAGCCCACTCTTCATCCTCCCTGGTAGGTTTTCCCTGAGAGATCCAGACGGGCATGAGAACATTTTCCAGGGCAGTAAATTCCGGCAACAAATGATGGAATTGAAAGACAAAGCCTAATTTTTAATTCCTCAAATCGGCTAATTTATTTTCATCTAATTGAGTTATATCCTCACCAGAAATGAATACTTTTCCTCTGGTTGGTTTATCAAGAGCCGCAATTAAATTTAACAGGGTGCTTTTGCCAGAGCCAGAGGGGCCGATAATGGCTGCAAAATCATTTTCCAGCAGAGAAAAAGACACCCCATGGAGAACTTCAGTCTCAACTTCATCACCATAAGTTTTATAAACATCCTCTACTTCGATAATATTATTATCCATTTTGTATCACCTCTACGGTATTTAATCGAGCAGAGTTTCGAGCCGGGACTAAAGCTGCTAACATCCCTGCTATAGTGGCTATTATAAAAGAAATCGCAAGAAAACGAGGGTCGGCTTCAATGGGAAAAAGAGGGTCACCTGCAGCATCTCTAACTAGAGTAACGAAAAGTTGGCTTAAACCAATGCCAGATAAAATACCCAGCACTGCTCCTATGGCGCCAATAATTCCCCCCTGCAGCAAGAATATTCTTCCTACTCTTTTAGGTCTGGCCCCTATGGCTTTAATAATTCCGATTTGTTTGTTCTTCTGAACCACTGATACAGCCAGAACACTGGCTATTCCCAGGGTTACAGCTACAATAACAAAAAACTGAATGACCAAACTGGAGGTGCTCTGACTTTCTAGCGCTGTTAAAAGATCAGCATTGGTCTGCTGCCAGCTTTCTATTTCTATTTCTGGAAATTCCTGACGAAGTTGCTCGCTCAGAGGCTCGGCGGCAAAAACATCCTCTATCTGTACTTCAATATTAGAAACTTCATTACGAAGATTAAATAAAGAGGCAGCTCTGCTTCTAGCCAGAAAAATCCAGCTCTCATTTAAGTCCTGACTGCCTAAATCAAAAAGTCCCGAGACTCTAAATCTATCCTGTACATCATCGGCTGTCCTCAGCTGAATTGTATCTCCCGGAGCTAGATTTAACTCTTCTGCTAAATTTTTACCCATTAAAATATCATTTCCCCCAACAGTTGCCTCTCCCCGGGTTATTCGGTCAGAGATATTATATATTTTATCAGCTTCCGAAAAGTCGATACCGCGAAATACTATAGACTCACTCTTTCCCCCTCTTATGGCAAAACCATTACCGGTAATAGTGGGAGATATTGCCGTCAATTCAGAATAATTTTCTAATTCTCGTCGGATGAGGTCATAGTTCTTCAAACCTTCCTGACGGTCTGCAAAAGTTATTACTCGAGAGCCAGGGGAATAGGTTTCAGAAATCTGCCTGGGTAATTCCCTTTCAGAGCGCAGAGTTATATGAGAAGAAGAACCAATTGTTTGTTGGATTAAGTCGGCCTGTAGACCACTTATCAGCGAGCCTAAAAAGACCTGTACAGCAACTCCAATAGTTATCCCTGCTAAAATCAATAAAGTTTGAGTTCTCCCTGAAATCAGGAAGCGAAAAGCCATTTTAATTTCAAACCACATATAACTATTCCTCCCCTAGCTCAAGATCAACTGAGACAGTCATAAAGGGCAGTAAATCTGGAGTTTCTCCAGTTATATCAAGCTTCACCTTAATTGTGCCTCGGTCAATATCAACTTTGGGTGCAATTTCCTTTACTTCTACAGGAAAATTTTCCTCAGGATAACTCTCCACTACAGCCTTTCCCTGCTGTCCCTGATAAATACTGCCAATCTCTCTTTCATCAGGTTCTATAACTATTTGCAGATCTTGACTGGCTAAAGTAAAGAGCTCTTCCCCGGCAGTCACCTGTTCCCCTGCTTCTACTAACACATCTAAGACCACCATATCCTTTGGGGCCTTAAATTCATAATCAGCTAACTCTAATTTCAATTGTTCTAAGTCTAGTTTTGCTGCCTCATGAGCTAATTCGGCTGCCTCAAGTTGCAATTCGGCATATTTCCTGGCGCTTTCACTCTCCTTTAATTGAATTTTTTGCTCCTCTATCTGATCTTCAGTCTCTTTTCTTTGCTCTGCCAGAGTTAATTCGGCTATCGTTTTGTTTAATTGTGAACGGATATAATTAAATTCATATTGAGCAAATTCAACATCTTCCATGGCCTCCCGAGAGTATAGCCTTTCTGCCCGGTTAAATTCTGTAGTTTCATATTCCAGCTCTGCCTTGGCTAATTCAATTTCAGTCTCTAAAAGGGAAAAATCTTTTTCTCGCAAATTATCTAATTGTAATTGGCTTAAATTATAGTTTAATAAAGCCTGCTGGTATGATTCCTCTTCTGCCTCTAATTGTTTTTTTTCCTGAGCCAGACTTTTTTCCAATGAAGATATCTCCTTCTGCCTCCGGCTATCATCTAAATTTAATAAGAGCTCATTGCTCTCAACCTCATCGCCGCCTGTAACAAAAATATCAGCAATTTTGCCATTGATGGCTGTTGATTTACTCAATTCTACAACTGGCTCTAAAAATCCTGAAGCTCTTAAAAAATCACCTTCTTCAGCTCTAACCGATGACACTTGATGATTACTGAAAGAAAAAAGTAATAACATAACAAAAAAAAGCAAGGATAATTTTAAAATACCAGAATATTGCTCTTTCATTTTCACTTTCTTCTACCCCACCCTCTATTTTTGTTAATATTTGATAAATTTTTCGGTTATTTAATCAAGTATATATTACATATTGTAGTTATGCAAGTAATTTCAGGTAATAATATAGTGCTAAAATATTATTTGCTTTTATATTTAATTCTAGAATTAAAAAGCAAAAGAGCCAGCTCAAAATAGCTGACTCCTTGTGGGTAAATACTTATATTAAGTAAAACTCTAGGGGGTTTCAACCTCAAATCCTGCATCTTCCCAGGCCATAAAGCCCCCTTCTAAGTTAATAGGATTTTCATAGCCCATATCCTGTAGTAATTTTACAGCTATAACGGAACGAGCGCCAGATTGACAGGCCACTATAAATTCTTGTTCAGGATCTTCAACTAAATCGCCAATTTGAAAGAAGAGCTGACCAAAATTAACATATTCACTGCCAGGAATATATCCCTCTTCTCTTTCAGCGGTAGAACGAACATCCAAAATTATATATTCTTCCCCTACATCGAGGTCCATCTGCAGATCCTGAGCATCCATCTCTCTTTCAACTTCCTCGCTCAGTTCATCAACCAAAGCTCCACCATCCATAACTTCAGCTGCTACAGAAAAGCTTATGCCTAAAGTCAACACAAAAACCAACAATATTACTGGGATTTTTCTTTTCATAATTTTTTCCTCCTTATTTAATATGATAATTAATAAAGGTTTGTTATTAATTTAACTATTCTAGATAACAGTCAACAATCCTGCAAGAAAAGTATTTTTTTCTCAAATTATTATTATCTTTTTCTTACCTGGACAGAGGTTAATCATAATCGGCAAATTTTATAACAGGATTATCAATCTCTTCAGCATAGGGTTTTATATCCAGAACTGGAGTTCCATCAATTGCATCCAGGCCCAAAACTTCTAACACATTATCTTCTCTGGCTAAAAGTTTGACGACGGTTACTGCAATAGGTACAGGACGCCTAGGTGAGCGAGAGGCAAATACACCTCTCACCCCGCCATAACGCCGGGGGCCTATTAAATCATAACCCTCTGCCTGGTGCAAATAAAAAACTATCTTCAGATAATTATTTTCCTCTATTTTATCAAGACCAGCTTGATAATCTGGCTCAATTATAACTCTGCTGGGCTGTTTTTTCATAATATTGGGGTCAGTGGACTCCTTAAATTTACTTTCAATGCGGCCAATGGATTCAATGTTAAACAAATTTAAAACCTCCCTGTTTAATAAATTATCTCAATTAATTTTAACATACTGCAATTATAATTAACAGGATAAAAAAATCGCCAGACCCTTCATAAGCACTTGGTTACAGGAGCAATAAATGTTAGAATATAATAGTAGCCTAATTAAAATTAGGAGGTATACCATGATCAATAAACGGAAAGAGAAGAAATTGGCTAAAAATTTTTCTTTTTATAATAAACTGAAGCCAGAAAAAAGAGAAAATTTATTGAACCAGCTGACATATATTAAATATCCCCCAGGCAAGATAATCATGAAGGCAGGCTATACCTGCGAAAACACTTTCTTTCTCTTAAAAGGCTCTATCAGGGTCTATAAAGTCTCAGAAAAAGGCCGGGAATTAACTTTATACCGTATCCAAAGGGGAGAAATGTGTCTGATGTCGATAGCCTGTATTATGAGCAGTTCTAATTTCCCTGCTCAGGCCCAGATAGAGAAAGAAACAGAAATATTAGCCTTACCAGCCTCTACCTTTAAAAGATATTTATCTTCCATTCCTGAGTTACAGGAATTTGTTTTTGGTAAAGTTTTTAGTCGTTTGCAGGATGTTATGTTGACTGTTGAAGATATAGCTTTCAAGAACATTGAAACCAGAATAGCCTCATTTTTAATATCTACTGTTGAGCAAAATCAGGAGACTCTAAATTTAACCCAGGCAGAAATAGCCAAAGAAATTGGCTCGGCTCGAGAAGTAGTTAGCAGAACTTTAAGAGACTTTGCTGCCAGAGGAGCTGTTGAACTAGGGCGTGGTAAAATCACCATAATTAAGCGAAGATTTTTAGAAGACTTAGCCTATAGATAAAGGTAATGTGACTTAATCACAGAAATAATCCCCCTGATAGGTCATAATAAATATAGTGTAAATTTACGCTCAATATCTACTAAAAATTTTTTGCTTAATTTATTAATCATCAGGGGGGAAAGAACTTTGGCAGAAATAGCCTATAATATCAAAACAAATCGTACTTTTAATTTTATCCGACGCTGGGCCTGGTTGATCACTGTTATTGTAGCTTTAGGCGGACAATTTTGGCCTTATCTGGGACTTGTGGTGCCTCTAATTATTTTAGCTCTGTTAATAACGAGCTTTTTAAAAGGTCGTTACTGGTGTGGTAACTTTTGTCCTCATGGTAGTCTCTACGACCAGATAATTTTGCCTATAAGCCGCAATGATAAAATTCCAGAAATTTTAAAATCAAAACCTTTTGTTGCTTTAGCCTTTATTTTTTTCGGATTTAATATGGGGCGAAGGTTTTTGGCAGTTTTTCAACAGACTGAAGGTCTGCTGGCCAGAACCGGCTTTATATTCTCCAACACCTATCTTATGGTGCTTGTGGTGGGGGGGCTGCTTGGAGTTATCTTTAGCCCTCGGAGCTGGTGTCAGTTTTGTCCCATGGGGACCATGCAATTATTCTCCTATAAATTAGGTAAAACTTTTGGTATAACCAGCACTACCGATCAACTGATAACAGCTGAAAGTCCTGATTTATGTCATTCCTGTGCCAATTGTTCTCGCGTATGTCCTATGCAGTTAGAGCCTCACAAAAGTTTTCAGGAAAACAATAACCAATTTGAAAATGAAAAATGCATCCGCTGTAATACCTGTGTGGAAAATTGTCCCAGCGGTATACTTCAGTTAGCTACACCGACTGAGGCTGATAGTATCGAGGAGGCGGCAGATTTAACAGGCTTTGAAAAGTCTCGTTATTATCAGGCTAAAATTAGTAAGATCAAAGAATTTGCCAATCCAGATATTAAGGAATTTACCTTTTCTCTTTTAGAACCTAACAGCATGGAATTTATTCCCGGGCAATTTATGTTGGTAAAAGTAGATGACCAGCGAGAAATGTTTAAGGCTTACACAATCTCTGGCAGTGATGCAGCTAAAAACCAGGTTTCCGTTACTATCAAAAAGATAGAAGATGGCTATGGGACAAATTTAATCTTCGATAATTTTCAGGAAGGTCAAAGAGTAACTTTAAAGGGACCTATGGGAAGAGAGTTAGCCATCGATAAAAGTCAGGAAAAGATGCTCTTTTTAGCAAATGGCATTGGAATTACACCCTTTACTTCTATCGTAGAGAATCTTTTTGCCCGGCCTGGAGTTAGATTAAAGGCTGCCGGAGGAACAAATATTGAAGCAAGAAAAATTGAGGAAAATTATAACGGTGAAGCGACCCTGCTCTACGGGGCTCGTTATGAGGAAGATCTTATCTATGACGATTTCTTTGCCACTATCGCCCAGGAAAATAATAATTTTGCTTATGATCGGGTGCTCTCCCGCCCTCGAGGTGATGACTATAAACAGGGATATGTAACTCATATTTTAGAGGAGCTTGAGGTTGATCCAGAGACAGTGGTTTATATCTGTGGATCTAGGCCTATGGCTCAGGATGCTATAGAAATTTTAGAAAATAAGGGAGTACCGAAGGAGCAGATAAATTACGAGGACTTCGGTGTTTAAAAGCTTTCCCCACCTCAAAAAGGCCGGAATTATCCGGCCTTTTTTTATTGCTTTAAATTATCCTTCGCTGACAAACTCTTCCCTTGTTTTTTCTTTATCAGCAGTTAAAACTGCTTCTCCTAAGGGCAAAACTTCTCTGGCAAAAACTGAGTTTATCACCTCTGCCGCTGAGGTGTACCAGGCAATCGAAGCACAAACTATTCCTAAATAACCTCCTGCAATACCAAAACCTGGAGCCACTAAGTCTCCTAGAGCTAAGAGAGCAAAAGTGATCCAGAGGGTTAAAAATATCAACCAAACTGCCCGATTAAGTTTAAAGGTGGCAATCCACATATAAAAGGTGAATATAGCCCAGGCTGCCAGAACCAAACCCATGGAAATCAGCTCATAATCGCCTAACTCCAGCCAGCCTAAAGAAAGAGAATACTGCAACAGGGCATAAAACATCCACCAGGCTCCAAAAGAAGTAAAGGCTGTAGCACCAAAGGTGTTGCCCGTTTTAAATTCCCACATTCCGGCCATAAATTGGGCTAAACCTCCATAAAATAATGCTAAGGGAACTACAACTGCTGCCCCTGCTGCTGGCATAATACCGGCGTTATAAAAACTTAAGACAAAGGTAGTTAAGGCAAAACCTCCCAGGCCTAAAGGCGCTGGATCTGCTATTTTCGTTTCTGTCATTAATTATCTCCCCTTGTTGTGAAATAATACACTTATTTTGTGAAAAATATAATTATCCAATTTCTATTATAACCTATCACTGCTATATTTTGCAAGGGGTATTGTAATTTTTAATTGATTTTCTTCTCTATTCCCACCAGTTACCATCATCTAAGTGAGACATATCAGGATTAAAGGCTATCTGACAATCAATAACTACCGGTCGGCCGGCAATATTAGCTTTCTTAGCTTTTTCTAAAGCCTCTTTTAAGTCTTTCCTGTCTTCAACTCTTAAACCCAGACAGCCAAAGCTCTCTGCCGTCTCAGCCAGAGCCGGTTGACTGGTAAATTCAGTGGAATAGGTTGAGAAACCAGCCCGTTGCTGTTTAGCTCTTATCCAGCCTAAACCTTTATTATTTAAAACCAGCCAGGTACAGCCGGCATTATACTGGACAGCTGTTGCCATCTCCTGTAGATACATTTGAAATGCTCCATCACCGGTAATACAGAGCACCGGCCTTTCCGGTTCAGTAATTTTGGCTGCAATAGCCCCGACAACCCCCATTCCCATGCAGGTCTGTTCAGCCACGGGAATACAGCCTAATCTGCTCCTTACCTGATAATAGGAGTGAAAATAGGACCAGACATCCTGGCTGCCATTTTCATTGACCAGGATAGTATCTTCTCCAAAGACTTTATTGGCCAGTAAAACTACTTCTCTGGCCAAAAGCTCGGTTGATTTTTGGGGTAAGGAAGCTCGAATCTCCTGTTGAAGTTCTTCCTTTTTTTGCTTTAATTTCTCAAAAATTTTGGGTTTACTTTTCTCGGGCGTTGAATAATCAGGGATAATCTCCTGTTCTTCATTTTCAGCAAGTAACTGTCTAATAACTGGCTTAACATCACCTACTACCGCAATATCTGGCTGCCAGTTTTTTCCGATATTCTCAGGAGATATATCCAGCTGGATAAATTTAGCCTGGGGTGGTAAGTGCTCCCAGTGACCAGTTTGAAAGGCTTCATTGCTACTGCCTATAGTGAAAAGCAAATCCGCCTTATTTATATAATTCCGGGCTATTTTACTCCTATACCTGCCACTTAAACCCAGTGAGAGGGGGTGGCTCTCGGAGATAATTCCTCTTCCTCCTGGAGTTGTCAAAAAGGGAATAGCCATAGTATTGATCAAATCTTCAGCTTCTTGAAAAGCTCTGGATAAAATCGCCCCATTCCCAAAAACAATAACTGGATTGTGGGCTTTTTTTAGTGCAGTTAAGGTCTTAATAATGGAGTCTTTACTGGCCGGGATACGCTTTTTAGTCGCTGGTCTAAACTCTCCAGGAAAAGATATATTAAACTTCTCTTTTTCACTTTGGTTGGTGTTATCTTTTCTTAAAGGACCGGGTCCCATAATATCATGGGGCAGATCTAAATAAACTGGCCCTGGACTTCCATTTAAACTTTTAGTGAAGGCTCTCCTAACATACCAGGGCAATAACTCTGCTTTAGGTAGCTGGGTACTCCACTTAGTGATAGGCTCCATTAAACTCACTTGATCACATTCCTGAAATTCCCCTCTTCCTGAAGTAGAAACAGCAGCAGAATGACAGGGTAAAACAAGGGGTAAAGAGGCAGAATAGGCCTCCAGTACCCCGGGAACTAAATTAGCGGTACCCGGGCCAGGCGAAGCCGAAACAAGGCCAATCTTACCTGTTAAACGACTATAGGCCATAGCCATGAAGGGGGCAGAACTTTCATGTCTAACATTAACTGCCAGTAATCCAGCCTCCTCCGCTAACATATTGAGATAATTATCACCTAAGCCGAAAACCATCTCTACACCCTGTTCTTTTATCATCAGCATTAATGCTTCCCAGGCATCCATGTAAATTCCTCCTATTATCTATTAATTTAAGTAAGCTTGAGCTATCTTTTATTAAATAAAGCTCTAATTTTCTCCAGTATCCTGGCAAAAAGAGAGGTTTTCTTATCCTGTCTTCTGCTCTTAGCCACATATTTTTTGATTGCTCTAAGTTCCTCTGCAGTGGGCTGGCGCTGAATCTCCTGATAATCTTCCGAGAGAAAATTAATCTCCTCCCAGCGAGCAATATTAAATTTCTTTATTTTATCCTCTGATCTCTTTACCAGCATAAAACCGCTATCAAGTTTAAATACTAGATCCTGATTATTTTCTGATTTATGCTGATATATTTTAGTGACCTTCATTATTAAAACCTCATCCCCTTAGTTAATTGAACATTTAAGCCCTGATTAACTCTCCCGGGTAGACTCTTTGATGCTCCTTATCTTTTACCACATTTTCACCGGCTACCATAACTCTTTTAATACCTTCTGGATATTGAAAAGGTTCTTTGAAGGTTGCTTTATCATTAATTTCTTCAGCTGAAAAAAGCACCAGATCTGCCTTATTTCCAGGTTTAATAATCCCCCTCTGGGCCAGTCCCAGCCGGGCTGCCGGTTTCCCTGTCATCTTGTGGATAGCTTCTTCTAAGGGCAGAATTTTTTTATCTCGGACATATTTCCCTAAAACCCTGGCGAAGGTGCCAAAATTACGCGGATGGGGCTGCCCTTTAGCCAGTATTCCCTCCCGGGCCAGCGAACTGCCATCAGAACCGATCATGCTCAATCTACTGGTGAGCACCTCTATCAGGTCTTCTTCACACATGGCAAAACTAATCATTCCAGCCCGCAATTCATTATCCTGTAATATTTTTATTACCGCCTCAGCACCGCTAACTTTCCAGGATTGAGCGATCTCTGATATATAGCTGCCTGCAAATTTTTGATGTGCTCCCCCGGCAAGATGAGATACCATAATTTTATCCCAGCCTCTATTTTCTCCAGTCTCTGCAAGAGAAGTAAGCACTTTATCTCTGGCAGTGGGTTCTTTTAAACGCTTTAATAGTTTTTCTTTACCACCTTCATGAGCCCAATCCGGTATAAGTGAAGCCAAGCCAGTATTGGAGGCTAAATAAGGATAGAGATCACAGGTAACATCAATCCCCCTTTGCCGGGCATTTTCCATCATTTTAATTGTCCCGGCCACTAATCCCCAGCAGGACTTCTCACTTACCTTATGATGGGATATTTGCACTGGAATCTCAGCCTGCTCTCCTATGGTGAGAGCCTCCTTTAAAGCCGCAACTAAATCACAGCCCTCATTTCTTAAATGAGTGGCATATAACCCACCGTAAGCGGAGGCCACCTTTGCTAATGAAATTAATTCAGCAGTATTGCTGTAACTGGAGGGTGGATAGATTAAACCACTTGAAACTCCTCTAGCCCCAGCCTCCATAGCATCAGCAATTATCTCTTTAGCTTCTTTTAACTCCTTCCCTGATAACTCCTGGTTTGAATACCCTCCAACAGCACTTCTAACAGCTCCTAGACCTAGAAGAGGAACAATATTGACGCTGGTCTTCTTTTGGGCCAGAATACTTAAAAACTCAGGAAAGGTTCTCCAGGTCAATTCAAGACCATAATCAGCCAGTTCAGTTTTTATAGTTTCTTTATCAGTCTCCCCATAAGGAGCAGGTGAAGAACCACAGTTTCCTATTACTTCCGTGGTAACTCCCTGCTGTACTTTGCTGGCAGCTTTGCCTTGAGCCAGCAGTGTTAAATCTGAATGGGTATGAATATCAATAAATCCTGGAGCTAGAAAATCTCCCTGAGCATCAATAACTTCATCTGTGCTGGTAAAATTATATCTGGAGGAAAGCTTTTCTGCTCTCCTGCCAGATATAATTTCAGTTATCTCTCCCTTTTCTATAAGTAATGACCCCCAAAACCAGGAGGAGGAACTACCGTCTATGATTTTAGCATTTTTAATTGCTTTTCTGGACACAGTACAAATCCCCTTTCTGCCTCTCAAATTACTGCTGCTCTCACGGAGCAGCCTTTAGGCTCTACTTCAGCCTGGACCCCCACCTGATATGCTACAGCCAATAATGCCTACCCGGTCGAAGGTCTGCAGTACATCTTCGCTTCCACATTCTGGACATTCCACCTGAAAATCATCACCAATCTCTTCCATTGAAGCCTGTAAAGTAAATTTAGTCTCACATTGCTGACATTTAAAATTATAATTAGGCATCTTTATCTAACCTCCCGCACTGATTATAAATTGTCAGGCCAAAAGGCTCTGTTAACTAACAAACATCTATAAAACAAAATATCAGACATAATATATTATTTATCTGCTATTTTTGCTATAACGCAGACTCAAAAGGGTTAAATCATCCTGCAAGGGCTGCTCCTGAATAAATTCTGCAAATTTATTATTTATCCTGGCTAAAATTTTCCCTGGAGCTATGTTATTATTACAGGTTAAAAGCTGCTTAAGCCTCTCCACACCAAACATCTCACCCTTTTCATTTTTTTGTTCTATCAATCCATCGGTAAAAAATAAAAAGGTCATGTCTGATTCTAGACTTATACATTTTTCTTCATAATTTATTTCCCTAAGAGTATTCAAATAGGAAATTGGCATATGAGAATTCTTTAAAGGCTGCGGAGGTTGTTTCTTTTTCAATAGCAGGGGATAAAATTGCATGCCAGCATTAATAAACTTTAAAGTCATTTTATTGTAATTAATTACCCCCAAAATAAGGCAGATAAAAAAGTCTGGCGGAAAGTCTTCCTGAATAAAACGTTCGGTAACAAAATCCATCAATAGAGATAGTGAAATTTCACCCTGCATCCCCCAATTAGAAAGGAAATAAGAGTTGATGTTTTCCCGTAAAAATATATTTAACATGGCACTGCTCAGGTCATGGCCGCTGACATCAGAAAGAAAAAATACCAGGCGGTCTCCAAATTCAATAAAATCGTAAAAATCTCCCCCTAATTTTTCTGCCGGTTCAAAATGAGCCGCAAATTCAAAGCCAGCTATATCAGGCATTTCCCGGGGGAGAAACTGTTCATGTAATTGTCGGCCCCTTTCCAGTGATTTTTCCAATCTCAATTCACTTTCCTTGCGCTCAGTGATATTTTCATGAGAGACGACTGCTGCATAGGGACCTTCTCCCTGATAAGGAGTAACTCTCAGCAAAAACCAGCGTTTTTCTTCTGGAGAATGGCAGGGATATTCCATGGTGAAAAGCTCACTCTCTCCCTGGATAACTTCTCTTATCCCCTCTCCAGCATCCTTAGCGCCACTGGAGCTAAAACCAGTGGCATTTTTACAGACATCTATATAATTATAACCAATCATATCAAGTTCTTGCTTTTTAGAATCCGGGGTGTTATTAAGCCCAAAATTTCTCCAGGCTTTATTGGTATATTTTATCTCTCCCTTATGGTCTAAGACAGCTATATGAGCTGAGAGGGAATCAATGGTGGACTGGACTAATTTTTTAGCTGAATTTAGCTCCTTCAGTTTTCGTTCACAGTGTTCGCATTCGTTATTATTTTCCTCAGACTGCTCACTGTTATTTAAGTTAGTCATCTGAATATAACTCCTCTATTAAAGAAAATTAGCTAAATGTAAAATAAAAATCAAGAGCATCAATAGACCTAACCACAAAATCAAGCTATAACGTCTCAATTTTTTGGCTTTCTTCTCCTCCCACCAGTTCAGAGGACGGATGCCCTGTAATAAAAAAGTCAAGACCCCGGAGAGATTAACGCAGATAATATTAGCTAAAAATAACAGCGAAGCTCCTCCTGCCAGAACCAGCTCACCTGCTCCAGCTAAAAGACCAATAACAACTAAAGGTGGCATTAAAGCTACAGCTATCATTACCCCAATTACAGCATTAGCTGCTCCAGTGGTAAAGGCCAGGGTCCCTGCACTTCCTGAGGCCAGACCTAAAGCTATATCTCCCCAGCTTAAAGTTGTTCTATTTAAGACTTCAGCTGACCAGCTGGTTGGCTGCAGGAATAAACCAATCAAGAAGGCTATGATTAAAGATACTGCAACTCCCAGCAAACTGGCCTTAAGGGCCTTTCGACCCAATTCAATATCTCCTAAAGTAGCTGCCAGGGATAAACCCACATTAGGGCCTAAAAGAGGGGCAATAACCATTGCTCCAATTATGACTGCTACATTGCCCTGCAGCACTCCGCTGCTGGCCACTATTGCTGACAAAAAACACATTATTAAATAATTTCTATTTAATTCAACTGAAGCTCCTACATCATTATAAAGCTCCTGCCTGGAAAGACTCACTTTATTATTGCTCTGATTATTCTGGTTCTCTGACAAGCTCTCCTTTTCTTCCTCATCACCATCAGATTCAGTGGTTTCTGGTTCAGGCAGAGTAGCTTCAACTGCTAATAAATTCAATCTAAAACCCTCAGCAAAGGCCAGCTTTTTTTCCATTTGATCCAATAGGGGTCCACTATCTTCAACCTTAAGGGTAATCAGATATAAATACCTATCCTCTAACAGAGAGACCCGGTATTGGTCTAATATTTTATAATCCATTAATATTTCCTGCAGTTTCTCATCCTCTGTAATGGGAATGACAATTTCTATTTTTCTCAGCAATCTCTCTTCCCCCTTATAAAAGGTTTCTGCAAAAAGGGGCTTTTTCCTGCCTGGAAAACACCAATTACCTGCATTTATCACTCTGATTTGACAAGCCCCTGTTATTTTGTTATTATTTAGCATGGTCAGAAAAAATGAATTCTTAAAAAGGTTTAGGTAGTATGTTCAGTTAATTGATCCTGGCTTTACATCAATTAAGATGAGCATCTGTCTAAGCCTTTTTTGTTTTGAGGAGGAGGAAAATTCAATAATGAAAAATAAGATAGAAGTTAAAAATCTCAGCAAAGTTTTCGGCCCCCGGCCCCAGGAAGGTATTGAGTTAATTGATGAGGGGTTCAGTAAAGATGAAATATTAGCTAAATCTGATAACACAGTCGGGGTAAGAAATGTTGATTTTTCTGTCAGGGAAGGTGAAATATTTGTTATCATGGGTTTATCAGGTAGCGGTAAGTCCACTCTCCTGCGCTGTTTAAATCGATTAATTGAACCAACCCGGGGAGATATATTAATAGATGGCGATAGTATTATGGATCTAAATAAAAAAGAGTTAATCCATTACCGCCGGCAAAAATTTGGCATGGTATTTCAAAACTTTGCCCTCTTCCCCTATAGGACTGTCTTAGAAAATACGGAATTTGGGCTTGAAATAGATGGGATGTCAAAAGAAAAACGGCGAGAAAAATCCAGGCAGGCCCTGGCTATGGTAGGTTTAGAGGGCTATGAGGAGCAAAAACCAGACCAGTTAAGTGGAGGAATGCAACAGCGAGTGGGTTTAGCAAGGGCTTTAGCCGTAGAAACTGATATCATGCTTATGGATGAACCCTTTAGCGCCCTGGACCCCCTAATCAAAAAAGATATGCAGGATCAACTATTAGAACTTTATGAAGATATTGATAGAACCATCGTCTTTATTACCCATGATTTAGATGAAGCCTTAAAGTTAGGTGATAGGATAGCTATTATGAAAGATGGAGAAATAGTGCAACTGGGTGATCATGAAGAAATACTAACCAGAGCTGAAAATGATTATGTGGCTGAATTTGTTCAGGACGTTAATCGCTCAAGGGTTCTGACAGCTGAAGATATCATGAGTAAACCTTTAGCACTATTATACGAAAATCAAGGACCTAAGACGGCTCTCCATAAAATGAATGAGGAAGGTTTAACCAGTATTTTTGTGGTGGATAGAGAAAGAAGATATCAGGGCATACTATTAATTGATGATGTGAAGGATATGCTGGACGATAATGCTAGAGATGTTAAAAAGTATTGTCGCCAGGTACCAGAGATTGACCCCCAGACAACTATTGATGAGTTATTTGCTCGCCTGGCTGATCTTGATACACCGCTTCCCGTAGTAGGGGAAGAACAAAAACTAATTGGAGTCATTGTCAAGACAAATGTCATTGCTAACTTAGCCAGTGAGCCGGATGAACAGGTTAAAGATTAAATTTGCTTTTTATAAATTAGCAGCTCTGACCGGAAAATTGGCAGACTGCTGGACAAAAACAAAAGGAGGTTTTTGTTATGCGGAAAAAAACTTTATTAATTTCTTTTCTCGCCTTAGCTTTAGTCTTTACTGGTTTTGGTCCTTTCCTCAATAGCAGTGAAATTCAAGCAGAGGAAACCATCGAATTTGGTCGAGTTGAGTGGCCTGGTGTCACAGTAAAAACTGAAGTTGCTCGGACTATTTTAGAAGAATTAGGGTATGAAACCGATGTTACTGCTGCCGGCCAGGAGGTTATTTTCCAGGGAATGAGTGCCGGTGATATTGACCTCTTTATGGGAGTTTGGCTGCCTACCATGGAAGTAACTTTCACTCCTCATGAAGAAGAGGGGACCATAGAGATAATCACCACCAATTTAGAGGAAGCTCTTTACACTACTTATGTGCCTGAATATGTTTATGAAGCCGGAGTTCAGTCCATGGACGATTTAAGCGACTATGCTGAGGAGTTTGACTATGAATATTATGGTCTTGAACCAGGTAATGACGGCAATCAGCTAATCCAGGAAGCTAAAGAAGACAGCACCTATGATCTAGCTGATTGGGAATTAATTGAAAGTAGTGAAGCAGGTATGCTAACTGAGGTGGAGAGGCAGACAGCCAATGAAGAATGGATAGCTTTCCACGGCTGGGAACCTCATTATATGAATGTTCTTTATGACATCAAACCCCTGGAAGATCCCGAAAACATCTGGGGTGAAGCTGATAGAGTGGATACAGCTATGAGAGAAGGTTATGCCGAAGAGCAACCTAACGTTTATCAATTAATGTCGCAAATAGTCGTTGAAACAGAGTGGCAGGATGAATGGATTTTAGAATATGGTCATGAAGGTAGAGATGCAGATGAAGTCGCTGAGGAATGGGTGGCAGAAAATCTTGAAGAGATAGAGTTTTGGTTAGAGGATGTTACTACAGCTGATGGTGAAGAAGATGCCCTAGAAGTTCTGCAGGAAAGCCTGTAAGGACAGCGTCTTAATTAAAGAATTATTAATAGAGATTAATTGGAGAGAGATTAATCAGGTAGCAGAGCTTAGCTGCTACCTGATTATCTTTATAATATAATTTTTGCTATAATAATATATTTCATTATTACTTTTGCAAAACAAGGAGGAAGCATTTATGGAGGTAATTTCAGAGATTGAAGAATTTATCAATATCGGGATTCCAGTTGGGGACTGGATAGAGAATTTTGTTGATTTTTTAATAGCCAATTTCGGAGAAGTTTTAGGGGCTATTTCAGAAATAATTGGAACCATGATCGAAAGCTTTGAAGGTTTTTTGTTTTTATTTCCTCCCCTGATTTTCATGTTAATAATAACCTTAATTGCAGCAAAGGTCCGGGGCAAAGAACTGGCTATTTTCAGTCTGTTCGGATTGATGCTGGTTTTTAACATGGGATTATGGGAAGAATTTATAGTTACCATCGCTTCTATTTTAACCTCAGTGCTGGTGGCTTTAGTGCTGGGAATTCCCCTGGGGATAGTTAAAGCCCATAGTAAGATCGTCCATTTAATTACCAGACCTATTTTGGATTTAATGCAGACCATCCCGCCCTTTGTATATTTAATTCCTGCCCTGATGTTTTTTGGCCTGGGGACAGTACCTGGAGTCATCGCCACTGTTGTCTTCGCAATGGTCCCCCCGGTCAGGCTCACTTACCTGGGTATCAAACAGGTCCCTGATGAATTAATCGAAGCTGGTCAGGCCTTTGGTAGCAACTGGTGGCAGATGTTAACCAAAGTAGAACTTCCCGGGGCTTTGCCTTCAATTTTGATGGGAGTCAATCAGTGCATCATGATGTCACTTTCAATGGTAGTTATTGCCGCCATGATAGGAGCAGGTGGTTTAGGAGAACCTGTTTTAAGGTCACTTTCAACTGTTGATGTGGGGCTGGGTTTTGAAGCCGGTCTTGGAGTGGTAATCCTGGCCATTATCCTGGATAGATTATTTAGAGAAGAATAATAATAAAACCTTCCGGAAAGCTATTAGACTGCCGGAAGGTTTTTTAAATTAGCTAGATTGAATAATTTCCTGTGAATTTAAACAATTTCTTTATAGATTAACTCTCCTATGGTCTCCAGGAGCCAGGGAAAATTCATTAGCAAAAACAGCAAAGTCCTGGGGAGATTTATTGCTCTGCTCTGCTCTGATATTGAGGTCATTTTTTGTTAGCTTAACCTTAAATTTGTTGCCTTTAACCACTAAATTAAATTCTACTGCCTGCCATTTTTCCGGTAAAAGAGGATCAAAGATAATTTGCCGATCCTGATATTTAAAACCAGCAAAACCCTGGACTATCATCTGCCAGGCTGCTCCACAGGCTGCTGTATGAATCCCCCCGATAAAAGTGCCTCCACTGATAGCTTTATTAGTACTATACAAGTCAACACTGCAGGATTTAAGAAAATTTTTATAAGCCTGTTCCTGATATCCTATTTTACAGGCTATCAATGCATAGGCCGAAGGACTTAAAGAAGAGCCATGTTCAGTCCGGGGTTCATAATAATCATAGTTGGCCTTTATGACCTCTTCTCTAAAATCATCATGGAGGACAAAAAGCTGGATTAAATCAGCCTGCTTAATTACCTGAGTATGAACGGCAACTCCAATGGGCCAGCCCCAGTATTCTCTGGGGTCCTGCAATCTCTCCTCTAACACCTCGGGAATTACATCTTCTAAAGCAAAGTAACCTGCAAATTGAGGTATCAATTTTGACTCAGGGTCAGGTTGGAATAAATATATTTTATCAGCCATCTCAGCCCAGGTTTCAACTTCCTCTGAGCTTAAAGAGATTTTATTTTTTAGCTCTGTTAGTTGCTCGAGATTCTCTTCTTCCAGGCGCTGATACAATTTACAGGCTTTATCCAGGACATGTTTAGCCTGATAATTAGTGAAATAATTATTGTCGACATTTTCATGATATTCATCGGGACCTAATAACTTCAAAAACTCATATCTCTCTTCACCGGGATTATAATAAGCTCGAGAATATAAAAAGCGGGCTACAGAAAAGATTATCTCTGCCCCATAATCCACGATAAAATCCCAATCTCCTGTTACCTGATAGTACTTCCAGACTGTATAAGCAATATCTGGAGAAACATGAATCTGCCAGTCATTGAAGTGGTTCCTGATTTTTCTGCCTGTCAAGACATCTTCAAAAAAGAAATCAGGACATAATTCTTCCCCTGTCTTGCCGCTTATCCAGGCATAATAGGCTCCCTTAAAACCCAGTCTTTCAGCTTTTTCTCTAGCAGCAGGCAGAGTATGATATCTATACAATAATATATTCTTAGCCACCTCAGGCCAGGAATAGAGGAACATAGGCAGATTAAAGATTTCCTGATCCCAGAAGGCAGCCCCCTGGTAAGCCTGACAGGATAAGCCCCTTGCTCCAATAGGTAGTCTTTCGCTGTGAACCGGGGTAGCTATGATATTATGAAAAATATTAAATCTCAATAGAGCCTGGGCTTCTAAATCTCCGGTTATCTTTATATCAAATTTATCCCATAATTCAGCCCAGCTTTTAACCTGTTCAGTCTTTAAAGTCTGAAATCCCTTTTTTTGGGCTCGACGATTTAGATCAAGAGCCGCTTTTTTAGGGTTGGCAAGATCATTGCTGGTATAGATAGTAGTGAAAAGATCTAAAACCAACTTATCACCTGCTGTTACCTGATAGGTTAGCTCTTTGGCTACCTTTCGCTCCTTAGTAATTATTTTTTCCGCTTGAGGCTTTTGATTAAGCTGATAGTCCTGTATAACTTCGATGGCAATTTCTCTTTCCTGGGTTGTTGTGGAAAATTTCAATTCTCCTTCATCCATAACTCCAGGCTGATAATCTTTGAAATGATCTCCATTTAAACTCCAAAGCTCTCCCTCAATGGCCAGCTCCAAGGAAAAATCAGCCTCTTCAGTGAATTCAATAATATGTCTTTGCACTAAAAGGTGCTTATTTTCATAACTGGAAAACCTTTCAACAGAGAGATTGATATTCTGACCTGCTATATTGGCCTCAGACTTATAAGAAAATATTCCTTTTTTAAAATCAATTTTTCTTTGATAATTATTTAGCTCAGCTTCATAATTAGAGAAAAGTTCATTATCCAGGGAAAATTTAACCTGCAGACCATTGGGAACATTGCAGAGTTCCCTCCATTTATCATCGGCTTTATCATAGGTATCGCTGACTATGCAGGCCTGATATTCATCTTTATCAGCTTCAGCAAAGGTACCTCGATAACCAAGATATCCATTTCCCACCATAAAAATGCTGCCTCTATTGATTAGCTTCTCTGGTTCCAGGGTGTTCTCATAAATCTCCCAACCGGTATCACTAAAAAGGTTATTTTTTAATTCCATCTTAATCCTCCAATTATCTTTATATATCAGTCTATTCCTTTAAATAAACAAACCACCTAGCTGCGCTACCAAACCACCAAATATTAAAGAAAATACTATGGTGAATATTGTTATTTTAGCAGCTAATTTAAGGTTGAATTCTCGAGCTAACATGGCTAAAACAGCTATACAGGGAACATAAAATAAGGCCACCAGAGCGCCGGTAAAAAGCTGCAGTCCCGTTAGATTCATTTCCAATAGAGGTAAAACTGCCAGCTCTCTTCTTACTATCCCTAAAATTAGAGGAGTTGAAGCCTCAGCAGGTAGTAATAACCAGCTTTCTACTAAAGGCTGTAATAACCTGCCCACATATTCCAGTAGACCTATCTCAAATAAAACGGCTGCTCCGGCAATGGCATATATCATCATCACTGCTCCACTTTTAAGATAGGTCTTAATCCGGAGCCAGATTTTTTTGGCTAAAATTTTTGGTCCCGAAAATAAAAGGGGAGGAATTTCCACCACCGTGGCATTTTTTTGCCCAGGTAAAATATGATTCAAAACCAGGGCATTAGCAATTAATACTAAAAAGGAAACCATAAAGGTTAAAAGCATTACCAGAATTGATTCCTCGGCCAATAAAGAGATCATAGCCCCGGTCTGCGAGATGCAGGGAATAGCCAGACAGATCATGGTAGAGACCATCACTCTCTCCTTCTGCGTCGGCATTGCTCTAGTGGCAGCAATGCCCGGAATAGCACAACCATACCCTAATAGCAAAGGAATTATATTAGCACCTGATAAACCTATCTTGCTAAATATGCCATCAAGCAAAACTCCCAGGCGGGGCAAATAACCTACGTCTTCCAGGATGCTTAATGCGGTATAAAAAGAAATAACGTAGGGTAAGACTAGGGCAAAGGGCCACTCCAGGCCTTTAATTAAAAAGCCATACTCGCCGATTAGAATATTGCGGAATATTCCAGCCGGGATTACCGATTCGACGGCGGCAGTAATCAGGGGAAATAAAAATTGGGTGAATAAGGGTAATAATATATACTGCCTTAACCCCATACCAATTCCTACCACCAGAGCAAAAATTGCCGCTAAAATTAAAAAAGCTAGGGGTATCCCGGGCCAGGGGCGAGAGAGCATATCACCTACTTGTTCAATTTTATCATCGCGACTGCTTTTTTCTTTTTTATTTCGGGCTAGGATATCAATAGTGAGCTCTTCTGCCAGTTCCCAGCTGCTGGTTAAATCCTGACTTCCCAGACATTGCTGACAATCACCCTTTAACAGAGCACTGATTTTATTTTTTAATTTTTTTAATCCCTCTTCTTCAATTGCAATCGTCTTAATTACATCCAACCCCAGCTTGCTTGAGAGAATTCTTTCATTGATAATAAAACCCTCTTTAGCCAGAATATCAATCCGATTGATTACCACTATGGTGGGTAAATTTTTCTCTAAAATCTGCAACAAAAGATATATGCTGCTTTCTAAGTTTTTAGCATCTAAAACAGCTACTACCAGATCAGCCCCGGCAGTTAACATATCTGTGGCCACCTTTTCAGCCTCATTGGTAGCATCAAGGGTATAGGTGCCAGGTACATCTATCAGATGATAATTGGGATGGTCTTTAATATATCCTTCTTTATAATCTATAGTAGTTCCGGTGTAATTAGATATCATGGCATCTAAACCGGTTAACTTGTTAAAAATAACACTTTTCCCGACATTTGGCGGTCCCATGAGTAATATTTTTTTCTGTTGTTCTTCCTTAGCTAAACTACCCGGCGGCATTAATAGAAACCTCCGGCTCTAGCAATATTTCTGCGGCTAATTCTCTATCAATGGCAACCTGCCGGCCTTCTATTTCGGCTACCACGGGACCCTGAAAAGGCTGATAAGACCTTATTTTTACACTTTTTCCTCTTCTAAAACCCAGCGGGGCCAATAGACAGTGCTCAGGAGAACTGATTATTGTTGCCTCTTCTCCTTCCTCTAATTGCAATAAATTTTTGTATTCCTCTCGTTGCTGCTGACAATTTTGAATTCTATCTTTCATATAAAACCCTCCATATTGCGGTATACGAACTTAAACTTATTAAATATAAATATAGCAATTTCAATCTTCTCTTAGCTGTAAAACTTCATTGGATAATTTCAAGGTGATTATGGCAGATAATATTAAAGGAAACCAGAAGGTGATTACTCTAAGGAGCAGGGCTACCAATAAACCCTCATTAAAAGTAAAACCGGCGCCCATCAAAACCAGGGCCATTGTTCCTTCAAAAGTTCCTAAACCACCTGGCATTAAAGGTAAAGTGCTAACTATATAGGCAAGTAATGTCGCTGCTATTGCCAATCCTATAGTAATATTACCAAAGGTAAAATGTGCTACTAAATAAGTTTTAACAGGATATAATAGCCAATATAAACCTGCAATCAAAGAAGCTTTAATTATTATTTTGGGCTTTCCTTTATCAACTAATACTTCCCCCAGTTCCTGAAAAAAATCTTTCACCTTGAGTAATACAGGGGAAAAATCAATTTCACTTTTTTTGCCTCCTACAATCATAGTGACGATAATTAGTATAATGATTATAATAATTTCAGGTGAATAGGAATTAATTGCCTTAACAGGAGATATACTAGAAAATATTTCCTGTTCCCGGGGCCAATAGGATATAAAGGGTAGAACTATTATAATTAAAGCAGAAAAAGTGGTTACTTTTTGCAGACTCATCACAGCCACAGAATTCACTGCCGAAATATTACTTATTTTATTTAATAAGTAAAATTTAGCTGACTCACCACCCAGTTTGGTCGAAGGGGTGATACTTTCAATGAATTTTGCCCCTAAATTAATCTTAACAATTTCCTGGAAAGAAACTTTTGCAAAATGCCCCTTCTCAATGATATATTTCCATTGCCAGGCAACGGTCAGCAAGGTCGTCAGCTGTAAAATTACGAGGAGTAAAAAAACCTCCAGAGTTAAATGGGAGAGCGCTTGAAAAAGTTCATCTCTAGCTCTTAAGATAGCCCCTAGGAGCAAAGTCATAACTAAAATAGTAAAGTATTTTTTCTTACCTTTAAACATCGCTGATCACTGCTTTTGATAAAGAATTGGCCGTTAGCATCACTGATTTGGAAAAGGTCGGGAAATATTGTTTAGCCTGGTCAGCATAGGGGATATCTGAAGATAAGGAATCATACTGTCCAGCAACTCTTTCCCGGGGCTCCCGTAGAACAAATTTCCAATTATCATTGGTTTTAGTCTCAGAGATCCTGGCTAATATTTTTTCTTTATTAGCAGTTTGTAAGGCTGCTACCACTACATTATAATCCAGATTAGTAACGGCCTCTGTTCCTGTCATTGTTTTTAACTCAATATTATTTTTTAACTCTAAATCAGAGAGCAAGATAGCAGCCTGCTCTACTGCTGACCTATCATTATCAATAGCAATAACTTTAGCCCGGGTAATTTTCTGTAAATAATAGGCCGTAAAGGGAAGAGCGCCACAGCCTATATTTAATACTTTATCAGTGCTGGTAATATTAGCTAACTCAGCTTCTCGAGCCACAGCTTTGCGGTAAGGTTTAGCATAGAGAAAAAAAAGAAATTTATTGCCCTGACAAAGGTTTTCCCATTTTTGGATTAAAGGTCTAATTATTTGCAACTTTTTCACCTGCACAATTCAAATGAAAATCATTTTCATATATTATTAAAAAAATTATTGTAACAATTCACTGTAAAATATCAACCTAGAAAAATTATAGCATATCTCTTTATTTTCTGCAAGAATTTTAGCCCGGGAAAAACAAATCTAATCCCGGGGTTTTAAATTAATCCAATCAACTTTGTTCTCATTGCAGAACTTTTTCTAACTTGATTTCATTATTATAAAGAGAATAATCTAAAATAATTCTATCGACACCTTTTTTAGCAAACTCTGCTATTTCTTCCTTGCTGGAAATCCTGCCCGAAATAGTAACTTCAATATTTTGTCTGGTAAAGGCTTTTAGATTTCTTGCTTCAAGGCCTTCAATAAGGTTATCGCCACCTACATCGGTATAAACAAATCTAGTAGCCCCTTTGTCAATAAACTTAGCCAGAGTGGAGTGAACTCCCAGTCCTGACTCTTCTTCCCAACCAGATATAACTATTTTATCATCTCTTACATCCAGTGATACTATCACCGCTTCCTGGCCGAAGGTACTCAGTAATTCTTCCACAAAATAGGGATTGGTTACGGCAGCAGTGCTAACCACAACGGCCTCAGCTCCAGCATGGAGGTAATTTCGGGCAACAACAATATCCCTGATACCCCCACCTACCTGGACGGCCAGATCAGTCTTGCTCAAAATTTGCTGGACTTCACATTGGTTCCGAGGTCCACCTTGCTGAGCTCCATCGAGATCAACGAGATGTATAGTGCTGGCCCCTTGCTCGCTAAAATCCCTGGCCAACTCTAAGGGATCCTCAGAAATAACTTCAAAATCATCTAAATTGCCATTTTTTAATAAAACAGCTTTTCCTTCTTTTAGATACAAAGCTGGAAGTATTTTCATGAAATTTCACATCCCATTTTAATAATTAGATAAAAGAATTAAACCCTAAATTCTTTTCGGCTAAATACTTTATATTATATAGTTCGAAAAGATCAGGGGAATTCCTGCCTGAAAACTCAATTAATCTTCCATAACATGTTCTAGACCCTGACAAAAGAGAGAGATTACATGCTGGTCAGCTATAGAATAAAAAGCTTGCCGGCCTTCTTTCCTGTATTTCACCAGATTAAAATTGCGTAAAACCCTTAGTTGATGAGATACTGCCGATGCGCTCATTTGTAAAATTTCTTGAATATCACAGACACACAGCTCCTGTTGCCTTAAGGCGTTGATAATTTTTAGACGAGTTGGATCTGACAAAACCTGAAAAAGATCGGCCAGCCTTTTCGTTTTCTCCTCATTTAAATCTTTATTTTTCAGTAATTCAATAATTTTTTCATGGGGATTATAAATTTCACAGACTGCACAGTCATTTTGCTGTCTCTCTTCTCTTTTTTTTTCCTGTATTTCCCTGGAATTATTCATCATGATCCTCCTTACCACGATATTTCCAGATAATTCTTAAAGAGTTTAATACAGCTAAAATAGTAACACCGACATCAGCAAAGACAGCCAGCCATAAATTAGTAACTCCCATTAAGCCTGTGAGCATGATAAGCACCTTAATGCCTAAAGCTAAAATAATATTTTGCCAGACAATTTTCATCGTGGTCCTGGATATTTGCAGACCTGTCAATAACCGCCGGGGGTCATCATTCATAATCACAACTTCGGCAGACTCTAAAGCAATATCAGAGCCCATTCCTCCCATTGCAATACCTACGTCAGCTCTGGCTAAAGCCGGAGCATCATTGATGCCATCGCCTAGATAAGCTGTTTTGCCGCTTTTATCCTCTAAAAATTTTTCTAAGAGCGTCATTTTATCCTCTGGTAATAAATCGGCCTGATAGGATATGCCTAAATTCTCAGCCACCTTATCCACCGTCTTTTCTTTATCCCCACTTAAAATAAGTTGTTCTATTATTCCCGCACTCTTAAGATCAACTATAAGCTCTTTCATTCCTCTACGAATAGTATCACTAAAGCTCAATACTGCTGCCGGTTCTTCTGCTATAGCTACTAATATTTGGGCGCCTGACGATTGGTCTGCCGGAAAATTTAGTCCTAAATCTTCCTCCAACCACTTTCTATTACCAATCTTTAATTTTTTATTATCAAAGGTGGCCACCAGACCCTGACCTGGTTTTTCCTCAATATGATTAACCTCTGGTAAGTCCTTAAATTTTCCCTTTAAATCTTTATCTTCCCATAGAGCTTTAGCTAAAGGGTGGTTGGAATATTGTTCAGCTGCCAATACCAATTTTAAGATTTCATCTTTATCATAATCATTTACGATGTTTACCTCCCTTAGTTTCATCTCTCCTTCAGTCAGAGTACCTGTCTTATCATAAATAACATTTTTTATCTCAGCCAATTTTTCAATAAATTCACTACCATTAAATAAAATACCCTGTCGTGCTAAAGAGGCTAGACCGGCAAAGAAACTCAAGGGAATTGATATCACTAAGGCGCAGGGGCAGGAGATAACTAGAAAAATCAAGGCCCGATATACCCATTGCTGCCAGGATGCTCCTAAAATTAAAGGAGGAAACGTGGCTATGAGCACTGCCATTCCCACCACTATTGGTGTATAATAACCGGCCACTCTGCTGATGAATTTTTCTGTTTTGCCCTGCCTGGCTGTAGCTTCTTCTACCAAATTTATAATTTTAGCTATTGCTGATTCTTTAGCAGGATGACTGATCTCTATCTCTAAAGCCCCATCTAAATTGAGCATCCCAGCCTTAACGTCATTCCCCTTAATAACTGGTTGGGGTTCACTCTCTCCCGTCAAAGCTGAGGTGTCAAGATTAGCTCGGCCTTTCTTCACTCTTCCATCAGCAGGTATTCTTTCACCTCTACTTACTATCACAACATCACCCTTTTGCAGGTCAGCAACATTTTTTTCTGCAATTTGGCCCCCTACTTTCACCTTTGCCTTATCGGGGTTTAAAGAAAGAAGCTCTTTAATGGATTTTTGCGAATAGGAGACTGCACTATCCTGAAAATATTCACCAATCCGGTAAAAAAGCATCACAGCAACAGCTTCTGGTGCCTCACCAATAGCAAAGGCCCCCAGGGTGGCAACAGTCATTAAAAAGTTTTCATCAAAGAGGGTACCCTTTAAGATATTCTGACCGGCTTTTAAGACAATTCTCCAGCCAGTAAGTAAATAAGCCAGCAAGAAAAAAATCAAACTTAGATTTTCCGAAAATATCTCCAGCCAATATATAGATAATAGGCTCAAGCTGAAGAGAAACAATGCTAATAAAATCTCCAAAGCCTTAAAAGAATCGAGATCAGTTAGCAGATTTTTGCCTAGACTAGCACTGGATGCATTTTTGGCCACTTTTATCACCTTTTATATACTATATTTGAATAACTGTTCAACTATAGTATATAAAAACTGGCTTCCTTAGTCAACCCCCTTTTTAGCAATCATGATTAATCAGCTAAATAACTTGCAACTATCTTGCCGTAATAAATAGTGTGGAGATCAGATTCTGGATAGCATTTTGTTATTTCAGCTTCAGTGATATTTTTAGCCTCCATGGCCTGTTGATATTTGATTTCGCATTCATAAAAAAGCTGGCAGCCTTTAATTATCGGTGTTTCCACCTCCAGAGCTGGTGTTGTCTGCAAATCACACTCTTTAAATTTATTGTAATCACGACCGGACTCACTACCACAAAAAGCCAGCTCTTCTTTAAAGCGATCAGCAAAGGGAACACTGACGGTAAAGTCAGCTGCTCTTTCTATCAATTGGTAGGTAAAGCGAGATTTCCTAACCAGGACAGCTAAAACTGGTATACTCCAGCTAATACCAATAGTTGCCCAGCCAATGGTCATCGTGTTTAATCCATCTTTGCTTTTCACCGTTAAAAAAGCTCCCCCATCAGCTAAAGAGGTGGTGAACTCTGAAAAACAATCATCGTAAGCAATCTTTTTCATTAAAAACCCTCCTTAAGAAATAAAAAGTGGCATATCACATAATTTTTTTACTATTTCTCCATAAATACCTCAAAATTTTAGGATATAATTTAGGTATAATAAATTTAAATATCAAAGATACATCAAAACATGAGGAGGTGTCAATAGTGAGAAAATATACAAAATTTATAGCCCTGGCTTTAGTTTTGACGCTGGTTATTTTCGCAGCTGCTGCCTGTGGAGTACCAGATGAAGAGGACTTTGATGAGTTTGAAGAAGATCCTATTGATGATTTTGGATTGGAAGAGGATGTTTTAGAGAGCCTGGCCCTAACCTTTGAACTTCCCAAACCTCAAGTCATCCTTTAATCAACTTTCAGCAGTTTGTCTAGTAAAATTTAATACTGCCTGCAAAAAAGTTAACCTGTTTTCTTTACAGGTTAACTTTTTTCTTTTAATCTCCTTTCCAGGAGCGAAAATCGTTCCTCAACCTTATCATTATTAACAGCTATTGCCATCGCTTTGTATTCCCCAATTATTATGGCCAGTTCTTTTCCTCTGGTCAGGGCAGTATAAAGGAGATTGCGCTGCAGCATGATATAATGTGAGGTCACCAGAGGAAAGATAATGGCTGGATACTCTGAACCCTGAGATTTATGAACTGTTATTGCATAAGCCAGTTCTAATTCTTTAAGGTCCTTTTTATCATATTTTAACAGTTCGCTGGAATAATTAACCAGCATTTTCCCCTTTTCCCGGTCTAAAGCCTGAACTCGGCCAATATCTCCATTGAAAACCTCTAGTTCATAATTATTTTTAATCTGCATCACTTTGTCTCCAGGAAAAAAAGTCCGACCGGCATGCTGAAGGCCCTTTTCCTTATCCTTCCCTGCCCTGGGATTTAAGGATTGCTGCAAACTCTGATTAAGACTGTTAATGCCTAGCTTCCCCTGGCGTAAGGGAGATAAAACCTGCACATCTTCTATAGGATCCAGGGAAAACCTGGTCGGTATCCTTTCTTTAACAAGTTTATTTATTAGTCGACTGATTTTTTCCTGGTTTTTTTCTTCAATAAAATAATAATCATCAAGCTCCTGGTCTTTTTGGGTTCCCTTACTGGGTAGTTGTCCCTTATTTATACGATGGGAGTTTAATACAATAGTGCTTTCTTTAGCCTGGCGAAAGATTTTTTTCAATTTAACTACAGCTATTTCTTGGGAATTGATAATATCCTTTAATGCATAACCGGCACCAACAGGTGGCAATTGATTTACATCACCAACTAAAATCAAGACAGCCTCCTGAGGAATGGCTTTAAGCAAATTATACATTAAAATAATATCTAACATAGATGCTTCATCAATGATAAAAACATCGCCATCCAGTTGTTTTTCCCGACCCCTTTGAAAACCTCCTTGATAATAATTATACTCTAACAGGCGGGGGATGGTTTTTGCTTCTCTACCAGTGGTTTCAGACATTTTTTTGGCAGCTCTCCCTGTGGGAGCCGCCAGCAGTATTTCTTTCTGCAAATCCTGATAAATATTTATTATTGCCTTTATGATAGTTGTCTTACCGGTACCTGGACCACCTGTTATCACCAGCAACTTCTCTCTAACAGCCAATTTGATAGCTTCTCTTTGCCTTGGAGCTAAATTTATGGCCAGTCTTCCTGTAAGCTCATCGATTTTATCTTCGCAGGAAATTAAAGGCTGCTGCTGGCTAAAACTATTAAGCTTTTTTAGTTTTTTGCTTATTCCCTTCTCTGCTATATAAAAAGGTTTAAGATATACAGCTTTATTATTTTTCTCAAAGTTTATTATATCCTCATTCAAATCTTCTACTACGATATCATCCTCCAGCTCTAATTCGGCAAAGGCCTCTGTAACAATCTCCTTAGAAACTTCTAATATCTCCTCAGCCTCAGCCAGCAAATCTTTATAGGGAAAATAAACATGCCCCTCATTTACCTTTTCTTCTAGTATATATAATAATCCCGCCTTTACTCTCTGGCGAGATTCTCTGTCAATCCCCATATCCTGAGCTATTTTATCGACAGTTTTAAAACCAATCCCCCAGATATCAGAGGCTAATTGGTAAGGATTGTTTTCAATTATTTGAACAGCCTGCTGACCATATTCCTGATAAATTCTGGCAGCATAGGTGGGGCTAATATTCTGGGATAATAAAAAAACCATTATCTCCCTTATATCAGACTGTTTTTGCCAGGAAGCAATAATCTGATTATAGCGTTTTTCCCCAATACCCTCGACTTGCTTCAATTTAGCTGGATTATTATCGATAATTTCCAGGGCCTCTTCCCCAAACTTGGCCACAATTCTTTCAGCCATTACCGGGCCAATGCCAGGAATAAGGCCAGAACCCAGGTACTTTTCTACGCCTTCTTCACTGGTGGGCACAGCAATATCAAAGGAAGAGATCTCAAATTGGCGGCCATATTTGGGATGGGTTGTCCATTGCCCCTCGAGTTCTACTACCTGCCCAGCCTCTGGCGCCGGCAAATTCCCCACAACAGTAACCTTCTCGTCACTGTCAGTTAAGATAATCCTGGCCACTGTAAAACCATTATCCTCATTGGTATAGGTGATATGGTCAAGTTGTCCCTTGATCTTTGTTTTCTCCTGAGACATCAAATCACAACCTAAATTATTATATATCTTACCTTATATTATAGGGTAATTTGCTCTATCTGACAAATGCCAGGCTAATAAATCAGGCCTCTATCAGCCGGGCTATCTCTATATCTCTATTTACTACCAGGTCAATATAATCGTCTTCAACTTTAATGATAGGTTTATCAGGATAACGGGGATTTATATGGATAATCAAAGCTTCTCTGCCATCATTGAGTAAAACCTCTTCATTAACGAAATAGAAGGGAATATTGTCAAGAAATATATTTAATAATTCAATATCGAATTTTCCAAAGGTCTCTTCTTGAAATAGGCGCATGGCAGTAAAGGGGGAGCTGCTTTTTTGATAGGGCCGCTCTGCAGTCATGGCATCAAAGGTATCTATAATAGCCAACATCCTGCCATAGAGAGGAATATTCTCCCCGCTTAGCTCCAGAGGATATCCGGTACCATTATATCTTTCATGATGAGTTAAAATGGCTCGGGAGATCTCCTCGGATATCTCTTCTTTTTTTTCTACTAATTTATAGCCGAAAATACAATGCTGTTTAACTTTTTGGTATTCCTCTTCTGTAAGGTCAGCAGATTTTTTTAATATTTCATCAGATATAAAAGCTTTGCCAATGTCATGGAGCAGTCCAGCCTGAGTTATCTCTAGCTGTTTATCCTCAGATAGACCTATCCAGTTCCCGAAGAGATAGGCCAGCATGCCTACGTTTATTAAATGGATATAGGTATATCTATCAGCTTCTCTGATGGAAGTCAAAAGATTTATCATCTCCTCATCATTGCCAAAGGTAGTAACTTCAAAGGTTAGTTTCTTAACCTCCTCTAAGTCAATTTCTTCATTATTTCTAGCCTGTTTATATAATTTTCCTGCCTGGTCTATGCTCTTTTGATATTTAACCTCAGTATTGCTTATTTTTTTGTAATTATCAGCAATGGTATCCTCATCTTCATCATAAATATAGACAAATTTATTTCCCATATTCCTTAATCTCATTATTTTTTCCTGGTCTAAAATCGTTCCTGCCGGAATGATAATACCACCATACTCCAGCTCGATATTGCTTGCCAATTTCATGCCTGGCTTAAGATCAGTAACTTCTATATTGGTTTTTTGTTCAGAAGTAAATTTTTTATTATCCATTCCTCTCACCTCCCTGATAGACCTTCTTAGTTGTATAATTGTCTTTTTACTTGAAATCTCCTCTAACAAGTTAGTACTAATTACCATAATAATTTATTTATCCAACTTTACTACTACTGAGCAGGAACAAGCCCTTTTCTGCGGAATATAATTTAAAGGGACTAAAAATTTTAACAGGAGGTTATTTCATGATAGCAAAGAGAGAGTATCTTTGGTTTAATACAGATGAAAGAGTAGAATTTATCAATATTACTAACCAGGTACAGGAAATTGTCGATAAAAGTGGCATTAAAGAAGGGCTCTGTCTAGTAAATGCCATGCATATAACTGCCAGTGTCTTTATCAATGATGCCGAAAGTGGTTTACATCGAGATTTTAAGCACTGGTTAGAAGAGCTTGCTCCCCATGAACCAGTATCCCAGTATGACCACAATACCTTTGAGGATAATGCTGATGCTCATTTAAAAAGGCAGATTATGGGACGGGAGGTCGTGGTAGCTATAACCGAAGGACAATTGGATTTCGGTCCCTGGGAGCAGATATTTTATGGTGAATTTGACGGGCAAAGAGATAAAAGAGTTTTGGTCAAGGTTTTGGGAGAATAGTATTTTTGATCTGCTCTAAATCCTCTTCCAGTTTCAGGGCCCAGGATAATAGTTTTTCATCGCTCCTGAATTCTCCTATTATCTGCAGCCCAGCTGGTAGTTGATTGGCAAATTTTCCGGCCGGCAAATTAATTACCGGTAAACCGGCATTAGTCCAGGGTAAATTCAAAGCTGGATCACCAGTGCTAGCAAGACCCTGAGGAGCTGGGCCAGGAGCAGAGGGTGCAAGCCAGAGATCGATTTCACTGTCCTTCATTTTCTGCTGCAGCCTGGAACGCAGGCTTAATCTCACTGCCTTATCCTGCTGATAGATTTTATAATCTATCTCTTGGCCCAGCTCAATTAACTCCCTGGTCTGCTGCCGATAGATATCTTTATACTCTTTGTACCATTCTTCCTGAATTTTAGCAAATTCACGAGCTATTAATCTCTGGTGGCTCTGATTAATATTTTTAATATCACTAAGGGTTTTTATCTCTTTAATTTTATATCCCCGGTGGGATAAATATTTTATTTGTTTTTTAAAAATTACCTGGCCTGCTGGAGATAGCTGTTCTAAATAGGGGCCCCGGGGAACTCCTAGAACAGGCTTCTTATTTTCAGTCAGTTCTTTATAATTCTTAGCTTTAAATTCCTCCTGACAATCATCGACTAGAGCTGAAAAGACTAAATTAATATCTTCCACTGCTGAGGTGAAAAAACCCACCTGATCTACCGAGGGAGAGAAAAGCAATAAACCCTCAGCAGGTATTCGCTCATAGGAAGGCTTAAAGCCTACCACCCCACAGAAGGCAGCCGGTCTAATTATGGAGCCTATAGTTTGAGTCCCTAGAGCTAAGGGACAATAACCAGCAGCTACGGCTGCAGCCGAGCCACTACTTGAACCGCCAGGAGTATGGTCGGTGTTATGGGGATTTCTCGTCGGACCGGGATGAAAGTAAGCAAATTCCGTGGTTACCGTCTTACCCAGTATCAATAGGCCCAATTCTTTTAAATTAGTTATTAACTTCCCCTCTGGGCCTGTTAAAATACTGGCAGGCAGATTAGAACCAGCCCGGGTTAAAAAACCATCTACATGAAAAATATCCTTCACCCCCAGCAAAGCTCCATAAAGAGAGGGCTTTTCTTCGTTTTTATAGGCAGCCGCCAGCTCATCAGCTTGCTGAAGAAGGCGTTTTTTTCTATCAGCTTCCTCCAATAAAGCTTGAATCTTTTCCTCTTTAGCAGCTATCTTAGTTAATTTATTTGTCAAATAGGCAGATAAGTCCCTTTGGCCAGCAATTAACTTTTCCAGAGTATTGACTAAAGATTCAGAATCTACTAGCAAAAATTTCAACTCCTCATTGGCTCTTTGGCCGTTATATTTTTATTTAACAACTAATACTGATGTTTTGGCATGCCGGACCACTTTATCACTAATACTACCCAGGAAAAAACGCTTAACTCCTCCTAATCCCTTATCAGCCAGAATAATCAGATCAAAACCCTCTTCTTCAGCTATTCTACAGATTACTTCCGCCGGGTCACCTTTCCCTAGTTTGGTCTCATAATTCAAACCAGCAGCCGTTAAAATCTCCCCGGCTTCCTCTAGCAGCCTTTGACCCTGTTTCTCCAAGTTTTCCTCCTGAGCTTTTCTTTCTTTTAGACCTCGATGGATGGCAGCATGGGTAGAAGCTTCCGCTATATCGATAACTTGATTGATATCCGCTACCACTGTTAATAGAGTTATCTCTGCCGATATATTGTTAACCAGTTCCACTGTTTCTTCTACAGCATGTTTGCTTTTTTCAGAACCATCTACGGCCAATAAAATTTTATTCATAGCAATAGCACCTCCTGGAGATGATTAATTATAAATAGTTTAATCATGCTAAAGTTAAACTAGTTGGCTGATTTCAACTTGTCCCATAGAGTTGGCGTTAGAGAAGCAGGTTTAATATTCCTATTAGCATAAATCCAGATAACTAAGGTTTCCATGGAATGGCCAATTGTGTAGGTCAAAGCACCTATTGCGGCTGCAGATTCAAAGAACAGGCCAAAGAAGGGACCGATAAGAAAAATTAAAGCAATAAAGACAGAAATTATATTAACAGCTTTAGCCATGCCTATGAGCCTGGTATTTCTTTGCTGCATTAAAAGTCCCCAGTAAGCCTCTCTAATTGAACGAATCAAAGGTATGGGACTAAAGGCCAGCAGGGCACCGTTACCAATAGTGGCAATTGTGTCTGAAACCCCGATGATATGTCTCATAATTAAGTGACCCAGGGGAGTTAAACTTAATATTAACATCACGGCAGTACCGATTAGGCCTGCTATGACACTAAAGTTGCGCACCTTTTTCCAGTTTTTAATATTATCCTCACCTACATAGACCAGAGAACAATGATGGAGATAGCGAACAGGACTATCGATTATACTGCGAAGCCCGTAGGCTACCCCATAAGCAGCCAGGGATTGAGTTGCCAGCAGGGGACTGCGGGCAATACCACTTTGTACTAAAGGATTAATAAAGGAATCTAAAAACATCATCACTGCCAGGGGTAAAAAGAAGATTACAACATCCATAATCTTTAATTCAGTATCAGTAAAGCTAGAAATATTTTCAGCAGCTTTAGCTGGAGAAGAATAATAAAACAACACTCCTAAAAAAACCACCAGTCCTTCGATACCTATGCCAACTGTCCAGGTGAAGCTGCCAACAACAATACCAGACAATGCCTGACTATTCACTGCCCAGAGCAAAAATACACTGACAGAGATCAGTCTTACCGCTGTAGCCAGTGAGACTACTTTAGTTCTTTCATTGCTTATAACCAAACCTCGATTGGTATTGCGCAATGTTTCTACAAAGGGCAAGAAGCAGGTTATTCTAAGAGCAATATAGGCAAATTCTATGGAACGAGCATCCTGTATGCCGATTATATTTCTTAAAAACCAGCCCCCTAATGGTGTGTAACCTAAGGAAAAGAGAATGAGAAAAAAGGCCAAGCTTAAAAGCCAGGCAAATTTGGATGCAACAAAGAAGCTTTGCCTATCATCAACCAGCGAAACGAAGACCTGCATGAACATATTAGTAGGGGCCTTCAACGCATGGGAAATGCCCTTAACCAGGGTAAACATGGCTATACTTAAATCAGGAGATGGTAACCGGGCCATAGCTGCGTTAAAAAACGAGTGCATCGTTGAAATAAAGAAGGGGGTGATTGCTAAAGGTAAAAAGAAATTTAATAATTTTTTATAGCTTAGTGTTGTTTCAGATAGGTTAGACTCAGTTTCTGTTTCTGTTTCTGTATTTTCAGTGCTATCAGTGGCCACTGATGAAAACCCTCTCTTTTTATAATATCTTAAGCTTAATTTTATTATATCATAGCAATGGTAAAAAAAGAAATGAAATAAAAGCCCTTAATGCTGTCTGGAAGAATAATCAACCAAAAGTTAATTAATTTGAAACTGCTAAATTGTTTTTCCTTAAAAATTTGTCCAGAGCAGACAATAATGCTTTATTATCTGCACGACTTCCAATGGTTGCTCTAATAGTCTTTTTAACCCCCAGGGCAGCTCCTGGTTTAACTATAATACCTTCTTTTTCCAGGAATCTTACCACTTTCTGGCTGGGAAAGGGGATTTTAATCATGATAAAGTTACCCTGAGTAGGAATATAGTCCAATCCTCTTTCTTTTAACTGGGTATACAAAAATTCCTTCTCTTCTTGATTCCTTCGGCTGCTTTTCTCTATATGGAGTTGATCCTTTAAAGCAGCACAGGCAGCAACCTGGGCCATCCTGTTGGAGTTAAAGGTATCCTTAATTTGAGTTAAGTAATGGATTACTGCTGGATGTCCTATTCCATAACCTACGCGCAATCCAGCTAAACCATAGGCCTTGGAAAAAGTTCTTAGAACAAATAAATTATCCCAGTTATCCAGTTCTGGAACCGCTGAAAAGTAATTGGGATCATTGACGTATTCATGATAGGCCTGGTCTAAAACTACCAGAATATCGTCGGGAACTTCAGCTAAAAAATCCTTTATTTCAGCAGCTGAAAGCAAAGTGCCTGTAGGGTTATTGGGATCGCAGATAAAAATCAACCTGGTCTTATCATTTATCTCTGCCAGCATAGCCGGTAAATCAATGCCATAATTATTATCTAAAGGTACTGGTCGGCCCTGACATTTTTTTAAGTTTACATAAACTTCATATTTTATAAAGGAGGGATCAGGATAGATTATCTCTCCCTGGTCTGCTCCAAAAATTTCTACTAAGAGCCCGATCAATTCATCGGACCCATTGCCAATAACCAGTTTATCAGTGGATAAATTATAAAAATCGGCTAATTCCTCTCTTAAAGGAGCAGCGGTACTCTCCGGGTACTCCTTTAATCTCTTTAGCTCAGCTTTGATTCTCTTTTTAACATTACTGGAAGTTCCATAGGGATTTTCATTAGAAGCAAGCTTAATAGGTTTAGCTATATCATATTCCTCTGTTAATTTATCTTTTCCTTTGCCCGGCTTATAAGGATTTAAACCGGCAAAATTATTTTTTAGTATTTTATTTAATTTCATGGTTATCTACCTCCCCTGGAGCAATTTTTTCCTGCTGACATGTTAAAGTTTGGTAAGAACCTAATATTTTCAAATGAGAAGTTTTTTCCTTAAGATTTGTGATGACATTTTGGCTTTCCTTAGAGCCAACCTGGCCAGCAAAATCGATGAAGAAAAGATAATCGCCTAACATCTTTTTAGTCGGTCTGGATTCAATTCTGGTCAGGTTAATATTGCGGGTAGCAAATTCTGCTAAAATTTCATGTAAAATTCCTGGCCTATTCTTAATAGGAGAGCAGATTATGCTGGTCTTAAAATCCTTTTGAGGCCAAAAATAAGGCTTATCCCGGGCAGTATGATAATTTTTCTCCCTGACCAGCAGCACAAACCTGGTCCAATTAGAATCATTATCCTGGATGTTTTCTTCAATTATAGTCAACTCGTTCAATTTAGCAGCCAGACGAGAACCGATTGCTGCTTTAGTTATATCTGGAGAACCATTGTTAGAATTAATAAGTTGGGCCGCTTCGGCTGTACTACTTACTTTTTTAATCTGGCAACCTGAGTTAAAACTGTTTAAGAACTCTCTACATTGGGCTAAAGCCTGCGGATGAGAATAAATTTCTTTTATATCATTTATGTCAACTCCAGTTGCCGTCATCAATTGTTGGTTGATGGGCAAAACTATCTCCAGTCCTATTTTGAGAGAAACCTTATGAGCTAAATAATCTAAGGTAATATTAACAGAACCCTCAAGGGAGTTCTCTATAGGGACTACGGCTTGATAAATTTCACCCTCAGCAACAGCTTGAATTAATTCAGATATATCCGGGTAACTTATTTTTTCTACGTGAGGTTCTTTTATTTCCTTAAGAAATTCATTAGCGGCCATTTCTGTAAAGGTTCCTGATGGTCCTAAGTATCCTAAATTTTTCATAAAAATCCCTGCCTCTCAGAAAGCTAATTATACCACTGACTGTAAGTTTCTGGATATTTTCCTATTGAGATAGTTTTTCATGCCACTTATTTCCTCCATCAGGAGGGCAAACTTATCTGGCTTTAAAGACTGAGGGCCATCAGATAAAGCCTCTTCTGGTTTGGGATGAACCTCAACAATCAATCCATCTGCTCCACAGGCTACAGCTGCTCTAGCCATCGGTCTTACCAGCTCCCAGCGCCCGGTACCATGACTGGGGTCAACCACTACAGGTAGATGGCTGATCTCTTTAATCATGGGAATGGAGCTTAAATCTAAGGTGTTTCTAGTCTCCTCACCAAAGGTTCTAATGCCCCGCTCACATAAAATAACCTGATGGTTACCTTCAGTCATAATATATTCAGCTGCTAATAACCATTCTCTTATAGTTGCTGACATTCCTCTCTTTAACATCACTGGTTTATTTAACTGACCTATTGCTGTTAAGAGAGGATAATTTTGCATGTTTCTGGCTCCAATCTGAATTATATCAGTATACTCTGTTACCACATCTATATGTTCGATATCCATTAGCTCAGTGACAATTTTAAGCCCGGTTTCCTGGCGAGCTTTAGCCAGTAATTTTAGACCCTCTTCTCCTAAACCCTGAAAGGAATAAGGGGAAGTTCGCGGTTTGAAGGCACCACCTCTTAAAATTTCAGCTCCTGCTTTTTTTACGGCCCGGGCAGTGGTCATCAGCTGCTCTTCATTCTCCACAGCACAGGGGCCTGCCATAACAGTAGGCTTTTCGCCTCCTATTTTTACATGCTCTAATTGGATAACAGTCTTCTCCGGTTTGAAATTCCAACTGGTTAATTTATAAGGGTCTAAAATAGCGATAACTTTATCAACTGAAGAATAGGATGATAAGCGATTCTTCAGAGTTTCTTTATCCTTGCCTTTGCCAATTAAACCTATTACCGTCCGGTCAACTCCTCTAAAAATATGCGAATCATATTTGTCCTTAGGTACTGCCGCCAAAACCTCATCAAGTTCTTCTTCACTTGCCTCTGCTTTCATTACTACTATCATTAGATTATTCCTCCTTGAAGTTGATAATTGTTAGTTTATTAATTTTAATCCAAAAAAATCCTACAAAACAAAAAAAGCCGCCCCTAGCAGGGCGACTATTATCGCGGTACCACCTGTTTAAGCCTTTCTCCTGTTAAATAATAGCTATGAAAGGCTACCTCTTCAAGAGCAGACACTCTCTTGCTTGATAACGTCAGCAGACGGCCGGAGCTTACTTTGATTTTCAGCTGGCAACTCAGGGGGGAAATTCAGCCTGGAAAAATAACCGATTTGCACTGCCATCGGCTCTCTTTATATCTTCACAAGCTTACTTGGTCCCCGTCACAGTTTTTATTCTGATAAATTGTTAAAATGAATTATAGCAGGTATTCTTCTCTTTGTCAAACACTTTGAGCAAATAAATTAAAATATTTTATAAAAATCTGGTTAAACTTCTACTGTCCAGTCATAGGGGTCTTCTATCTTGCCCGTTTGAATGCCAATCAGCTTATCATAAAGCTTGCTGGCAACCTCACCAGTTTCACCATTGTTAATCTCCATCTCCATATCCTGCCAGCTAAGGGTGCCAATAGGAGAAATTATAGCTGCTGTGCCTGTGCCAAAGGCTTCTTCTAAATCGCCACTTTTATAAGCTTCAGCCACCTCTTCAATCTTAATCTTCCTCTCTTCTACCTCCATACCCCAGTCTTCTAAGATTGTAATCACTGAATCTCTAGTGATACCAGGCAGAATAGTTCCCTCTAAAGAAGGGGTGATGATCTTGCCATTTATCTTGAAAAAGACATTCATGGCCCCAACTTCTTCAACAAATTCTCTATTATTCCCATCTAGCCAGAGAACTTCATCATATCCCATCTCTGCTGCTTCAGCTTGAGCCTTTAAACTGCCGGCATAATTGCCACCGGTTTTGGCCATACCGGTACCTCCCTTGCTTGCTCTAACAAAATCAGTCTCAACGTATATTTTAGTTGGTTTTATGCCCTGATCGTAATAGGCAGCTACCGGGGACATGATAATTATAAATTTATATCTTGAGGAAGGTTTTAATCCCAGATATATCTCCGTGGCAATGGTAAAGGGTCTGATATAAAGGGCAGTACCTGGTTTAGCAGGCACCCAATTTTTATCTACCTGGACTGTCTTTTTTACCGCCTCCACGAAAAAATCGGGATCCATCTGACAGATACACATTCTCTCATTGGAATTGTTAAACCTCTCGGCATTTTTTTCCGGCCGAAAGAGTAAAATCCTATCATCTTCCGTTCGATAAGCTTTCAAACCTTCGAAAGTGGTCTGCCCGTAATGGCAAAAAGCAGCTGCTGGATCAATCTCTAAGGGGCTATAGGGAACAATCCTGGGGTCATACCATCCCTGCTCTTCCTCGTAGTCCATGACAAACATATGGTCTGTAAAGGTCCTGCCGAAACTAAGTTCTTCATCCTTCGGGGGTTCTTGTCTATCTTCACACTTCTCAATTCTTATGTTTTTATCCATTCTTTAAATCCTCCAGTTTTCTTAGTAAGTTATTAATTAATCTGCTAAATATAAGTCCTAACCCATTTTACACTTCTAATATGGCTCCTTTAGCAGCTGAACTCACCATACTAGCATATCTTCTTAAGTAACTGCTCTCAACTTTAGCACCGGGTTTCTGCCATGATTTCATTCTTTGCTGTAACTCTTCAGCGGAAATATCCACTGCCAATTTTTCAGCTGGGATATCTATTTTTATTAGATCATTTTCCTCTACTACCGCCAGAGGCCCTCCGGCCATTGCTTCCGGGGAAATATGACCTATAGAAGCCCCGCGGCTAGCTCCAGAGAACCTGCCATCGGTGAGGAGAGCCACTTCCTTATCCAGACCGACGCCAGCTATAGCTGAAGTTGGGGATAACATCTCCCGCATACCAGGACCACCCTTAGGCCCTTCATATTTTATCACAATAACATCGCCGGAATTGATCTTACCGGCATGGATTGCAGCCACTGCCTCCTCTTCGGAGTTAAAAACTCTAGCTGGACCTTCATGGACCAGCATCTCTTCCGCTACGGCTGCCTGTTTCACCACCGCTCCCTGGGGAGCAATATTGCCCTTTAAGACAGCTAAACCTCCTGTGGCATGATAAGCTGTGGTAAAATCCCTTATAACCTGCCTGTCAGCAACTTTTACTCCCAGGAGATTTTCGCGCAATTTTTGTCCTGTCACTGTCATCACTTCGTCAGCTAAGAGATCATTTTGCTGCAATATTTTCATCACTGCTGGTATACCGCCGGCCCGATGAAGATCCTGAATATGATGCTCCCCTGCTGGACTTAAACTGCATAAATGGGGTATTTGTTCCTTAATTTCATTTATCAATTCGATCTCCAGATCAACATTGGCTTCATGGGCAATTGCAGGTAAATGCAAAGCGGTGTTAGTAGAACAACCCAGGGCCATATCTACCTTCAGGGCATTGATAAAGGATTCTTCCTTAACAATATCCCGGGGTTTTAAGTCCTCCTTAAAGAGCCTTACGATTTGCTGGCCTGCTTTTTTGGCTAAGCGCAGCCTGGCTGCCTCCACAGCAGGAATTGTCCCATTGCCAGGTAAACCCAGCCCCAAAACCTCTGTTAAACAGTTCATGGAATTTGCAGTAAACATTCCTGCACAGCTACCACAGCCAGGACAGGCTGAATTTTCTATTGTCGATAACTCTTCCTCGGTCATTTTGCCAGCTTTAACAGCTGCTACCCCTTCAAAAACAGTCTTTAAATCGATATTTTCGCTGCCATGCTGCCCGGCCATCATCGGGCCCCCACTAATAACCAGAGCCGGAATATTCAAACGCAAAGCAGCCATTATCATCCCTGGTACCACCTTATCACAGTTTGGTATTAATACCAAAGCATCAAGGGCATGGGCTCTGGCTACCGATTCCACAGAATCGGCTATTAATTCTCTGCTGGCCAGGGAGAAGTGCATCCCTTCATGTCCCATAGCAATTCCATCACAGACTCCGATAGTGCCAAATTCTAAGGGCGTCCCTCCGGCTCTTCTCACTCCGGCCTTCACCGCTGCAGCAACTTTCTTAAGATCACTATGTCCTGGTATCAACTCACTGAAAGAATTGGCGATACCAATCAAAGGATCTTCTAGTTCTTGATCAGTCAGGCCCAAGGCTTTAAAAAGAGAACGTTGAGGAGCATTATCAATTTTGCCAGTTACCTTGTCACTATTTTTATTCACTTTTTCACCTCTTTATTTTCCCGGGCTATCTTGATTCCATGTTGGATACTATCGACTAAAGCCTGCCAGCTAGCCTCAATAATATTACTGGATACTCCCACCGTCCCCCAGCTCTCATCTCCATTACTGCTTTCGATTAATACTCTAACCCGGGCTGCTGTACCATCTTTACCATTGAGAACTCGTACTTTGTAGTTTACTAAATAAATATTGCTGATCTCAGGGTAGAAATTGACTAAGGCTTTCCTTAAAGCCTTATCTAAAGCATTGACAGGCCCTACCCCTTCTGCCGCCGTATGGACCTTCTTGCCCTCTACCAAGACTTTAATAGTGGACTCAGAGTGAGGGTTAATAGCCTCTTTCTTATCGGTCAAAATTCTAATCCCCTCTAACTCAAAGAGCTTTTCATAATCTCCTCTAGCTTTTTCTAAAAGGAGTTTAAGAGAGGCCTCAGCTCCCTCAAAATAATAGCCTTCATGCTCCAGTTTCTTGATTTTGTTGAGCACTGCCTTGAGATTATGGTTATCAGCATCTAATTCTATGCCTAATTCTTCAGCCTTATAAATCAAATTGCTTTTTCCTGACAGCTCTGATACCAACACCCGGCGTTTATTGCCTACCAGCTCCGGGTCCTGATGTTCATAGGTGCGGGAATTTTTCAAAATAGCACTAACATGAATACCCCCTTTATGGGCAAAGGCACTTTCTCCCACATAGGGAGCCTGGGCAGGGGGATTGAGATTAGCAGCTTCACTAACATATCGGGAGGTAGCCGTCAACTTTTTCAACTCTTCCGGGCTTACTACCTGATAGTCATACTTCAACTGCAGGTTGGGTATTATCGATGATAGATTGGCATTTCCGCAGCGCTCACCATAGCCATTTATGGTTCCCTGCACCTGGGAAACTCCTTCTTCCACAGCAACCAGAGTATTGGCAACGGCCAGCTCACAATCATTATGGGCGTGAATCCCCAGGGAACAGGAAACCTCCTGCTTGACTTCCTTAATTATTTCCCGCAACCTGGAGGGCATCGTCCCACCATTGGTATCACAGAGAACCAGGGCATCAGCACCACCTCTTTCGGCGGCTTGCAGTACCTTCAAAGCATAGTCAGCTGAGTCTTGATATCCAGCAAAAAAATGTTCTGCATCAAAAAAGACTTCCATTCCCTGTTCTTTTAAATATCTCACTGAGCTTTCTATCATGGCCAGATTTTCCTCTAAACTGGTATTAAGGGCCTCTTCTACATGCAATACCCAGGACTTGCCTACTATAGTTGCCACATCAGCTCCAGAATCTATAATAGCCTGCAAATTTTTATCCTCAGCTGGAGAGATATTAGCATGTCTGGTGCTGCCAAAGGCAGCAATTTTGCTATTGGGCAGATCCAATTCCTGGACTCGGGCAAAATACTCAATATCCTTGGGGTTAGAGCCCGGCCAACCTCCTTCTATATAATCAATCCCTGTTTCAGCTAGTTTTCTGGTGATATTTAATTTATCTTCGGTGGAATAGGAGATCCCTTCTCGCTGGGTTCCATCACGCAGACTAGTATCATATATTTTTATCATTATCCTTCTAAATGCCTCCTATTCAACAATTGCTTTAGTTACTTTATATTACTCTAAAATACTACAGATATAATCTCCTGCTTCACTTGTTGAAAGTCTACCGCCCATGTCTTCAGTGGTTTTTCCTGCTGTTAGAGCATTATTGACAGCTTTTTCTATCTTCTCTGCTTCTTTCCGGTGGCCTAAAACCTCAACCATCATAGCTGCTGCCAATAAAGCTGCTGTGGGGTTGGCTTTACCTTCACCAGCAATATCAGGAGCAGAGCCGTGTACTGGTTCAAACATCGAAACTCCTTCTGGGTTAATGTTGCCAGAAACAGCCAGACCCATTCCCCCCTGAATCTCGGCACCTAAATCAGTAATGATATCACCGAACATATTACAGGTCACCACTACATCGAAAATCTCAGGATTTCTGACCATCTTCATGGTCATAGCATCAACTAAAATATGATCCTGCTCAACAGCGGGAAAGTCTTCCCCCACCTTTTTATAAACTCTCTGCCAGAGATCATGAGCATATTCCAGAACATTACACTTATCACAGAGGGTCAATTTCCCCTCTTTCCTGGCAGCATATTCATAGGCATAGCGGATTACTCTTTCCACCCCATGATAGGTGTTGATCATCTCCTGCACGGCCACTTCCTGGGGGGTATCTTTTTTAAGAAATCCACCGCTGCCAGCATACAACCCCTCGGTATTTTCTCTTACCACTAACATATCTATATCCTCTGGGCTGGTATCCTTAAGGGGGGTAAACTTTTCCATTAAGAGCTTCACTGGCCGCAGGTTGATATACATATCAAAGGAAAAGCGCAGATCCAATAAAATTCCATGTTCTAAAACTCCAGGTTTAACTCGAGGATCACCGACGGCACCTAAATAAAGAGCATCGAAGTCGGCCAGGTCCTGCTTGGTCTCCGGGCTAATAAGTTCGCCAGTGCTTAGATAATGGTCAGCCCCCAGGGGAAATTCCTGAAAATTAAAATTCAAAGTACTGATTTGGGCCAATTTTTCCAGGACCTTCACTCCCTGGGCTACCACTTCTGGACCTATGCCATCGCCTGGTATCAGAGCTATATTATATTCAGACATTTATTCTTTCACCTGCTTTCTCACATAATTGATCAGCCCTCCAGACTGGATTAATTCCTGCATAAAATCAGGAAAAGGAACAGCTTGATACTTCTTTTCTGTGGACAAATTGAAGATCAAACCACTATCTATATCAACCTTTATTTCATCACCTTCGGATATATCAATCACAGCTGAGGGGCACTCTAAAATCGGCAAACCGATATTTAAAGCATTGCGATAAAAAATTCGAGCAAAGGAATTAGCTATGACACAGGAAACTCCAGCCGCTTTAATGGCTAAAGGAGCATGCTCCCGAGAACTTCCACAGCCAAAATTATCTCCGGCTACGATTAAATCTCCTGCTGTCATTTTCTCTTTAAATTGAGGATCTAAATCTTCCAGACAGTGTTTAGCCAGCTCCTGGGGATCAGAAGTATTTAAGTAGCGAGCTGGTATTATTACATCAGTATCTATATCATCACCGTACTTCCAGGCTTTTCCCTGTAACTCCATTATAATACCTCCTCAGGACTGACAATTTTACCTGCAAGGGCTGAAGCAGCTGCTACTGCTGGATTAGAAAGATAGACTTCACTCTCGGGATGTCCCATCCGACCAACAAAATTTCTGTTAGTGGTTGCAATAGCTCGTTCTCCAGCTGCCAGCACTCCCATATGTCCTCCCAGGCAGGGACCACAGGTAGGGGTGCTCACAGCAGCCCCGGCTTCGATTAAAGTAGCTATAATACCTTCATCGATAGCCTGCTGATATATGTTCTGGGTGCCCGGAAAAACCAGAAGCCTAACCCCGGGAGCTCGCTTTTGCCCCTCTAGGATTTGGGCGGCTACTCTCAGATCCTCCAATCTTCCATTGGTACAGGAGCCAATCACAGCCTGATCAATGGGGATATCTTCCACTTCACTGATTCCCCTGGTGTTTTCAGGCAGATGAGGATAGGCTACCTGGGGTTCAATATCCTCCACCTGATACTCTTTTACTTCATAGTATTCTGCAGCGGGGTCGCTTAGATATTCCTTATAATCAACTTCCGATCGCCCGGCTAAATACTCTCTTGTTTTTTCATCGGGGGCTATGAGGCCACATTTTGCTCCTGCCTCTATGGCCATATTAGACATGGTCATTCTACCGGCCATAGAAAGGTTGGAGACTGCCTCGCCGCCAAGCTCCAGGGCCCGATAAAGAGCTCCATCTACTCCAATATCACCGATTAAATATAAAATTAAATCCTTTCCGCTTACCCAGGGGGCTAACTCACCGTTAAAGACAAATTTCATCGTCTCCGGCACTTTAAACCAGGCTTCTCCGGTGGCCATAGCTGCAGCCATATCAGTACTGCCTACCCCGGTGGCCAGGGCTCCGAAGGCACCATAAGTACAGGTGTGGGAATCAGCTCCAATGATTATTTCGCCTGGATGGACCAGCCCCTGTTCTGGTAACAAACAGTGTTCAATTCCCATCTCACCAATCTCAAAATAATTTTCCAGTTGCTGCTCCTGAGCAAAATCTCGCAGTAACTTGCTCTGCTGGGCAGAATTTATGTCTTTATTGGGAGTAAAGTGATCGGGAACTAAAGCAATTTTGGCCGAATCAAAGACCTGCTCCACTCCAATCTTTTTAAATTCCTCAATGGCCACAGGGGTTGTAATATCATTTCCCAGCACTAGATCTAAACTAGCTGTGACAATCTCACCGGGACTAACCTCATCGCGGCCGGCATGGTCGGCCAGTATTTTTTCTACCATCGTCATAGCCATAATTTAACCGCCTTTCCAGTCAACCACTAGCTACTAGTATTTTGTTTAAGGCATTATTATAAGCAACAGCACTTGCCTTTATAATATCAGTACTTACACCACGACCGATATAAACATCGTCCTGGTGTTCAACTTTAACAGTTACATGACCTAAAGCATCTTTTCCACCAGTAATGGCGTCAATTTTAAAGATTACCAGCTGACAGTCAAGGTCAGCGGCCTGGTTGATTGCCTCATAGGTGGCATCAATAGGCCCACCTTCAGAACATACAGATTTTAATATCTTCTCACCCTGCTTTTCCATGTGAATAGTAGCAGTAGAGAGGCCATTGCCAGTGGTTATCTGTAATAATTTTAGATCCATTACCTGCAGGCTTTGACCGAATTGATCTTCCACTATGGCTTCCAGGTCAAGGCCAGTTATTTCTCCCTTGCGGTCTGCCAGCTCCTTAAAGCGCTTAAAGGCTTTGTTTAATTCTTCATCATCCAATTCATATCCTAACTCTTTTAATTTATCCCTGAAAGCATGTCTGCCAGAATGTTTGCCCAGCACAATCTGATTCTCTTCTAATCCTATTGTCCTGGCATCCATTATTTCATAGGTAGTCCGCTCTTTAATCACTCCATCCTGATGAATGCCTGATTCATGGGCAAAGGCATTTTTACCAACGACTGCTTTATTAAACTGGATATCCATGCCGGTCAACTGGCTTACAAGTTTGCTTGTCCGATAAATTTCCTGCAACTCAAGATTAGTTCTATCATCATAATAATCCTGGCGGGTATTTAAAGCCAGGGCAATTTCTTCTAAAGCAGCGTTACCGGCTCTTTCTCCAATGCCATTTACAGCACATTCGACCTGAGTAGCTCCATTTTCTAAAGCAGCAATAGAATTAGCCACTGCTAAACCTAAATCATTATGGCAGTGGACACTTACTTCAGCCTGGTCTATGTTGCTGACATTATCATAAATATATTTAACCAGCTCCCCAAATTCCCCTGGAGTAGCATACCCCACTGTATCGGGAATATTGATGGTGGTAGCACCGGCTTCAATAACAGCTGTAAAGATTTCACAGAGAAATTCTCGCTCACTCCGAGAGGCATCCTCGGCTGAGAATTCAACATCATCTGTATAAGTTTTTGCTCTCTCCACAGCTTTAACTGCACTCTGCAAAACCTCTTCAGGGCTTTTTTGCAGTTTAAACTCCATATGAATGGGAGAGGTAGCAATAAAGGTATGGATCCTTGGTTTTTCAGCCTCTTGAATGGCCTGCCAGGCCCGGTCTATATCAGGAAAACTGGTGCGGGCTAAAGCTGCAATTACTGGCCCCTTTACTTCCTGAGCTATTTTTTGCACTGCAGCAAAATCCCCTTCAGAGGCAATGGGAAATCCAGCCTCTATTACATCAACTTTTAGACGAGCAAGCTGTTGAGCAATCCGTAATTTTTCTTCTACATTTAAGCTTACTCCAGGAGATTGTTCACCATCTCTTAATGTTGTATCAAATATTTTAACACCCATTTTTATGCAACTCCTTTATTCTTCAATCCATTTCATCATATCACGAAGTTTTTGGCCTACCTGTTCAATTTGATGATTGGCTTCTTTTTCTTTGCGTTTATTATAGGCTGGACGTCCAACTTGATTTTCTAGTAACCAGCGTTTAGCAAACTCTCCCTGTTGAATATCGCTTAAAAGATTTTGCATTTCTTCCCGTGATTTATCATTAATAACTTTTTTGCCTGCTATTAAATCTCCATACTCAGCTGTATCAGAAATGGAATCCCTCATCCTGGCAATTCCACCTTCATACATCAGGTCAACTATTAATTTCAATTCATGCAAACATTCAAAATAGGCAATTTCCGGCTGATAACCTGCTTCTACTAGGGTTTCGAAGCCTGCTCTAACCAATTCAGTGGCTCCACCACAGAGCACTGCCTGTTCCCCGAAAAGATCAGTCTCTGTTTCCTCTTTGAAGGTGGTTTCAATAACTCCGGCTCTGGTACCGCCAATCCCCTTGGCATAGGCTAAACCTACATCTTTGGCCTTTCCTGTGGCGTCCTGGTAGACAGCCAATAAACAGGGCACTCCTGCTCCCTGGGTATAGACTCTTCTGAGCAGGTGACCAGGGCTTTTAGGGGCTACCATAAATACATCCACATCTTCAGGAGGAACGATCTGGTCGAAGTGAATATTGAAGCCATGGGAGAAGACTAGGGCATTGCCTGCTTCCAGGTTGGGTTCAATGGCTTTTTTATAGACAGATTTTTGAATAACGTCAGGTAGTAAAATTTGTACTATATCGGCCTCTTTGGCCGCTTCAGCGACTTCTTTAGGAGAAAAACCGTCAGCAACTGCCTGTTCGTAGCTATCTCCCCCTTTACGCTGCCCCACTATCACCTCCAACCCAGAATCTCGCAGGTTCTGAGCCTGGGCATGACCCTGACTGCCATAACCAACGATTGCTATTGTCTTATCAGCCAGCAAATCTAAATTAGCATCTTCGTCATAATACATTTTTACCATTATATTTCAGCTCCCTCTTTTCATTCCAGCTCTCAACATATTTTAAATAACTGTAATTTTCTCTATTATGCTATCATCAATAAAAATATTTATTTTTTACCTCTAGTCATAGCGATTTTTCCCGTCCTTACTAATTCTATAATTCCATAGGGGTCTAAGAGTTCTTCCATGGCATTAATTTTGCCTTCATCTCCTGTAACCTCTACCATGACTGAATCATTGGCCACATCAACTATTTCTCCCCGAAAGACATCAACAATCTGGATTATTTCCGAGCGGGTAGAATAATTAGCCTTAACCTTTATCAGGGCCATACTGCGATTAACAGCCGGGTCATTGGTAATATTACTGACTTTATAGACAATAACCTGTTTGTTTAGCTGCTTTTCCAGCTGTTCCAGATCTTTTTTGTTGCCACAGACCACTAAAGTAATTCGAGATACATCCTCTCTCTCTGTCTGTCCCACAGAAAGACTCTCTATATTAAAACCACGGCGACTAAAAAGACTGGCAATCCTGGCTAATACTCCAGCTTCATTGGCCACTTTAACTGCTACGGTATGTTTCATTGTGATTCCTCCTCTAATATCATTTCATAAAGGCTACCACCGGGTGGAACCATCGGAAATACATTTTCTTCTACTTCTATTTGAAAGTCAAGCAGATAAGGGCCTTCCTCAGCTCTAGCTCTTTTAAGAGCTGGCTTAATTTCTTCTGGTTCGGTAATTATCTCAGCTTTAATGCCATAAGCTGCAGCCAGTTTAACAAAGTCTGGTACCATCTCCGGGCAATCTTCCCCGGGGCTGGAACAATGGGGTGGACAATCAATTGTTTTGCTCATACAGGTAGAAGAATATCTTTTATCCATGAACATCTCCTGCCATTGTCGCACCATGCCCAGGTAGTGATTATTGAATATAATGATTTTTACAGGAAGATCATTTTTTGCCACCGTAGCAAGTTCCTGAATGTTCATCTGCAGACTACCCTCGCCGGCTAATAAAAATACCTCTTCATCTTCATTGCCCACCTGTACTCCAATGGAAGCTGGAAATCCATATCCCATAGTTCCCAGCCCTCCTGAGGTAATAAACTGACGGGGGCGGTTGTATTTAAAAAATTGGGCTGCCCACATCTGATGCTGACCCACTTCCGTTACTATATAGGCATCACCTGAGGTTAACCTGTCTATTTCTTCTATTATGGGCCGGGGAGAAAGACGCCCCTGTTCACCTACATCTTCACACTGACGGCAATCCATCTCCTGCCATTCTTTTATCTTTTTACCCCAGCCATTATTTTTCTTGGCATTAACTTTCTCCTCTAAATCCTGCAGGATACTTTTAACATCACCAACAATGGGGACATCTATAGAAACTCTTTTGCCTACTTCAGCCGGGTCTATATCAATATGGATTATCTCAGCCTCCGGGGCAAATTCTTCTAACTTTCCAGTGACTCTATCATCAAAGCGACAGCCTACGGCTATTATCAGGTCAGCATTGGAAATAGCCATATTGGCCTCAGTGCTTCCATGCATTCCTAACATTCCCAGGCTTAACTCATTATGCTCATCAAAGGAGCCCAGCCCCGTCAAAGTTGTGGTAACAGGAATTTTGGCTTTTTCAGCCAGCTCTCGCAATTCCTGGCTGGCATTGGAGATAATTACACCACCACCGGCATAAAAGACTGGCTTCTCTGCTTGATTTATTTTTTGGGCAGCGGTCTTAATCTGCAAAGGATGCCCTTCGTAGTTTGGTTTATAACCGCGCAAGTCCACTTTCTCAGGATAAGAAAATTCAGCTTCCAAGACCATCATATCCTTGGGAATATCCACCAGCACCGGCCCGGGTCTACCAGTCTGGGCAATATGAAAGGCCTCCTTGATGATGCGAGGCAGTTCTTTAACATCCTTAACCAAATAATTATGCTTGGTAATGGGCATTGAAATCCCGGTAATATCAGCCTCTTGAAAGGCATCGGTGCCCAGCATATGACTGGGGACCTGGCCAGTAAAGGCCACCAGGGGTACAGAGTCCATGTAGGCAGTGGCTAATCCAGTAACCAGATTGGTCGCTCCGGGGCCTGATGTTGCTATTGTTACTCCTACTCTTCCTGTGGAGCGAGCGTAGCCATCAGCGGCATGAATTCCTCCCTGCTCATGATGCGGCAAGACATGCTTAAAATTTGCGTCATAAAGCTTATCATATATTGGTAAGACAGTCCCTCCGGGGTAGCCAAAGATAACCTCTACCCCCTCTTTTTCTAAAGATTTAACAAACATTTCAGCACCTGATATTTTTTCACTCAAAAGAACCACTCCTCTCGCTATATGTCAAAAACAGGCAAAATTTAGCTAATTAAAATAATAAAAACCTGTCTCCAGTATTC
>PWEJ01000127.1 GCA_003553485.1 Halanaerobiaceae bacterium | reverse complement strand
TCTTAAACAGGAAAGTCGTAAAAACTTTAGAAGTAGATAGAAACCCCCATGAGGTGGCCATTAGTAATGATGGCAGCAAGAGCTATGTTAGTTGTTCTCTGGGCAATAAACTAAATGTAATTGATAATGAAAATTTCACGATCACTAAAAGAATTGAACATCAGGACTTTGACTTTCCTCATGGATTAGCGGTTAAACCTGGAGAAAATAAGTTATATCTGGCTTCGACCTATAGCAATAATCTCTTTATTATAAACACCGAAAAAGATGAAATTGAAAAGGTTATGCCAACCTATCAAGATCTTTCTCATATGGTAGCTATGGAACCAGCAGGAAAACGGGCTTATCTTGCCAATATAGGCAGTGATAATATTTCAGTTGTTGATACTGTCAGCGAAGAAATAGTCAATCATATTCCTGTAGGTGGAGGGCCGGAAGGGCTGGCGGTTCATCCTGATGGCAAGGCATTATATGTGGCCAATCAAAAAGATGATACTTTATATGTTATGGCAGTTGATAATTTCGAAATTCTTCATAAAAGAAGATTAGGCAGACTGCCAATTAGAATAGTCTTTTCACCAGCTGGTAAATATGCTTTAATTCCCAATAGAAAATCTAATGATCTTTCAGTTATAGCAACCGAATTTGCTGGTCAGGATGAAGTCAAACCCTGGGAGATCAAGAGGATTCCAGTTGGAGTCTGGCCGGGAGGTACAGTCTTCAATGAAGCCGGTGATCTTGCTTTTGTAGCTAATAATAAAACCAATGATATTTCAATAATTGATATGAGCAACCTAAAAGAACTGCCTACCAGGATTGATGTCGGAATTCACCCTGATGGGATTGCCTATTTGAAAAAATAGTTTAAAGACTGATTCAAATCAATGATTATTTAGTAAAACAACTCTGTAACTCTGAAAGGTGAGAAAAATGAGGGCTGAAATTGATATTGAAAAAATTTATAGGCAATACCTGGATACCATCCTAAAATCATTGCCAGAAATTATTATCTTACTTGATGAAAGGGGTAACTATTTAAATATCTTAACTAAGGACTCAGAGGATCTAGTAGATGATAAGGAGGAGCTCATCGGTAAAAACGTTAGTGAAATCTTGCCAGAGCCCCATGCTGATAAATTTTTTGAATTATGCCAGGCTAATTATGAAGAGGAAGAGGTCAAAAGTTATGAGTATGACCTTATAATTAATGGCGAAAGAAAATATTTTGAAGCCCTTTTTGCCTCTATTGATCCAGAGGATAGAATTGGCAGAATTACAGTGGCCTCAATCCGTAATATCACCAAATTAAGAGAAACAGAACAGAGGTTAGAGGAGCAGCAGGCTTATTTTAGACAGCTTTTTAATAACTCAACTGAAGCCATTTGCCTTCTGGATAATAATCATTGTGTCATGAATGTAAATAAAAGGTTTGAAGAATTATTCGGTTACAGTGAAGAGGAACTGAAAGGCCATGACCTTGATGAATTTATCCTGCCAGAAGAATGTATAAATAAAGGCAAGAATTATACTGAAAGTGTAAAGAATGGTGAAAAGGTTAAAGCAGAAACTATTAGAAAGACCAAAGATGGTAGTAGAATAGATGTCTTCATGCAGGGTTTTCCTGTTAATTTAGCCAATGGTCAGATCGGAATTTATGGTCTATATACTGATATTAGTGAGCGCAAGAAAAAGGAAAGAGAGATTGAATATTTATCTTTCCATGATGAAATGACCGGACTTTATAACAGAAGGTATTATGAAAATGAATTAGAAAGGCTGGAAGATTCCAGGAGACTGCCTATTGCTATTGTAATTGGAGATATAGACGGCCTTAAAAAAGTAAATGATAATTATGGTCATAAAGCAGGGGATAAAGTTATCATTACGGCAGCTCAAATTCTCAGTGAAGTTAGTAGAAATGAGGATGTGGTAGCCAGACTGGGCGGCGATGAATTTGCTGTAATCCTGCCCGAAACTAATTGCAAGGCAGCTAAAATATATTGCCAGCGTATATTAGATGAGATAGATAATTTTAACAGTCAAAGTGACCTTCCCTATGATCTTTCAATCTCTTTAGGCACTGGTGTTTATGATCAGAATTCAAAAAGCCTGGAAAATGTATTTAATAAGGCGGATAAAATAATGTATGCTAATAAGAACAGGTAATCGGTGGGCACTCGGTATCTTGCCAGAACTACCTCTCAATCATCCAGAGATAGTGGAATCCGAGGACTGATTTTCACCAATTATTTTCCCGAGAAGTATCAGGAATTTGTTTTTAGCTGAATTATAAATGTTTATTATAAGGAGATGAATCAAGATGTGGCAAAGGTCGCAATTAAAGCAGAAAGCCAAACAGGTTTTAAGAGGTAATTACTGGCAGGCGTTTATAGTGAGTTTAATTATTTTAATAACTGGTGGCAGTCATAACCGGGGAGAAGTTGGTAGTTCCAGAGGAGCTGAAACAACTAATATTATTAATATTGATTTTCAGTTTGCCCTCTTTGTCGCTTTAGTAATCTTAATACTTGTATTCTTAAGAATCTTGTTAGGCTATGCCCTGGAAGTAGGTGGGAGAAAGTACTTTATCAGATTATCCCAGGGTGACTCTGATCTTTCAAATTTAGGCTTTGCCTTCCGTGAGAAAAGATATTTTAATATTTTTATTACGATGTTTTTAAGAAGCATATATATATTTTTGTGGACATTATTATTAATAATCCCTGGAATTATCAAATTCTATGCTTATAGAATGGTCCCCTATATTTTAGCTGAAAACCCGGAGATAAAACCTGGGAAAGCAATTAAGCTTAGCCAGGAAATGACTCAGGGAGAGAAATGGAATATCTTTGTCCTGGATCTTTCTTTTCTTGGCTGGTTTATTTTAGGAGCATTAGCCCTGGGAATTGGAATATTTTTTGTTCAACCTTATTATGATGCAACCAATGCAGGATTATATTTAAATTTAAAGCAAAAATCTATAAGTAGTAAGTAACGGGTGGTAACCGGTACCCTGGGGTTTTCTGTGCTTACCTGTTTCAGGAGACAAATAAGTTATTCAGCATTTCCCGTGATTCATGATAATCTCCTTCTTTTAAAGGCCGGCAATTATCTACTTCCTGCTCTCCACCCAGCAGTTTGAAGGCAAAAGCCATACAGTTTGTCTCACCACAGGCACCACAATTAGTCCCGGGAAGCTGCTTATATATCATTA
>PWEJ01000113.1 GCA_003553485.1 Halanaerobiaceae bacterium | reverse complement strand
TCGCTGCTGTCAGTGTCGTCTTACCATGGTCAACGTGTCCTATCGTTCCAATATTAATATGCGGCTTTGTCCTCTCAAACTTTTCCTTTGCCATTTTTTCTCATCCTCCTTTGATTTCTACGGTTTATTCACCAATTATTTCTTTAGCAATATTTTTAGGGGTTTCAGCATAGTGAGAAAACTGCATGGTATAGGTTGCCCGACCCTGGGTTTTAGAACGAAGGTCGGTGGCATAACCAAACATCTCAGCTAAAGGTACATAAGCATCAATAACTTTGGCCGAAGCTCTAGATCCCATGCCTTCCACTTTGCCCCGGCGACCATTGAGATCACCAATTACATCTCCCATATATTCCTCAGGAGTAACTACTTCCACATCCATTATTGGTTCTAAAAGTACCGGTCTTGCTCTCTGAACTCCTTCTTTAAATCCTATTGAACCAGCAATTTTAAAGGCCATCTCTGAAGAGTCAACCTCATGGAAACTGCCATCTGTTAAAGTCACTTTAATATCAACCATAGGATAGCCAGCTTTCACACCATTTTCCATCGCTTCTTTAATACCCTTTTCTACTGCTGGTATATACTCTTTAGGAATAGCCCCTCCGACTATTTCATCTTCAAACTCAAAACCCTCACCTTGTTTCTGGGGCTCAATATCTAAAACCACATGTCCATACTGACCTCGCCCACCACTCTGGCGGATGAATTTGCCCTCTACATCAGTAACAGTTTTGGTAATGGTCTCGCGATAAGAGACTCTAGGTTTACCTATATTAGCATCAACCTTAAATTCTCGCAAAAGCCGATCAACAATAACTTCTAAATGAAGCTCACCCATTCCCTTTATAATAGTCTGGCCTGTCTCCTCATCGGTCTTCACCTGAAAAGTGGGATCCTCTTCAGCCAATCGCTGGAGAGCTTCTCCCAGTTTATCCTGGTCGGCCTGACTTTTGGGTTCTATAGCCACTGAAATTACCGGTTCAGGAAATTCCATTGATTCCAGTACCACTGGTCTGTCTTCTGCACATATAGTATCGCCAGTACTGGTATTTTTTAATCCTACAGCAGCAGCCAGGTCGCCAGCATAGACAACATCTCTTTCTTCCCGGTGATTGGCATGCATCTGCAAAATACGACCAATTCTTTCCTTTTTGCCTGAAGAAGTATTATAAACATAAGAGCCAGCCTCTAATTTCCCGGAATAAACCCGGAAAAAAGCCAGCTTACCTACATAGGGATCGGCCATAATTTTAAAGGCTAAAGCAGCAAAGGGTTCATCATCGTTAGCCCCTACCGTAACTTTTTCTTCAGTATCAGGATCAATGCCCTCTACTGGAGGTACATCAAGTGGAGAGGGTAGAAAATCCACAATGGCATCCAATAGGGGTTGGACTCCCTTATTTTTAAAGGCCGAACCACAGAGCACCGGAATAATATTGACATCAAGAGTGGCCTGGCGAAGTGCTTCCATAATTTCTTCTTCTGAAATATCTTCATCTTCGAGATACTTCATCATAAATTCATCATCTTCTTCTGCCAGTGCTTCTAAAAGTTGTTCCCTCTTTTCTGCCGCCAATTCCTGATAATCCTCAGCAATCTCTTCCTCATGGAAATTTATACCCAGATCATCTTCATAAATAATACTCTTCATTGAAATTAAATCAATAACACCTTTAAACTCATCCTCTGTACCAATGGGCAATTGAACCGGGATGGCATTAGCTCCCAATCTATCTCTCATCATTTTTACTACCCGGTAAAAATCAGCACCCATTCTGTCCATCTTGTTAACATAAGCAATCCGGGGAACTTTATATTTATCTGCCTGTCGCCAGACAGTCTCTGATTGGGGTTCAACTCCCCCCACCGAACAGAAAAGGGCGATTGCCCCATCAAGCACACGCAAAGATCTTTCCACCTCTACGGTAAAGTCAACGTGACCGGGCGTATCTATAATATTGATACGATGATCACGCCACTGACAGGTGGTAGCTGCTGAGGTTATGGTTATACCTCGTTCCTGTTCTTGCTCCATCCAGTCCATAACAGCAGCACCCTCGTGGGTTTCTCCCATTTTATGGACTCTACCGGTATAATATAAAATTCTCTCTGTTGTGGTAGTTTTTCCTGCATCTATGTGGGCCATAATCCCAATGTTTCTAGTTCTTTTTAATGGGAATTGTCGGGCCATTATACTCCCTCCTTACAAAACTTAACCATCACCGTTAGCCTGTTTACCATCTATAATGAGCAAAAGCACGATTTGCCTCTGCCATTCTATGGACCTCTTCTTTCTTGGCAACAGCACCACCAGTATTATTATAAGCATCTATTAGTTCATTGGCTACTTTTTCTACCATGGTCCGCTCTCCTCTTTTGCGACAGGCCTGGACAAACCAGCGCAGACCAAGGCTTACCTTTCTATCTTCATCAACTTCTACTGGAACCTGATAGTTAGAGCCACCAACACGGCGAGTTCTAACTTCCAGAACAGGCATGATATTATCTAAAGCCTGACGAACAACTTCAATCTCAGGATCTCCTGTTTCTTCAGAAGCTATTTCCAGCGCACTATAAACAATATTTTCAGCTAAACTTTTCTTTCCATCAAGCATAACTTTATTAATAATTCGATTTATAATTACTTCATCATATATAGGATCAGGTTTTACTTCCCTTTTTTCCGCTCTATTTTTTCGCATTATTTTCCCCCCTTTATCGGGTAATTAATAATGAATTAATCGCGAGGCTTTTTAACACCATATTTCGATCTTCCCTGTTTTCTGTCTTCTACACCTGCAGTATCAAGGGTGCCTCTAACAATATGATAACGAACTCCAGGAAGATCTTTAACCCGGCCTCCTCTAACTAAAACCACAGAGTGCTCCTGTAAATTATGGCCAATACCTGGAATATAAGCAGTAACTTCTTTTCCATTAGTTAGACGGACCCGAGCAATTTTCCGCAAGGCAGAATTAGGCTTTTTAGGAGTAGCAGTATAAACCCTGGTACAGACTCCTCTCTTTTGCGGACATCCCTCTAGAGCAGGAGCTGATTGTTTCTTTTTTACTTTGTCTCTACCTTTCCGGATCAATTGATTAATTGTTGGCATTAAATCCACCTCCTTCCCCGGATTATCACAAAAAAAGAAGATACAGTCAGGGGAAATTCCCCTGACTATATTAATTTTTATGCGCACACTTAAAAAGTTTAACACCTTTAAGAAGTAATGTCAAGACTTCTTAGCTGTTTCCACTGTTTTTTCTTCCTCTTCTTCTGGTTCTTCAACTAATCCCGTTAAAGGCTCGCCATTTAAATCAAAAATATCAATATCTCGATAGTACTTCATCCCGGTGCCGGCAGGAATCAGTTGTCCTATGATAACATTCTCTTTAAGTCCCATCAAAGGATCCACTTTTCCTTCTAAAGAGGCCTCTGTTAATACTCGAGTAGTTTCCTGGAAAGAGGCTGCTGAGAGGAAGCTATCTGTTGCCAGAGAAGCTTTGGTAATACCCAGCAGAACTGGTTCAGCTTCAGCCGGCTCTAATCCTTTATTGAGCATCTCTTCATTGGCCTCTTTGAACTCAAATTTATTAACCAGGCTTCCAGGCAGCAGATCAGTATCTCCAGCTTTAGTCACCTTCACTTTTTTCAACATCTGCCTGATGATAACCTCAATATGCTTATCATTAATCTCTACTCCCTGTGAGCGGTAAACATTCTGTACCTCTTCCAGAAGATACTTTTGCGCCCTTCTTTCACCCTTAACTTTAAGAATCACATTGGGATCCATGGGACCTTCCGTCAACTTATCACCGGCCTCAACTTCATCGCCATCTTCTACCAAGAGTTTTGAGCCATAGGGTATCTGATAAGTCTTCTTCTTGCCCTCATCATCTTTTATTACCGCTCGACGAGAGTTGCGCTTTTTAACCAGTTTAACCGTTCCATTCTTTTCAGTCATAATGGCCTGCCCTTTAGGAGAACGACCTTCAAAAAGCTCTTCCACCCGGGGTAAACCCTGGGTAATATCATCACCAGCAACACCACCGGTGTGGAAAGTCCGCATGGTAAGCTGAGTTCCAGGTTCACCTATGGACTGGGCAGCTATAATACCAATGGCTTCGCCGACTTCTACCATCCGACCATCAGCTAAATTATTACCATAGCATTTACGACAGACACCATGTTTGGTCTCACAGGTTAAAATTGAGCGGATTATCAACTCTTTGATATTTGATTCTTTAACCTTTTTCATCTTCTTTTTGGTTATAAGCTCATTGCGAGCAATAATCACTTCTTCAGTTTCTGGGTCCACTACCTCCTGAGCAGCTAAGCGGCCGACACAGCGCTCTTCCAGAGTTTCTATGGCCGTTTCTTCTTCGCCACCTAAAGAGGTTACATCTATGCCTTCTTTGGTGCCGCAATCATTTTCCCGGACAATCACATCCTGAGAAACATCTACCAGCCTTCTAGTAAGATAACCGGAGTCTGCCGTTCTTAAGGCAGTGTCAGCCAGACCTTTACGGGCTCCGTGAGAAGAGAGGAAATATTCCAGTACATCCAGACCCTCACGGAAGCTAGACCGGATTGGCAGGTCAATTATCCTTCCAGAAGGATCAGCCATTAATCCTCTCATACCAGCCAGCTGAACAATCTGCGAAGTGTTACCTCTAGCCCCTGAAGTAGCCATAACATTAATATTGTTATCTTCACTTAAGTGATCTAACAAGGCCTCAGTTACTTCATCTTTGGCATTATTCCAGATATCTACCACTTTCTGATATCTCTCGTCTTCGGTAATAGCCCCCCGGCGGTAATGATTTTCAATCTGATAGACATAATCCTCTGCTTCTGCTATGATATCCTTTTTAGCCGGTGGTACTGCGGCATCAGAAATAGCAATTGAAATTCCTGAACGCGTTGAATAATCAAAACCTAAAGCTTTTATCTTATCCAAAACATTGGAAGTCAAATCGCTATCATAGTTATCAAAAAGCTCGGTGATTAAATCTTCCAGTCCACTTTTGTCGACTAATCTATTGACAAAGCCAAAATCATCAGGTAAGTTTTGATTTAAGATAATTCTACCAGCTGTTGTCTCTTTAATCTCTCCCCGATGACGCACTTTAATTTTAGCCCGAAGGCTAATTTTATCAGTATCATAGGCCTTAACAGCTTCGGTAAAGGAGGCAAAATGCTTGCCTTCTCCCTTCTCATCTTCCTTCATCCTGGTTAGATAGTAAATACCTAACACCATATCCTGGGTAGTAATGGTTATAGGGGTCCCGTCTGAAGGAGTCAATAAATTGGTGGTGGATAGCATCAAAAGACGGGACTCAGCCTGAGCTTCAGCCGATAAAGGAACATGGACAGCCATCTGGTCACCATCAAAATCAGCGTTATAGGCTGGGCAGACTAAGGGGTGAAGTTTAATAGCTTTACCCTCTACCAAGACTGGCTCAAAGGCCTGGATCCCCAAACGGTGTAGGGTAGGAGCTCTATTCAGAAGTACAGGGTGGTCTTCAATAACTGCTTCCAATACTCCCCAGACATCAGCATCGACTTCTTCCACCATCTTTTTGGCATTCTTAATATTATGAGCAATACCCTCTTCCACCAGCTCCTTCATTACAAAGGGTTTAAAAAGCTCTAAGGCCATTTTTTTTGGCAGGCCACATTGATGCATCTCCAGTTCTGGCCCCACCACAATAACAGAACGACCGGAATAATCAACCCTTTTACCTAGAAGGTTTTGCCGGAACCTTCCCTGTTTACCCTTAAGCATATCGCTTAAAGACTTTAAAGGTCGATTACCGGCTCCAGTAACTGGTCTGCCTCGCCTTCCATTATCAATAAGGGCATCTACCGCTTCCTGCAGCATTCTTTTCTCATTGCGAATTATAATCTCCGGCGCACCAAGCTCCAGTAATCTTTTCAGACGATTGTTGCGGTTTATTACCCGACGGTAAAGGTCATTTAAATCTGAGGTGGCAAAGCGACCGCCATCCAGCTGAACCATGGGGCGTAAATCAGGAGGTATAACGGGGATACACTGCAATACCAGCCATTCTGGATCCATACCAGAATTTAAGAGACCATCCATTACCTCAAGCCTTCTGGTGGCCCTTTTGCGCCGCTGACCGGTATTCTCCCGCACTTCTTCCTTTAATTCCTCAACTTCTGCCGCTACATCTATATCGCCTAATAATTTTTTGACTGATTCAGCCCCCATACCGGCAGTAAAGTCATTGCCATACTTATTACGGGCTTCCCGGTATTCTCCTTCGGGCAGGAGTTGTTTATAGGATAATGGAGTATCACCGGGATCAGTGACAATATAAGAAACAAAATAAATTACTTTTTCCAGGGAACGCGGTGACATATCTAAAATCAAGCCCAAACGACTGGGAATACCTTTAAAGAACCAGATATGAGTACAGGGGGCAGCTAAATCAATATGCCCCATCCTTTCCCGCCTCACCTTCGATCTGGTGACCTCTACTCCACAGCGGTCGCAGACAACGCCCTTATAGCGAGCTCTTTTATATTTACCGCAGTGGCATTCAAAATCCTTAGTGGGGCCAAATATTTTCTCGCAGAAAAGACCATCCTTCTCTGGTTTTAAAGTCCGATAGTTTATCGTTTCTGGCTTAGTAACTTCTCCTCGTGACCAGTCTCTAATCTTTTCGGGAGCAGCAATCCCGATTCTCATTGAATCGAAATTATTTACATTCAACAAGGGTCTCTCCCCTTTCTAAACAGGTATTTTTTCCGATATTTTTATAGTGAAGCTAGCTAATTAGCTGCTAGCAGCTGAGCTCTCTCTATTTTCCAATCCTGTATCCAGTCCTAAATGCTTGCTGGACTCACCAAGAGAATCTTCCTCGGCTATCTGCAGCTCTTCTTCATTTTCCGTGAAAATCCTGGCATCGAGTCCTAAACTCTGCATCTCCTTAATTAAAACCTTAAAGGATTCCGGAATACCAGGTTCAGGTATATTATCTCCTTTAACAATTGATTCATAGGTCTTGACCCGTCCAACGACATCATCGGACTTCACTGTCAGCATCTCCTGTAAAGTATAGGCTGCTCCATAAGCTTCTAAAGCCCAGACCTCCATTTCTCCAAAGCGCTGGCCACCAAATTGAGCTTTACCACCTAAAGGCTGCTGGGTAACCAGCGAATAAGGTCCAGTGGAACGGGCATGAATTTTATCATCGACTAGATGATGCAGTTTTAACACGTACATATAACCTACGGTAACCCTGTTATCAAAGGGTTTGCCAGTCCTACCATCATAGAGAACAGTCTTGCCATCGCGAGCAAAACCAGCTTCTTCTAATTTATCTTCAACCTCATCCTCGGTAGCGCCATCAAAGACTGGAGTTTCAATATGGAGTCCAAGTTCTTTAGCCGCCATACCGAGATGTGTCTCCAGCACCTGGCCAATATTCATCCTTGAAGGGACACCTAGAGGATTTAAAACAATCTCCACTGGCTCTCCATTGGGAAGGAAGGGCATATCCTCTTCTGGTAAGATGCGGGAGATAACTCCCTTATTACCGTGACGACCGGCCATCTTATCGCCAACATCAATCTTTCTCTTGGTGGCAATATAAACTCGCACCAGTTTATTAACTCCTGGTTTTAAATCGTCCTCCTGCTCCCGGGAAAATTCCTTGACATCGACGACAATTCCCTTTTCACCATGGGGGACTTTGAGAGAGGTATCTCTTACCTCCCGGGCTTTTTCACCAAAAATAGCCCTTAGTAGTCTCTCCTCAGCCGATAGTTCTGTTTCCCCTTTGGGGGTCACCTTTCCTACCAGAATATCTCCCTCTTCGACCTCAGCACCGACTCTAATAATACCTCTTTCATCGAGATCTTTAAGGGCCGTCTCGCTCACATTGGGGATATCTCTGGTGATCTCTTCTGGTCCTAATTTGGTATCTCTAGCTTCAGCCTCATGTTCTTCTATATGAATTGAAGTGAAAGCATCTTCCTTGACCAGTTTTTCACTGATCAAAATTGCGTCCTCATAATTATAGCCTTCCCAGGGCATGAAGGCAATTAAAGAATTTCGACCTAAAGCTAACTCGCCTTGATCTGTAGCCGGTCCATCAGCTATAATCTGACCTTTTTCCACTCGCTCTCCCCGTTCAACTATGGGTTTATGATTCATACAGCTACCCTGGTTAGAGCGCTTAAATTTCATCAATTTATAGGTGTGAATATCTCCTTCATCGGTCTGGATAATTATCTTCTCACCTGTCACTCTGGCTACCTTACCGCTAGCCTTAGCCAACAATACTGCGCCACAATCCTTAGCAGCTTTGTGCTCGACACCAGTAGCTACTATAGGCGAGTCTGTCTTCATCAAAGGAACCGCCTGCCGCTGCATATTAGCTCCCATTAGAGCTCGGTTAGCATCATCATTTTCTAAGAAGGGGATCAGGGAAGCCGAAACACCTACCAACTGTTTAGGAGAAACATCCATATAATCAACTTCATCTGGCGTCACTTCTAAAATATCTCCCTTTTCTCTGGCTACCACATACTCGCTTTGAAATTTACCTTCTTCATCCAGGCTGGCATTAGCCTGGGCAATAGTCGCTCTATCCTCTTCATCAGCGGTTAGATATCTCATTTCATCGGTAACCCGCCCATCTTCAACTTTGCGATAGGGGGTTTCTAAAAAACCAAACTCATTAGTTCGGGCATAGGTTCCCAGGGAACCGATAAGTCCAATATTAGGTCCCTCAGGAGTTTCAATAGGACAAATCCGGCCATAATGAGAATGGTGAACATCTCTGACATCAAAACCGGCCCTCTCTCGACTCAAACCTCCTGGTCCCAGGGCACTTAATCTTCTCTTATGGGTCAATTCAGAGAGGGGATTGGTCTGATCCATAAATTGTGAGAGCTGACTGCTGCCGAAAAACTCCTGGATAGCAGCCACCACCGGCCGGGTATTGATCAGGGCCTGGGGGGTAACCACATCGATATCCTGAATTGTCATTCTCTCCCTTACTACCCTCTCCATGCGAGAAAGCCCAATGCGAAATTGATTTTGCAAGAGCTCTCCCACCGTTTTTAAACGACGATTACCTAAATGATCAATATCATCGATTTGGGCATCAGGTTCATTATCGATCAATTTAACGATATATTTTACTGTGGCTATGATATCCTTTTTATCCAGGGTCCTTTTACTGGGATCAATATCCAGTCCCAGTTTTTTATTGATTTTATAGCGGCCAACTTCTGCTAAATCATATCTTTTAGGGTCAAAAAACATAGAATTGATTAAATTATTGGCGCTTTCTATGGTCGGGGGTTCTCCCGGACGCAGCTTTTTATATAATTCAATCAAAGCCTCTTCCTTATTCTCTGTATTATCTTTTTCCAGGGTGTCATGGATTACTTCATGATCTCCTAGAAGCTCAATAATCTCAGCATCACTGGAGTAGCCCAAGGATCTAAATAAAATCGAAGAAGGCATCTTCCGAGCTCGGTCAACGCGAACGGAAATTATCCTCTTTTTATCATACTCAAACTCTATCCAGGCTCCTCGGTTGGGAATTATATTGCCGTTGATTAACCGGCGGCCATCTTTAACTCTTTCGTCATCAAAATAAACCCCTGAGGATCTGATAAGCTGGTTTACAACTACTCTTTCGGCCCCATTGATAATAAAAGTGCCTTTGTCTGTCATCAGGGGAAAATCTCCCATGAAGACATCCTGTTCTTTAACTTCCCCGGTTTCTTTATTGATCAGCCGGACCTTGACCTGTAAAGGGGCAGAATAGGTGCCATCTCTATCGCGGCATTCTTCTACAGTATATTTCCCTTCTTCTAAGTGATAATCAACAAACTCCAGTACTAAATTTTCTGAGAAATCTTCAATTGGGGTTACCTCATCAAAGACTTCCTTTAATCCCACTTCTAAAAACCATTGATAGGAATTAAGTTGGGTATCGATTAACCCAGGTAATTCTTTGGAATTACCTATTTTTGAAAAAGTATATCTCTCTTTCACACTTGGCATTTTTGCACCCCCGAAAACTTATAGTGAAAATTTTACTGAAAAATAAATAAAAGAAAATTTTTCCCTTCTCTTCCCCCTCTACTCGCTACTCTCTGTAGTTGAAATCCAAAATCTCATAGTAAATTCCTAAAATAGAAAAAATGTAATAAACAGGCTTCAAATAAATCATCCCTTTTTATTACATTAAAATTTGCTCTCCATATTTAATAATCCTGTCCGCTTTTATAGTTATCGACAATAAATAATGCTATCACATCAACATAATCTTGTCAAGTGATTTTCTCAAAAAATCCCCATAAAAAAGGATTTTACTGCCCCGAGCCTTTAAAAACCTGCTCGGAACAGTAAAATCACTTTTTTTAACCTGGGATATCTTTATCTGGCTGGTTATTTTAATTCCACAGTTGCACCAGCATCTTCTAAGGTCTCTTTCATTTCTTCTGCTTCTTCCTTGCTTACAGCTTCTTTGACATTACCAGGTGCTTCATCAACAACAGCTTTAGCATCTTTAAGGCCGAGACCGGTGAGCTCTCTAACTGCTTTAATAACATTTATTTTCTTATCGCCAATCTCAGCTAAGAAGACATCAAATTCTGTCTGTTCTTCTTCTTCACCATCTCCATCTCCGCCACCAGCTGCAGCCATAGCTACTGGTGCTGATGCACTAACACCAAACTTCTCTTCCAACTCTTCCACCAATTCTGCCAGTTCTAACACACTCATATTTTCAATTGCTTCAATAATTTCCTCTTTATTCATTATAACTTCCTCCTTATTAGTTTTCTTTTTGCTCTTTTATACTATTTAAGACTCTTACCAGTCCACTTATATTGCCATTTAATACTCTCACTAAACCAGTAATAGGAGCTTGCATACCGGCCAGCACCTGACCCAGCAGCACCTCTCTAGAGGGGATATCAGCTAGAGCTTTCAATTTATCCTGGCTGATTAATTTACCCTTTAGGGTACCTGCCTTAATCTCTAGATTATCATTCTCCTTGGAGTAATCAACCAAGACTTTAGCCGGTGAAACCACGTCTTCGATACCAAAGGCTATAGCCGTAGGTCCCACAAAGTATTCTTCTATTTGTTCTACTCCAGCCTCTTCAGCTGCTATGGTGGCCAGGGTATTTTTCACCACCTTAAAGTCAACCCCTTCTTCGCGCAGCTGCCGCCGCAACTCAGTCATATCCTCCACATTCAAGCCTTTATAATCAGTTATAATCATTGCCTGAGCCTGATTAAATTTTTCTTTAAGTTCTGCCACTGCAGCTTTCTTTTCGGGTTTTACCATTCTGTCACCCCCTTTATTACAATATCTTCAGTTACCTACTAAATCTAAATTACAGGAATTAAAAAAACCTCCTTCACCAGGAGGCCGGGTTTTCCAGACTAGAGATCTGACAAACTTTATTACAGTCACAGGTTAGGAACATAATGGCCCAGCATATCAAAATAAATTAACCTGCCATATTATTCCCTGCTTAGTCTGAAAACCTCGGTAGGTGTTTAAGCCTACAACGGCTCCTACTGTCTTAGGTTTAGGTATTTATTTGTTAAAGAACAGTTATTACACTAGTAATATTGAATTTCAGCAAAAAAATGATTTATCGGCCTAACATGGACATAACACTTTGAGGCTCTATCCTGATGCCAGGACCCATAGTGGAGGAGACTGTTACTGAACGCAGATATCTGCCTTTAGCAGCCGCTGGTCTTTCTCGCACCAGGGTATCCATTAAAACCTGGAAATTCTCCATCAATTCCTCTTCGTTAAAAGAGGCTTTACCAAAGGGCAAATGAATAACGCCATTTTTATCAACCCTGTACTCTAATTTACCGGCCTTAAATTCCTTGATTGCCTTTTCCAGCTCAAAGGTAACAGTACCGGCTTTAGGGTTGGGCATCAGACCTTTGGGACCTAAAATTCTACCTAATTTACCGACTACACTCATCATGTCCGGGGTAGCAATAGCAATATCGAAATCCAGCCAGCCATCTTCAATTTTTTCCGCTAAATCCTCCTGGCCGACTTCATCTGCCCCAGCTTCTTCAGCTTCTACTGCTTTTTCACCTTTGGCAAAGACAATAACCTTAATCTCTTTGCCGGTGCCATTGGGCAATACTACTGTTCCGCGAACATTCTGGTCAGCATGTTTAGGATTAACGCCTAAATTAGCTGCCACTTCAATAGTCTCATCAAAGTTGGCACTGGCTAACTCTTTAGCCAGTTCAATAGCTTCCTGTGGTTGATACTGCTTACTCTTATCAAATTTTTCTACAGTTTCCTGGTATCTTCTACTTCTGGTCATTTTTTATTCCTCCTAGGTGGTATGCAGGCTTTCTAAAAGCCCTCCCACTTTTTTAGGTTTTACTCCACTACTACCCCCATGCTGCGGGCAGTACCTTTAATCATACTCATCGCAGCTTCCATATCTGCTGCATTAAGATCTTCTCTCTTAATCTCAGCAATTTCTCTAACATCATCTTCAGAGATTGTAGCAACCTTATTAACATCTGGTTCTCCTGATGCAGTCTCTATACCGGCTGCCTGTTTAATCAATACTGATGCCGGTGGTGTTTTAGTAATAAAGTCAAAGGAACGGTCAGCATAAACTGTAATCTCCACTGGAATTAAGGTGCCGGCATTATCCTGGGTCTTAGAATTGAAGGCTTTGCAAAATTGCATAATATTAACTCCATGTTGACCTAAAGCCGGGCCCACCGGGGGTGCCGGATTAGCCTGACCGCCAGGAATCTGCATCTTAATTTCAGCAATAACTTTCTTGGCCATACTCACTACCTCCTTTCCAGGCAGTAATTAACTATAAATCTCAAACAAACTGTTTTTTTATATTTTTTAAGCTTTCTCAAATTGCGATAACTCCAATTCCATGGGGGTCTCTCGACCGAAGACATCCACTAAAACCTTAGCTTTGCGCTGATCAGCGTAAACTTCATCGACAGTGCCTGAGTTATCCTTAAAAGGACCATCGGTTATAACCACATGGTCACCAGGTTCTAAATCTATTTTGAGCTCTTTATCTTTAAGGCCCATCCCCTGGAGAATGTGTTCAATCTCTTCTTTTCGTAACGGAAGAGGCTTGGTACCACTACTGACAAAACCAGTTACCCCCGGAGTATTGCGAACAACATACCAGGAGTCATCCCCCATCTCCATCTTTATTAAGACATAACCTGGAAATATTTTCTTTTCAACAACTTCATCTTTGCCTTTTTTTCGCTCTAATTTTTCTTCCATCGGTACCAGTATTTCATATATTTTATCTTCCATCCCAGTGCTAGCAATCCGCTTCTCTAAATTTGCCTTTACCTTCTGCTCATGACCGGAATAGGTATGGATAACATACCAGTTAGCTTTCTCTTCTTCTTGATAATCCCTTTCTGACATACAAAGGGCCTCCTTTCTGCTATTAGGCCCTGGAGTTAGACTAATCTTAACCTTTAAATCCTGGCAACCCCACTTTAAGCCAAGCTATTAGAAAAAGTTAAGTCAACAGTGGTGTCAAAATACCATTTAAAGCCATATCAATAATTCCCAAAAAGGCAATTAAAGCTATACAGGTCACCAGCACCACTACGGTATTGCTTTTAAGCTCTTCCCGATTGGGCCAGTTGGTCTTTTTCATTTCATTTTTAACCTGTTTGAAAAAACGAGTGATCTTAGAAATAATTCCACCATTTTTCTTAGCCATTAAACTGTCACCCCTCTCTCACCTAAAGCTATTTTGTTTCTTTATGCAGAGTATGCTTTTTGTCATGGGGACAGTATTTCTTCAGTTCCAGTCTGTCCCTGGTATTTTTTTTATTTTTAGTAGTAGAATAGTTGCGGTTCTTGCACTCAGTACATTCCAGAGTAATTATCTCTCTCATTCCGCCGCCACCTCCTCATAATTAATTCTGACATGGAATATGGCAGAATAATAACCTTAATTAATGTATCATATTCTTATAAAAAAGTCAAAATTAAAAGCCAAAAAAAGAAAGGATGTGCAGGGTCAACCCCTGCACATTTTAGATAAATCAGCAAAGTTATGCTGTTCTAGGTTTAATATATAAAACTACAAAGCTGATCTTACTCCTCTATATCGGTGATGACGCCAGCACCAACGGTGTTGCCGCCCTCTCTAATAGCAAAACGCAGTCCTTCTTCCATCGCTATCGGTGTAATAAGCTCTGCACTCATCTCTACATTATCTCCAG
>PWEJ01000165.1 GCA_003553485.1 Halanaerobiaceae bacterium | reverse complement strand
TCCCCGGTATCCTGCTTGGTGACTTTGTGGTGCTTGAGAAGCGTGTCGATCATGTCCTTGGCTACGTCAGCCCCGATGAGTTTCCGGTATTTGCAGAGAACCGTGAAGTCAAAGAGGGGTTCCATGATATAGTCGTCCAGCCCGAGGAAGTACTGCATCATCGGGGTCTCCATGATCTCTTCGATGGTTTCCCGGTCGGAAAGGTTCTTCTCCGTCTGAATGATCAGGGCGCCGATGATGTGTCTCACTGGAACCGCGTTTCACCCGGAGTCTTCGAAAAGCGGGCTCAGGATCTCTTTAATCTCACGCTAGGGCATGAGCTCACGCAACGTATACCATTTGCTGGAAGGGATGATGAGTTCGGATGGAAACATATCAAGGTCGAGTCTGTTTTCAGTCATGGTCTGCATGGGAACCTCCAGGGTACAATAATTTCAGGTGCACGGTTTGACGCTGAAAACACGTCAAACCCTTGCACATATTATACCATGAAATGCCGATTTATGGCTTGGTTATTATGTTTTTTCGTTTATCAACAGACCCTATCTATACAATAGCACAAATCTACGGCGGTTTGCCATGTTTTCTTGACAAGCTTATGAAAGAAGGTTTGCAAGTTTTCAATTCATGTTAGAAGACCGTACAGCCTGTGGAATGATTGTTCCAATAATTTAATTATTGCAAACGATGCTTGAAGGGCAAATTCAGGTTTGTTTTTCCATGGTCCATCGTATTGATTTCTCCAAGTTGGAAAAAAGGGCAGGGGGTTTTGATACGATTCTCTTAAAACGGACACTGCGAAACAAAATTTCCAGACCACTGCTTTAGGGAATCTTCCTCCAGGAAAGAAACAATCATGAGCTGCATTTGGGTGAAAACCGGAAATCCATGGCAGCTATTTTAATCCCTCTGAATTTCCGTTAAGCGGTGGGGATGTTTGTTGTCGGAGTGAATGTGTGTGTATAGAAAATGTATATTTTTAAAGCACAACTATATATCAACAACTAAAACTCCACTAGTACCAAGTTCTAAACTATCGATTACTCTATTGTCGACGAAGTGATAGGCACCACCATGGCTTGTTTTCGATACATTGTTCACCATGAGCACCGGGGAGTTCACTTTGGACGCTTGTTGGACATAGTCGCTTCTTTCGTTTATCCATTCCTCAACGGAGTAATCCATGTGCAACGGCCACAAAACCAAGTCTTTCTTTAAGTCGTTTATTTGTCTAATGTTTTCTTCATACCAAAGGTCGCCGCAAAGCGCCAACGCAATTCTTTTCTCTTGAAACGTGAAGGTCTTGAAGCAGCGCCCTTTCTGATAGTGATGGTCCGCTTTTCGGACGTCTTTCCAACCTTTCGTAAGCCTCCGGTAATGAACCATGGTTTCCCCGGATGAATCGACAACCATGTACGCGCAATAAAGACTGTTTTCGATTCGGTCGATTTCAAAGAACCCAAACCCAATGCCAACTTGATGCGTTTGCGCCATCTTTTTGATTTTGTCTATACTCTCAGAATCTTTCGCCATGGCAATGTTTTTGTCAGTGTCATAGTCCCAAGATAACGCATCAAATCCATGCAAAAACGCTTCGCCGAAGCAAATCAAGTCCGCGCGGCTTCCATATTTCTCGGCAGTCTTTTGTACCGTTTCTACATTCTTCTCAACATCGTTGTTAATAGATGGTGCGGAAGCCAAGGCGATTTTCATACTAGTTCCTCCAACTCACCAGAGTCAATGGAGACAAAGAAAACACAATCATATAGCGATAAGAGAGTAAAGAGTGTACAAAGCAAATGTTGAGCATTTTTGCGCCATTGACAAAACGTTTGTAAAAATTGTCATAAAAATTTCGACGTCTTTTAATCCTTTCGACTTTCTCTAATCATCATGATTTGAGTTAAAGGCATATACCTTCATTTTAACGTATCCACACTTTTTACGTTTGTCTTGACGGTTTCAATAGACATGAATACGGAAGTCCTAAATAGTGGCGGAAGGCATTTAGACTTTCGGAATAAAAGGTTTTTTGAAAACAGAATGGTGGAATCAATCCACACAGACTACGGTGTTTTTCGGCCATCGGGATGCTTGGTGCCTTTTACAGCCCCGCGTTCTCCGGTGACATAATCGTTTTCCATATAATCGACAACTTCGTCAGTCGTGAGCACTTTTGCGACCGTATGTTTTGCGACGGACAACGCGGGCTCATGATTGGCCGTCGCGGTGGCGACCGCGTCTTCGACAACCACAACGTCGTATCCTCGGGAATACCCTGCGAACGCCGTCGCTAAAATGCATTCGTCGGTCCATAGCCCCGTTATGACGATGGTGTCGATGCCCAAAGCCTTCAGTTTCTCATCCAAATAGGATGTGCCATCTTCGTTGAATGTCCAAAACATGTCCAGATGCAAGCTGTGATAAAACCATCCATCTTCAATTTCCTCTTTATTCGGTGCAATCTCTTTTAGGGGTTTTAACCCTTCGCTTCCCTGAAACACATAGCAGGCGTTTTCGGGGTTTTCAGGACGCAGACCGCGCGGACCGTACCAACGGTCCATCGCGTTTGAGATGCCGTCGTCGAAGAGGCGGCTCCACGAACTCCAAACGAGGCCGACGCCGTCATGCGTCGTCTTTTTGTCCCTAAACGTTTCAACGAGCTTTTGAAGGTTGGGCAATATGCCTTCGGCATACGGGCGGTACTCTTCCTGACAATCGTCGACAAGGAGCGCAATGCGTCTGGGCCTGTCGGCCAATTCCCACTCCGCCCAAAAAGAAAGCGGCATGCCATGGGGCCCATCCGGAGTATAACTGTGGTTTTCCATCGGTTTCTTCGCGAGTTCCATATCCCTGTGCTTGCAGTTTTTCTTTAATGCTTCTTTGAGCGTCAATGCTTTCATATGAAATCTTCCTTTCGAACTTGTTTTCGGTGTGACATTTTAATATAGCATATTCTGAATGGATACGTCCAATGTATCCGGCCTTCCGCAAACGAAAATTTTCAGTAAAGTGTCAAATTAGAAAAGAACAACTCCCGTATAGAAGTTGTTCTTTGTTTATTTGTCGCGGTCAACGCGTATTTCATGCAGAACTTTATGGTTTTGATGGTTTGATTGCTAGATGATTGTTTTTCAAGCGTTTATGATATCCCTGAAAACCCTACAAGATTTACCCGACGACGGGCTGCAGGAATACATTTTGCAAAACATTCAAGGCCACGATGGCAATCACCAAAGAAATCAACGGGGTCAAGACCCATCCGACGGCGATTTGGCCAAGTT
>PWEJ01000069.1 GCA_003553485.1 Halanaerobiaceae bacterium | reverse complement strand
TGCGACCCTTAAAAAACTAAAGGAGATATTCTGTCCCTGGGGCAGAATATCTCCTTAACCTAACGGCCTGGAATTGACTTGCCGTTGATTATGATTATTGCTCGTTCTTTATTCTAAAAGAGCGGCCTGCATTTTTTCATATTTTTCTTGCTCCTGGATATGATTTAATATATTGGCCCCCAGTATATCATCGACAAGATACTTAGTCTCTCCCTGCCCCTCAATCTGGACAGAGTGATTATCTCCCTGATAAAAATGTTTTAATAACTTTGCCTTAGCATGAAAGCTAAAATCAGCCAGCAGCTCAGCTATCACATCATGAAAGAAATCATCTATTTTATGAGCCTGCTCTTGAGGTAAAAGCCCTTCTTCTTTAAAAACAGTACTGAGGTCATTAGGAATCCGGGCTAGGGCTCTCTTGCTGGTTATCTCTAATAATTTCATATATTTTGTCTCCTTAATAAAAGCACTATATTATTTGCTAAATTTAACGGTCATTAAACTCCATTCCTTTCTGTCAGTTTAAAATTTCAGTGAGCCGGGCCAGAGCAAAACAGTGATAGATTAACCCAATTTATCGCCCTTGTCAGCTTCTCGCTCAGGGGTTATCAAAATAACGCCATCTTTAGAGTAAGTGCCTAAGACTAGGACCTCGGATATAAAATTAGCTATCTGTTTAGGGGGAAAATTAACGACTGCTAGAATCTGCTTGCCGATAAGCTCCTCTGGCTTGTAATGGTCGGTGAGCTTAGCGCTGGACTTTTTCAGGCCAATCTCAGGCCCAAAATCTATCTTCAACTTATAGGCAGGGTCATGGGCTTCAGTAAAATCTGAGGCCGCAACAATCTCTCCCACCCTGATATCTAACTTCTGAAAATCTGCAAACTTAGCCATTGTTTTCTGAACCACCTTTACATAGTAAATAGTAATCTAATTCTATAATATGATTATTCAAGAAAAATATCAAGGAAGTTTTATTGCTTTCCTTGAATTTCATGAAGCTAAAGCGAAGGAGAGCAAAGTAAAAATTTAATCCTGGAGATATTGACAAAGGCTAAAAAGAGATATATAATTAGTGAATAAATTATATATATTGTAAAATATTAGTATACCTGTCGGGCAATCATAGTCAAATTTAAAAGAGCTGATAAAATTTTTTGAGAGGCGGAAGTATAAATGAGCCAGAACAGGCGTATAATAATAAAAATATTTTTAATAACCCTGGGACTGATCATTATAGGAGTGGGGACGGCCCTGTTTTATTTTACTCGAGGCTTAAGTGAAGGGGCAGCGCTGGAGATTGGGGAGATATATCCCGAGGAACAGCAGGATGGCAGTTATTTTGGCAGCTTTGATTCCCGACGCTGGGCCAATGAGCTGGAGATAGTGGTGGAAAAGGGAAAAATTATAGAAATAAGGGTGCTTAATGATATGATGATAGTTGATGGAGATTTGGCTGATAATATATTTAATCAGGTTTTGGAAAAGCAGAGCCTGGAGGTTGATATTATAGCAGGAGCTACCGTAAGCAGTAAAGCTTATCTCAAAGCTTTGGAGAATGCTTTTTAGTCATCTTGTAAATTTGATCCTCTTTAGAGAGATAGCCTTGGGGATAAGGATTTATTAAAGATATAAGCATAAAAAAACAACAAAAGAAAGGATAATGCAGGATGAAAACTCTGCTACTTTATGCTTCTAAGCATGGAGCCACCCGGAATGCTGCTGAAAAATTAGCCGGTCAGCTTGAAGGAGAAGTTAAAATTATTAATTTGCAGGATAAAGGTTCAGCGGATGTTAGTGTTGAAGATTATGAGCGGGTAATTATCGGAGGTTCAATTTATATCGGGAAAATTCAAAAATCAATCAGTAAGTTTTGCGAAACAAATTTAGAAAAACTGCTTAAGGTTAAAAAGTTAGGCTTATTTATTTGCTGCGGAGAAGAGGCAAAAGCTTTAGAGCAGCTGGCTGCAGCTTTTCCAGCCGAACTTCTTAAAAAAGCAGCAGCTAAAGGTTATTTTGGTCACGAATTAAAACTAGAAAAATTAAATTTTGTCTCCCGGACCATGATTAAAAAGATAACAGGAGTGAAAAAGAACGAGTCAAAAATCAAGGAGGAGAATATTAAAAAATTTGCGGAAGAGATGGTCTAACAGTTTTTTGCCAGATAATTTATAAGCAAAGAATCCATCAAAAAGGAAAAATAAAAGCCCAGGTAGTATTGAGGGGGTAGAACTATAAGCTATGGGGTTTGCTGCCCGGAATTGGTAAAACCTTTAATAAGGCATTCAATCAGTCCAGGAGGTTGCCATCGAGGTCCTCGGAGAGACCATAAACTTTAAGGGGACCCAGATAGTCCTTATAATGCCCGGCCTTTAGCAATTCCTGGCGGATAGCAAAGCAAAGATGACAGGCATCCACATATCCGTCCTCTAACTTAAAGTCTGTCTCTCGGGCTAGCTGTAGGGGGCCGCCCTTTATTAAGGGAGCGATGATGGGGTGGTCTGCAGGCTTGTAATCTTCAATTATAGCGGCCAGAGATTTTTCCCTGGCCTTACCGATGATAACCCCCTGGCAGATATGAACTCCGCCCTCAGGGTCGATATGGAGTCTGGCTGGACTTTCTAAATCCTCCCAGGGGCACTCCGAAAATATATCCGGGGCCTGTCGAGGTAAATTTTCCGTCAGCTTTTCAGCCGCCCGGCCCCGGAACATAATTCCCCCACTCTCTAACTCCCCGGCAGCATTTAGAGTGGGTTTTTTAGTTTCCAGCCAGCTTAAAATAAGCCCCAATTCCTCGGCCGCTCTAGCAATACTTTTTGTCCCCTTATTTTCCTCATGGTCATTGTCTTTTTCATCGCTCTGGACCTGGTGAAAATCTCCTCTGCTGATGCTAAGAGTCTGCAAGCCTGCCTGCTTGAGGGGTTTAAGCCAAAGCCGGGCCTCACCGGCTGCTGCCCAGTAGCCATTGGAGACGAGCCCCGAAGTTAACCCCAGGGAACTGGCCTTTTTTATCCCCTCCAATAATAAAGGATAATGGAGAAAGGGCTCTCCCCCTTCAAAACAGACCCCGGTCAGCCCCTTTATCCTGGCCGCTTCCGCGATTATCTCCTGCAAAAACCCCAGGGAAAAGACGTCGCTATGTTCAGGGCTGCAGAAAAGAAAACAGTGGTCACATTTATAGAGACAGCTTAATGTAAGGAGAATATGCAGGCTCTTCATTGCTATCAGTTACCTCCTATATATATCCTTTAGTCTAATTTTAAAAGAAGTTAAGAGAGGCGCCGGGTTGGCGGATTGCCGGAG
>PWEJ01000071.1 GCA_003553485.1 Halanaerobiaceae bacterium | reverse complement strand
CTGGCTGTTTTTTTATTTTCCTACTTTTATCTGCTTTTAAATCCGGAAAGCCTTTTTACGTATTTTCATGTTATTGTTTTTACAGCAGTGAGCATGGTGGTCTCTGCCCTGGTCACAATGATTGGCTCCCTGGTTGATGAAAGACTTATCAAAGCCGGCATAAGTAATAATCTCATCCGTCAGCTTATCGTAATGACAACTGCGATGATAATCGTAGGAACAGCTGCAGGAATTATTTCTTTAAATTATGGAATTTTTGGTTTTCAGCCAGAGAGGCTTTTTATTTTAGTAGGGCTGGCAGGCTTTATAGTAGCCGGGGTTATGGTTTTTGTAGAAAACAAAATCTGGCAGATGAGAAAAGAGATGCTTGAACTGGAAATAAGAAATACCTATCTGGAAGAACTGAACCAGCAGGAGAAATTATTAGAGGCAGCCAGCAAAAAGCTAATTGTTTCCGAGGAGAGAAACAGGATGGCTAGGGAGCTGCATGATTCTATAGCTCAGGGGCTTAACGGAATAAATTACAGCTTGAATACTTTGAAAAAGAAAATTGGCAGCAGTGATCAGGATAACCTCGAAATTCTGCCGGTGATAGACCATCTTGAGGAAACTACAGAGGAAACTCTAAAAGAATTGCGAGATTTAATTCTGGAACTGAAACCTTCAGTGATTGAAAATAAAGGTTTGGAGCTGGCAGTTCAGGCTCACTGTCAACTTTTTGCCCGGCGTCAGGAGATTGAGCTGAAAATGGATATTGCCAAGATTGATAATCTTTCACCGGAACTGGAACTGGCGATATTCAGGATAGTTCAGGAATCACTGGCCAATGTGCAAAAGCACAGTCAGGCTGATCAGGTTAAGGTTCTCTTGAAAGAAAGCCCCTCAGAGAAAGATTCTGAAACAGAATCCAGGGTAATATTAAGGATTACTGACGACGGCAGAGGATTTACTGAGGATAACATCAAAACCAGCGGTATAACCAATATGAAAACCCGGGCTCAGCAGAATAATGGCAGTTTAAAAATTGACTCAAAACCCGGAGATGGTACTACCATAGAAGCTTTTTTTAATGTTATTTAATTCCACCGTTTAAGACATTATGCCGTCATGTTAACTGTCTGGCAAATCTATTTCTTATCACAGTACAAATTCTAATGAAAGTAAAAATTATGATGAAAGATTGATGATAGAAGATAGTACTTTTGGGTGACCCATTTTTCACAAATCCGGGTGATCCTTTTTTTATTTCTGCCTGGTATGATATGTCCATAGTAACTAATTCTGAAATATCTGGAGGGAATATAAAAGTGAACGAATCCTGTATCAAAGTTGAAAACCTGAAAAAGAGTTATGGATCAGTCCAGGCAGTTAATGGTATCAGTTTTCAAGTGGAATCGGGAACGATTTTTGGCATGTTAGGACCTAATGGTGCAGGTAAAAGTACCACGATTGAAATTTTGACCGGTTTGCAGCCAATGGATCAGGGGGAGATTGAAATACTCGGTCAGGAAGTTGAGAAAGATAGCCGGCCTTTAAAGGACAGGCTTGGAGTTCAGCTTCAGTCTCCAGCATTATTTGGCAAACTGAATATCAGAGAACTGGTTACCCTGTTTGCCAGTTTTTATCAAGATCCGCTGGATCCAGAAACAGTGATCTCTATGGTCGGCCTGGAAGACAAGCTCAAAGAGAGGACTGAAAATCTTTCCGGGGGTCAGCGTCACCGGCTGGCAGTTGCCCTGGCAATAGTTGGAAATGGAGATATCATATTTCTTGATGAACCAACAACTGGTTTGGATCCCCAGTCCAGACGGAAATTGTGGGGAGTTATCACTGAGCTGAAAGAACTTGGCAAAACAATTTTTCTCACCACTCATTACATGGATGAAGCTGAGATTCTTTGCGATCAGCTTATTATTATCGACCGGGGCAAAATAATTGCCTCAGGCAGACCTGACAGTTTAATTGCTGAGCATTTTACTGAAGATGCAATTGAATTTAGCAATCCTTCTTTTACCGCCAGCCAGATTAATGGTTTTAAGGAGTTTAGAGGAGTTACCGGAGTGAATCTAAGCAGTGAAGACATCGTTCTACTCTATACCATTAATGCTCCAGAAACAATTGCTGACCTGATGGCATTCGCAGAGAAAGACGGCAAAAAAATCGCCGGATTAAAATTACGAAAAGCATCTTTAGATGACCTGTTTCTCAAATTGACAGGAAGGGAGATAAGATAACATGAAAGCATTTAAGAGAATGTTTATAGCCAACCTGAAGGAGTTTATCAGGGACAAAAGCGGACTTTTCTGGATCCTTGCTTTTCCTGTCGTATTTATTTCGCTCTTTGGTCTGGTTTTTACTGGAGACAGTCAGCCGGATATAAATTTTGAAATTGGAATAGTGGCAGACCACAGTGAATTCCAGCAGGAGCTTGTTGAAAATTTAAGGGCAGAAGAGGTATTTACAGTTTTTCTGGGCGAAAAAGAAGTTGAGCTGTTAGCCCTGGAAAGAGGAGAGCGGTCCCTGGTGATAGAATTGCCGGATATCCTGCAGCTGACGGCAGTCAATCACAGCATTACCGACAGCATGATTTCCGGGACTGGAGGTAATCCAGCTGAAGATAAGCTCCAGGCCGAAATATATTATGATTCCAGTCGGGGCGAGATCAATCAGGCGCTGATATCAAGCTTTACAACAGTATTTATTGAAGTCGAGGACACTCTGCTTAATCGGGAAAGGATGATAGAGGTTATTACTACACCGGTTCAGGCGGACAGCCTGTCTGATTTTGACTATGTCTTTCCTGGAATACTGGCAATGGCCTTAATGCAGCTAGGGCTTTTTGGTGCGATGCAGTTCTTAAGCCTGAGAGTAAATAAGGTGATCAGAGGTCTGGGAGTAACACCCCTGTCTAAAGCAGCTCTGCTGAGCAGTGAAATATTATTAAAAATACTGGTAGGTTTTGTCCAGGCTTCAATTATTCTAACTATCGGTATCTTTGTTTTTGACATCAATATAGTCAGCCCGCTTTATCTAGTCTACTTTTTAGTTCTACTGGGATCGATGCTATTTGTCAGCCTGGGTTATATGCTGACAACATTTGTCAGCAGCATTGAAGGTGGCTCGGGATTGGCCCAGATAGTTCAAATTCCGATGATGTTTCTGGCCGGAATTTTCTTCCCGGTAGACATGCTCCCGGGCTTCATCCAGCCGGTAGTCAGAATAATTCCTCTAACCTATCTGGCTGATGCCTTCAGACAGATCACAGTTGGAATTCCAGGGGATTACACCATGGCCACAAATCTTATTTTTATGACGGGCT
>PWEJ01000124.1 GCA_003553485.1 Halanaerobiaceae bacterium | reverse complement strand
TTAAATAGAGAAACTAATAAGGAAAAACAACTAAAATACTTTAAAAAAGAGAACACCAGTAGTGTTCTCTTTTTAAAGTTAATTATTTTCCATTTGGGCCTTTACTTCTTCCGCAAAATCTTCTTCTTCAGTTTCAATACCCTCTCCAACTTCATAGCGAACAAAGCTTTCAACTTCCAGCTCAACCTCTTCCAGATACTCGCCAACTGTGAGATCAGTATCGCGGACGTATTCCTGTTCTAATAAACAGATCTGAGTATAAAACTTCCCTAACTTGCCTTCAACAATATCATCGATAATATGCTCAGGCTTGCCTTCATTTAACATCTGCTCTCGATAGACCTTCTTTTCTCTAGCAATATCCTCTTCACTTACGTCTTCCCGAGAAAGATATTCTGGAGATGAAGCTGCAATATGCATGGCAATATTATTAGCTGCAGTTAAATTTTCTTCTCCAGAAAACTCAACTAAAACGCCAATTTTGCCCCCCATATGGATGTAGGAATGAAGAAATCCATCGGTTTGACAGCGAGCAAATCTGCGCAATCGAATATTTTCTCCAATACTGGCCACTGCTTCTTTAATCACTGTTTCTAAGGTTTTATCTTCATTTTTATAATAGGTTTCAGCAAGAGCTTCCTCTACTGTATCAGCTTCGCTTTCCTTTAATTGCTGGTTGATATCATCTACCAGTTCAATGAAGTTATCATTTTTGGCTACAAAATCTGTTTCGCAGTTAACTTCCAGAATAAGGCCTTCATTTTTTTCTTCATTGATATCGGTCTGGACTAAGCCCTCGGCAGCTACTTTGCCAGCTCTTTTAGCAGCAGCAGCCATACCCTTTTCTCGCAGATAATCTATAGCAGCATCAACATCACCATCATTTTCCTGTAGAGCTTTTTTGCAATCTAACACTCCTGCACCGGTTCTTTCTCTTAACTTTTTAATTTCTTTCATACCAAAAGACATCTTACTCTCCTCCTTTACAGTCTACAATATAATAGGCGTAAAAAAGGCGCCGCTGAAAAAAATCATCCCCGGCGCCTTTATAAGTTCCATTTACTTTTTATTCATTGGCAGCCTTCCGGGATTCTTCCGATTGTTCCTCGGAGGAACCTGCCTCTTCAGTTGCAGATTCAGTTGAAGTAGCTGTATTTTCAGCCTCTTCCTCTGGCTCTTCAGCTGGTCCAGATTGTTCAGTATCTTTACTATCATCAATTAAGTTACCCTGACGACGTCCCTCCAGCACAGCATCTGCAATTTTGCTAGAGATAAGCTTTACAGCTCTAATAGCATCATCATTGCCAGGAATAACATAATCAATCAAGTCAGGATCACAATTGCTGTCGACTATAGAGACAATAGGTATATCAAGCTTGCGAGCTTCATTAACTGCTATTGACTCTTTTCTAGCATCAGTTATATAAACTATATCTGGGAGACCGCCCATATAACGAATACCACCTAAGTTACGCTCTAACTTTTCCCGTTCTCGCTCCAATTCAATCACTTCTTTATTAGGCAGTACTTCGAAGAGGCCCTCTTCTTCCATCTCTTCAATTTCATTGAGACGGTCAATCCTCTTACTGATGGTTTGATAATTTGTCAGCATACCACCTAACCAACGCTGATTTACATAGGGCATTCCACACCTTTCAGCCTCAGTTCTAATTGTTTCCTGAGCCTGACGCTTGGTACCAACAAAAAGAACTGTTTTTCCTTTGCTGGCTTCTTCCTTGACAAAGTTATAAGCTTTATCCATAAGCTTTACTGTCTGCTGGAGATCTATAATATAAATACCATTTCTTTCAGTAAAGATATAGCTCTCCATCTTAGGATTCCAGCGTCTGGTCTGGTGGCCAAAATGAACACCGGACTCAAGTAGCTGTTTCATATTTACTACTGACATAAACTTCCACCTCCTTTCAGGTTTTTCCTCCGCCTGTTTCTTTTCCCAGTTTCCCCTGTTGAGGTTAACGGGGCTGCTACTATGTAAAAACATAGCACCGGCAGTGGGATCCACAGGCGTGTGTAATTATATTGCTAATTTCACTAATAGCAAGTATATCACATAGTGGTTTTGATATCAATAAAAAAATTATAAAAAAATTTTTGGTTAAAATAAACTAAAATAATTTCTAATAAGCTTTATATATCAATATCCTCAGCCTTATGAGAAGTTATTCTCACTCGCCCGGAATCAGTGAAAAATTTCATAGTTCGACCGTAATCTTTCCCCGTATCTTCACCCAGCAGAGAAATATTCTCCTCCTGAAGAACTTCTTTTACTTTTATTACATTTCTTTCCCCTACATTTAAAGAAGAATTATTGCTACTGGAGATAGAAAACATCTTAGCCCCTCCAGCTATTTTTGCCTTTAATCGAGATCGACGAGCACCGAGTTTTTCTAATTCTTCTATTAAAAGAGGAATACCTGTATCGGCGTATTTAGGTGGTTTTAAACCCTTTTTGTTTTCCGGCAACATTATATGTACCATCCCACCGACTTTTTTATTTTTATCATAAAGAGTAATTCCCACGCAGGAACCCAGGCCGATAGTTATGAGTTGGTCAGGGGCCTTGGCAACTCCATATTCAGCCATCCTTACTTTGATAACTTCTTCCTTGCTCATTCCAGATCAAAACCTAGGGCTTCCAGTATTTTTTCCAGCGATCCGGTATGGGGAATTAGGAAGAAAAAACCTTCGATGGCCTGAGAACCTTCTATGAACTGGGTTTTAATGAGCAGTGTATGGTCGCTGGTTTTGCTAAGTGGAATCATAGAAGTGCTGAGTATTGCCCCCGCCATATCCACAGCACATTCTGGAACGGATTGAATAAGATTAAAATTAGTCAGCTTATTTAAAGCATTTAAATAAGAACCGGAGATAATATTCCCTATTTCTTTGAGAGCCGATAGATCAATATCATCTAAATCGGAGAAATCCACTTCTTTATCTGCCATCATTCCTACCAGTCTCTCCACACTATCCTCTAGCAGTATAAAAAGGATTGAAGCCGGAGCTTCCCCCATTACCTGGAGCAAAACACCAACTACTGGTTCTTCAATATTACCGGTAATCTCTGGCACCTCAGAAATGGGCAAAATCTCCACTGAAGGCACTGTCATGTCAACCTTGGTCTCTAAAAATTGGGCAAAGGCAGTGGCAGCATTACCGGCCCCGATATTGCCTATTTCCTTTAAAGCATCCTTCTTCATATCATCTAACTGTTCCATAATATCTTGAGCCATTTTACCATCCTCTCTTCTATAGGTCCATATCTTCTAGTTTGGCTACTTCCTGTCTGGTAAGTACTTTTTGTAAATTTAAGAGTATTAACAATTTATCTTCTAACTTTCCTACTCCTTCAATATAATCCTGTTTTATATCTTGAGTCAGTTCTGGAGCAGAACCTATATTATTACTGCTAAGTCTAATTATTCCCTTGACTTCAGAAACCTGCATCCCAACCAGGTTTTCATCCATCTCTACTACAATGATCTTACCTTCACTGTCGTCGGTTTTTTCCTTGATATGCAGCCGTTTATGGAGGTCAACAATAGGAACAATTTCTCCCCTAAGATTAATTACTCCCCGAACAAAATCTGGTGAGCTGGGGACATCTGTCAACTCTCTCATATTTATAATTTCTTTCGTCTTTTTGATCTCTACCCCAAATTCCTGTTCTTCCACGGTAAAGACTATATACTGATTTTCTTCTTCTATATTATTTTCTTCCTTTTCCTGCTTTCTTAAATTTGATAGCATAACTATCCCTCACTTTAATTTATATCTATCTAAAAAATTAGATAAATAATCAAGTATTATCCTCTTCCCCGGTATCATCGAAAAGAAGCTTGCGTAAGTCTACCAATACTAAAAGTCTATCTTCAATCTTGCCTATCCCTAATAAATACTCCTGCTTAATTCCTCCTGCTACTTCTGGAGCAGGCTCGATAGTATCTTCTTCCAGCCAGACCACTTCATTAACACCATCGACGAAAATACCTATCAAGGTGTCATTGACTTCCACTGTAATGATTCGCTGGTCTTCAGTATTTTTTGATTTATCATAAGCAATGTGGAATTTTTTCTTTAAATCAACGACCGGTACTATCTGACCTCTTAAGTTTATCACTCCCAGGACATGTTCGGCGGTATTGGGCACATTGGTGATTTTTTTAGGTTTGATTATGCCCTTAGCCTGACTAATAATCACCCCGTACTCTTCGCTACCTATTTGAAAAACAACAAATTGTTTGCGCGAGACCTGCCCTTCATTCTCTTCAAGATTTTCAGCATTTACCTGTTGCTCTTTTTCTTCTGTTATGGCAGACATATACTATTTAACCTCCTTACCATGTTTAAGCTATATTACGAACATCTAAAATTAAGGCCACATCTCCATCACCGACAATGGTGGCGCCACTAATATTTTCTACATTTAAGAGATATTTACCTAAAGATTTAATGACTATTTCCTGTTGGTTCAATAGTTCATCTATAATCAATCCCACTTGCTTTTCTCCAGACTTAACTATTACTACAGGGATTTCATTCTTTTCTTTGAAAACTCCATACTCTACATCCAGATTCAACTGACGGGCAGCTTCCACTACTGGAATTGTTTTATCTCTGAGCACAATAACATCCTGACCCCTGACCTTCTTCAGTTCTGTGGGTGATATGGTAAGGGTTTCACTGATAGCGTTAAGAGGAATAGCAAAAATCTCCTCATCAATCTTTACCATTAAGGCCTGAGTGATAGCTAAAGTAAGAGGTAAAGAAATTGTAAATCTAGTGCCCACTCCTACTTCTGATTCAATCAGCACCTGACCATCAAGGGACTCCACCACGTTTTTAACTACATCCATGCCAACTCCTCGACCGGATACCTGACTGGCCTCTTCATTGGTGCTAAATCCAGCATGAAAAATAAGGTTTAGCTTCTCTCTTCGGTCGAGAGATTCTACCTCTTCTGCAGTCAAAATTCCCTTTTCCACAGCCTTTTCAGCTAATTTATCAGGGTCAATACCTGCTCCATCGTCTTCAGCTTCAATTATTATCTCACTGCCCTTTTGGTAAGCCTTTAGTAAAATTGTGCCCTGAGGGGATTTGCCCTGTTTTTTTCTAACTTCTGGTTGTTCAATTCCATGGTCTACGGCATTTCTTAAAATATGGACTAAGGGATCGGCCAGTTCATCAATTATTGAGCGGTCAAGTTCTGTATCAGCACCTTCAATAATTAGGTCAACTTCTTTTTCCAGTTCATTTGATAGATCTCTTACCATGCGAGGAAAACGATTAAAGATACCGCCAATTGGAACCATGCGTATTTGCATAACAATATGATGCAATTCCATGGTAACTCTATCCAATTGTTGGATAATATCCTGATATTTTTCCTGATCTACCTTTAAGCCTTCCAGACGGGTTTTGTTGATCAATAATTCTCCAACCATATTCATGAGATTATCAAGCTTGGTTATATCCACTCTCACTGTAGGTGAAACTTCTAATTTTGATTTTGATTTTTTCTTCTTTTGTTTATTCTCATCTTTAGTGGTCTGGGAGATAAACTCTGATTCATCCAATTCAAGGGTTTCAATTATAACTTCTTCTACATCAATAATATCCTGCAATTCTTCGATTATTTCTTCGGGTTCTAAATTACTCACTACAATCAGGGTAATCTCATTACCAAAATCTATATCTTCTTCTGATTCCACCTTTTCTCTATTAGGGCTTGACTTTATCAAATAAGAAAGCTCAGAAGCTTTCTTTAATACCATATAAGCCCGTACACTTTTCAGCATACTCTCCTCAGATAATAAAACTTTGACCTGATAAAGATAATCTGTTTCTCCTCTATGCTCAAAAATATTCTCTTTTTCTTCATCATTTAACTCAATTTCAGTGTTTTCCAATAAAGTTGCCTCAATTTCCTCACCGTTCTCAGCTTGAGTACTGCCTCCCGCTGCTGTCACATCATCACCGCTGTGACTGGAGACCATTTTGTTTAAGTCGCTAACATAATCACTTACATCGGTTGCTTCTTCGCCTTCACTTTTAATATCATTTACCAATTCCGTGATCAGGTCTATACCCTCAAAGAGGGCATCAATCATTGCAGTGTCAAGGGTTAATTTATCATTGCGGATTAAGTCCAGAGCATTTTCCAGCTTGTGGGTCAAGCTTGTTAGCTGTTCGAACCCCATAGTTGCCGCCATTCCCTTTAGAGAGTGAGCTGCTCTAAAAATTGTGTTGATTATTTCTTTATCATCGGGGTTGGTCTCCAATTCCAATATACTTTCATTTAACATCTGGATATATTCTTCCGATTCATCAAAAAACATCTGTAAGTATTGATTATCCATACCGAAATTCCTCCCTGGCTTGCAGAAATTGTACAACCTTACACTGTTTTTTTATAAAAAATCAGTGTTAAAAATCCTTACTGATTAACTTCTAGAAAAAAACTAAATATCCTGCACTATTAAAAAACAAATTGCCCTGCTTTTAAAAGCAGGGCAGAATTATTCACAAAAATTAAACCTCTATGCTTTTAGTTTATCTAATTCTTCTAAAAGATAATCATTTAAGACTTTAATATAGGTCCCCTTCATTCCTAAAGAACGGGACTCAATCACTCCTGCACTTTCGAATTTCCGCAGGGCATTAACAATAACTGAGCGAGTTATACCAACTCTATCAGCTACTTTACTGGCTACTAAAAGGCCTTCACTACCATCAAGCTCATCAAAAATATGCTCAATGGCTTCCAGTTCAGAATAAGAGAGGGTATCGATGGCAATCTGTACTGCTGCTTTTTTACGGGCTTCTTTTTCGATTTTTTCACTGCGGGAACGCAGTATTTCCATTCCAACAACGGAAGCTCCATATTCAGCTAATACTAAATCCTCATCGGTAAATTCACCATCATAACGGGCTAAGACCAGTGTTCCTAACCGGTCTCCTCCCCCCATGACTGGAACGATGGTGGTCAGTTTGTCCTGGAATAAGCACTCTTCCTCTGGAGAAAAGACACATTCTCCATCTTTTTGTTCAATATTTTCTCTGGTATTGGAAGAATCCATGAGGAAATCATTATATCCCTCTGGAAAATATCCCTGCTCTATTACTTTTTCCTCCATAATGTCACATTCAAAGTCATCCAGTAGACTATAGCCCAGTATTTTACCTTTTCGACTATTAATGTAAACATTACATTTAATTGCTTTTTTCAATACTTCAGCCATCTCACTAAAATCTACGGGTTTGCCACCTGTCCTCTGTAATAAACGATTAATCCTTCTGCTTTTTTCTAATAAAGATTCCATTTTTATTACCTCCAATTAATTTTTTCCTTGTATTCTTTTAAAACTTAAAGGATATACCTGCTTAGATCTCGGTCAGCTACAATTTCTTCTAGGGCCTCTTTAACATAATCATCATCTATGACAATCTTTTTCTGTTCAATTTCTGGAGCTTTAAAAGAAATATCCTCCAGTACCTTTTCCATAATTGTATGGAGACGGCGAGCGCCAATATTTTCTGTATCATCATTAATTCTAGCAGCATAGGAGGCGATAGCCTCTATGCCGGAATCAGCAAATTCAATAGTCAGGTTTTCTGTGGCCAGTAAAGCCTGATATTGTTTAGTTAAAGCATTTTCTGGTTGGCGCAAAATCAAAGAAAAATCATTTTTGCTTAAACTATTGAGCTCAACTCTGATAGGAAAGCGCCCCTGCAACTCCGGGATTAGATCAGAAGGGCTGGAAACATGAAAGGCACCAGCAGCTATAAATAATATATGATCTGTAGCCACCGAGCCATGTTTAGTCATTATCGTTGACCCTTCCACTATGGGCAAAATATCGCGCTGTACACCCTCCCGAGAGACCTCGGGACCTGAATCACTCTCTCTTCCAGCAATTTTATCTATCTCATCTAAGAAAATAATTCCCTCCTGCTCAACCTTATCTATAGCTTCAGAGGTTACTTCATCCATATCAATTAAACGAGCAGCTTCTTTTTCCTGTAAAATTTCCTTAGCATTAGCTACTGTAACCTTCCTCTTCTTTGTTTTGCTAGGGAAAATATTGCCAAAGAGGTCTTCCATATTGACACCCATTTCTTCCATGCCAGAAGAAGAGAATATTTCCAGCATTCGCTGGTTATTAGCTTCAACTTCAATCTCCACCATCTTATCATCAAAAAAACCATCTCTAAGCCGCTGGCGAAAGCGTTCCCGGCGTTTCTTTTGCCGCTGGGAGATGCTATCACTTTCATCTTTGTTTTGAGGAAGGTTGTCACTGTCCTCATCTTTTTGTGAAGTTATAGCTTTTTCATTTTCAGCATCCTGATCAAATATTGAGCCTAATTCCACTCCCCTTTGGTCAGATTGTTTGGTACCTGGAAGTAAAATATCAAGCAATCTTTCTTCAGCTAAAATTTGAGCTTTATCCTTTACTTCTTCCATCTTTTCTTCTTTTACCATTCTTATACCGGTTTCCAGTAGGTCCCTTACCATCGATTCTACATCACGGCCAACATAACCAACTTCAGTAAATTTACTAACTTCCACTTTCAAAAAAGGGGCTTTAGCCAGCCGAGCTAACCTCCGAGCAATCTCAGTTTTACCAACCCCGGTGGGTCCTATCATTAAAATGTTTTTAGGAATAACCTCATCTTTAATATCTGACTTAATATTCATACGGCGATAACGATTCCGCAGAGCGATTGCTACCGACTTTTTGGCATCATCCTGGCCTATTATATATTTATCGAGTTCTTGCACAATTTCTTTAGGAGTTAATTCATCCATATTGTTATCCCCTATTCCTCTCCTTTTTAATAAAAAACTCATATTGCCTACCTTAATCAAAGTTTTATAACATTTCGTTATATCAAGTCTTTAACTCTGGCTGTCTTAACTTAACTTAAAGTATCGACGGCTATATTTTTGTTAGTATAAATACAAATGTCGGCAGCTATTTCCAAAGCCTCTCTGGCTATATCTGCCGCTGACATGGTCTCTTTATTATGTTGCAGAAGAGCTTGAGCTGCCGCCCGGGCGTAAGAACCACCAGACCCAATTGCTAGATATTCATTATCAGGCTCAATGACATCGCCGTTGCCAGAAATCAATAATAATTTTTCGCTGCTGGCAACAATTAATAGAGCTTCTAATTTGCGTAGCATTTTATCAGTTCGCCATTCTTTGGCAAGTTCAACTGCTGCTCTCTCCAGTTGACCATGATACTCTTTGAGTTTTCCCTCAAATTTTTCAAAGAGGGTGAAGGCATCAGCTGAAGTACCAGCAAAGCCTGCCAGTACCTGCTCTTCATAGAGGCGACGAATCTTCCGCGCTCCGGATTTCATCACCGTATCACCTAAGGTAACCTGACCATCACCGGCAATTGCCACTTCATCTTTAGTTTTTATAGCTATGATTGTTGTTGCTTCAAAGTTTTGTTGATAGAATTTTTTGCTATCGGTCAAAGCATCACCTCATTCAAAAATTATTTAATAAACAACTAGTTACAACCAGTTAAAATTTTCAAATGATTCATAATTGTTTATTTGCCTTACTAATATTATCATATTACTTACTTAACTGTCAAGTAAATAATTTAACAATTGATAATCTATTTTATTGTTAGTAAATTGCAAATCAATTATAATACTATCATATGTAAGGGCTAAATACAATTGTATTAAAAAAATTATCACACAAATTTAATAGGATAAAAAGATAAAGTTAAAACAATTAGTTTATATTATAAATAGCTTTAAACTCAGCCAGTTTATCTAATGCTCTTTCGGCGCGGGCTTTATTGCGCTGCTCTTTATCAGAAATTTTTTCCTCAAGGGGCGGCAAGAGACCGAAATTAATATTCATGGGATTTAGCCTATCCTTCTGTTCATCGGCAATATAAGCAGCTAAAGAGCCGATAGTTGTTTCTAAGGGAAATTCTAAAGGCTCATTGCCTGCTAAAGTACAGGCTGCATTTATTCCTGCTATTAATCCAGAAGCCGTTGACTCTATATATCCCTCTACCCCAGTAAGCTGACCGGCAAAAAACAGACCTGGCTCTTCTTTAAATTGATAGCCGGCGGTTAGAAGACCGGGGGAGTTGAGGTAAGTATTGCGATGCATTACTCCATAACGGACTATCTCCGCCTCTTCCATTCCTGGTATATATTTTAGCATCTCATCCTGTTCTCCCCATTTTAGCTGAGTCTGAAAACCAACCATATTGTAAAGAGTTCCCTGGCGATTATCCTGGCGAAGCTGCACTACGGCATGAGGCTCACTGCCAGTTCGGGGGTCAGTTAAACCCACTGGTTTCATGGGTCCGTACAACAAAGTCTTGTGTCCCCTTTTAGCCATAACTTCTAAGGGCAAGCATCCTTCAAAATAGTTTCCCCTCTCAAAGTCATGAGGTTTGTGGCATTCAGCCTGTAATAAAAATTCCCAGAAGCTTAAAAACTGCTCCTGATTTAAGGGAGCATTTAAATAATCACCTCGGTCCTCATCGTAGCGCGAGGCCCGAAAAACAATATCATAATTAAGGCTTTCGGCGGTAACAATTGGAGCAGCAGCATCATAAAAATAAAGATAATCTTTACCGGTTAATTTCTTGATATTCTCAGCCAGAGCTGAAGAGGTTAAGGGACCGGTGGCAATAATCAGGGGTCTCCTATCAGGTATTTCAGCAACTTCCTGGCATATAATATTAATTTTATCAGAGCTTTTCAGTTCTGCTGTTATAGAATCAGCAAAGCCTTCCCTGTCGACAGCCAGGGCACTTCCAGCTGGAACTTTATTATTATCTGCTGCCCTTATAATAAGAGAGTCAAGATGACGCAGTTCTTCTTTTAATAATCCGGCAGCACTGGTGAGCCTATCAGAGCGCAGAGAATTGCTGCAAACTAGTTCAGCAAATTTGCCACTATGATGGGCAGGAGTCATTTTATCTGGTCGCATTTCAAAAAGGTCGACTTGATAACCCCTTTTAGCAAGCTGATAAGCTGCTTCACTGCCGGCTAAACCGCCTCCGATGATTGTTGCCTGCGCCATCTAATTTCCCTCCATTGAATTAATTTTTAGCTTCACTGTGTTTGCACTCTTTATTAACACACTGCAAATACTGACCACGTTTTTTGCTGTACTTTTCCACCATGATGCCGTTACATTCCGGGCATTTTTTTGCTACTGGCTTATTCCACAGCACATATTCACAATCAGGATAATTGCTACAACCATAAAACTTACGGCCCTTCCGACTTTTTCTTTCCACTAATACTCCATCCTCACAGCTGGGGCAATCTACTCCTGTCTTCTCCAGATAATTTTTGGTATTTTTACAGTCAGGAAAATTAGAGCAGGCCAAAAACTTGCCATAACGGCCATACTTAACTACCATGGGACTACCACATTTATCACAGACTTCATCGGTTTCTTCAACTATTTCCTCTCGTTCCATCTTCTCCTCAGCTTCCGTCAATCTATCAGCGAAGGGGAAATAAAAATCCTCTAATAATTTGCGCCAATCCTCTTCCCCTTCTTCAATTTGATCTAATTTATTTTCCACTCGAGCAGTAAACTCAACATCGGTAACATCAGGGAAGAAGTCTATGAGTTTATCTGTGACAGTAAAACCCAAGTCTGTGGGCACTAATGATTTATTTTCTTTTTCCACATAACCACGAGAGATTATGGTAGAGATAGTAGGGGCATAGGTGCTCGGTCTACCTATTCCCTCTTCTTCCAGGGTTTTTACCAGACTGGCCTCAGTATAGCGAGGTGGTGGGCTGGTAAACTTTTGCTCAGGAATTAGTTTGTCTAATTCCAGTTCTTCTCCCTCAGATAACTCAGGAATATCATTGCGATTGTTGGAATTATGAGTTAATACCCTTAAAAATCCGGGAAAGAGAATTTTAGAACCTGAAGCCCGGAATAAATATTTCGAACCAGCAGAAATATTAATGGTTAGAATACGATAAACTGCCGGTTTCATCTGACTGGCAATAAATCTTTCCCAGATTAAACTATAAAGCTTGAATTGATCGGCGCTTAAATGTTTTTTAATCTTTTGGGGAACCCGCTCAACTGCTGTAGGGCGGATTGCCTCATGGGCATCCTGTACTCCAGATTTCTTTTTCTTTCTACCACGAGAACCCTGATAATACTCATCTCCAAATTCCTTTAAAATATAATCTTTAGCCATGCCGGCAGCTTCATTGGATATGCGAGTACTGTCGGTTCTGATATAACTTATTAAACCCACTGTACCTGCTGCACCGACTTCAATACCTTCATAAAGCTGTTGAGCTATATACATGGTCTTTTTGGCGGAAAAATTTAATAAACTGGAAGCCCTTTGCTGCAATGTACTGGTAGTAAAGGGAGGATAGGGATTTCTCCGCCGTTTGCGTTTCTTGACTTTTTTAACTGCAAAATTATTATTCTTAATTTCCTTTAAAGCCTGATTGGTCTCTTCTTCACTGCCAAGCTTAAATTTTTTATTATCTATACGATAAAGCTCAGCCTCTATTTTAGCAGGAGAATCATCTTCAATGTTAGACTCATCTCTGGTCAATTTAGCCTTTATCTCCCAATACTCTTCAGGTTCAAAGGCCTTGATTTCCCTTTCTCGTTCGCAGATAATCCTCACGGCAACAGTCTGCACTCGACCAGCTGATAGGCCTTTGCGAACCTTTTTCCAGAGCAGAGGACTTAATTTATAACCAACTAAACGGTCCAGAATTCTTCGAGCCTGCTGCGCATTAACAAGATTGTCATCAATGGGACGGGGAGAATTTAAAGCCTGATTGATAGCTTGTTCAGTAATTTCATTAAAAACAATTCGAATATCATCTTCATCATCTATCTTTAAAGCTCGAGCTAAATGCCAGGATATAGCCTCACCTTCCCGGTCGGGGTCAGTGGCCAGAAAAACTTCCTTGCTTTTTTTAGCTTCTTTCTTTAGTCGGGCCAGCACCTTCCCCTTGCCCCTGATGGTTATATAATGGGGCTCAAAGGAATTTTCCACATCAACACCTAATTTACTTTTGGGTAAATCAATAACATGTCCATTAGATGCTTCAACTTTATAATTAGAACCTAAAAATTTACTTATTGTTTTAGCCTTAGCAGGCGATTCAACAATAACTAAATTTTTATTTTTCTTTTTTCCTGCCATAGCTGCACCTCCAACAAGAAAACCTGATAAAAAATCACTCCTCAATAATTATTTATTTTATCAAATCCCAATTAAATAAAAACGATCAATAATAGTTAAAAATGTATTTGAATTAACTAATATAATATTATATTGGTTTCAATTACTTTTGTAAACCCTTATAATAATATTTTTGCCCCTCACCCTTAACTATAAGACCCCTCACCTCTAAATTCACCAGGGAGGCATTAACCCCGGCAATACCGATATTAGTGAGGGTTGCCAGCTGGTTAAGAGTCAGTTCATTTTCTTTGGTGAAAATATTTAAAATTTTCTTTTCTGCTGGAGTTAAACCAGGAGGAATAATGGATATCTCCTGCTTTTCTTCCTGCGACTCAGACGGAGCAAAATCATATAATTTCATATTCATAGGCTCAAAAACCTCTTCAATAACGTCCCGGGCAGAGGTGATTAATCTGGCAGCAGAATCAGCAATTAACTTATTGGTGCCAGTACTGGTAGGGCGCCCCACATTTCCTGGCACAGCCATAATAGCTCTATTTTGTTCGCTGGCCAGCCGGGCTGTGATGAGAGAACCACTTCTCTGGGCTGCTTCCACAACTATAACTCCCTGACTGAGCCCACTTATAATCCTGTTACGCCGGGGAAAATTTTGCGGCAGAGGTTTAATATCAGGAGGAAATTCACTGATAAGGGCTCCCTTTTCTAAAAGCTGCTGATAAAGATCTTTATTTTGGGCAGGATATTGATAATTATGCCCTGAGCCTAAAACAGCCCAGGATTCTCCTCCTGCAGATATTGCGCCTTCATGAGCAGCCCGGTCTATTCCCTGAGCTAATCCACTGACAATCACAATACCAAGGCTGGCAAGCTCACTTGCTAGCTCGCGAGCTATTTCTCGGCCATAATTGGTAGAATTTCGAGAACCTACGATAGCAATAGCCGGTTTATGGTAATTAAATATACCCTTAATAAAGAGGATGAGAGGAGGTGAAGCTATCTCCAGTAGCTGATTGGGATAATCCGGACTACTGAGCCCTCTACAACTAATATTTTTAGCCTGAATAGCGGCAATTTCTTCAGTTAAGTCGATACTATTTCTCACTTTAATAAGTTCATTGACAATTTTATTAGAAAAAAAGTTTTGTAATCTTTCCTTTGAACTATGCCAGAGTTTCTCCGGGTCTGGCTCCAATTCAAAAGCTTTTTTAACAGTTACTGGCCCCAGACCAGCTACTAAAGAAAAACCCAACCAGTAGGGAAGTTCCTTAGTGAAATCAACCTCTTCTTCCTTGATCTTTTTCTTCCGCCAGTCAAGGAAATTATTACCCATCCCCATCATTTGTATTCCCCCATATAATTTATTATTTAA
>PWEJ01000134.1 GCA_003553485.1 Halanaerobiaceae bacterium | reverse complement strand
TATACTGGAGGCTGGATATCTACAGTTGTTTCAAGAGATGAAGGCCCAGACTTTGATTTCTTCTTTACAGAAAGAGGTCTTGGTACTCCTCTTTATACTGAATATTCCCCGCCGGAAGAAGCAGATGAACTTTATCATCGTTTAGCCACTAGAGATTTTGAGAGCATGGAAGAAAGAGAAGAACTCTTTAGTCAGGCGCTCTGGTATTCCATGGAGAATGCTAAAAGAATATGGTCTGATGATTCTCTTTCTTTCAGTCCTCATAGAGAAGAGATTAGTTTAGCCCATGATTATGCCGGTGGCATATCTGGTTCCTGGCTCTGGGGACATACAGTGAGATACGAAGATGAAGTTGGGGGAGATATTACTGTGAGTATGCCCTCAATTCTTTCTGAGCCCTGGAATCCAACTTATGGAAGTAACTGGATTTTTGACATGATGATGATCAGAGCTACCTCAGAAGCCGGTTATATGTTCGACCCTTATACCGGTTTGCATTATCCTAATCAATTTGAAACAGCTGAGGTTTATATTAGAGAAGGTCTTCCAGTAGACCAGACTCTGGACTGGGTCGAGCTAGAATTTGTTGAAGAAGAAGAAAATACTGTTCCTGAAGATGCCTGGTATGACTGGGATCCTGAAGCACAAGAGTTTACCACTGTGGGAGAAGAGTTTGATGAAGCTCCAGTAGCCAACCGACGCGTTGTGACTACCTATCCAGAAGATCATGGAGTTACCTGGCATGATGGCAGTGAGTTTGGATTAGGTGATATGATCTGGAGCATGATTTTGACCTATGATCCCGCCTTTGAGGAAAGCAATATCTTTGATAGTGCTCAGGTTGCTCCCTATGAAAGTCACATGGACACTTTCTTAGGAATGAGAGTTTTAGATGACGATCCCATTACCATTGAGTGGTACTCTGACCTTTATTATCTGGATGCCGAAATGTATATTCCTTCGCTTTTCCCTCTATATGACCAGGGAGCAGGAGCCTGGCATAATATGGCGGTAGCCAAAGAAGCTGAAGCCTCCGGTAATGTGGCTCATACAGCTGATAAAGCCGATGCAGAAGAGGTTGAGTGGGCTAACTATATTGGTGGTCCCAGCCTGGAATATTTAGCTGAAGAGTTGGAATGGATGATGGAAGAGAGCTATATACCCTATGAAAGCACTCTAGGAGAATTTATTTCAGAAGAAGAAGCCCAGGAACGTTATGAAAATCTCTATAACTGGTATCAGGAAAATGATCATTTCTGGTTAGGTACAGGTCCTTATTATCTCGATGAAGCACACCATGTTGAGGGAATTGTTGAGTTGGCCAGATTTGAGGATTATAACCACCCTGCTGACCGCTGGGAGATCTTTGATGAGCCGATAATACCTGAAGTCAGTGTAAGTGGCCCTGATACAGTCTTTACTGGTGATAGTGCTGAATTTGAAGTAGAAATTGAATTTGCTGGAGAGCCCTTTGCCACAGAAAATATTCAGGATGCAGTTTATCTGCTCTTTGACTCTGACAATAATTTAGTAGCTGATGGTAGCCTGTCAGAAATAACTGAAGGCTCATGGATGGTAGAGCTAAGTGAGGAAGAAACAGATAAATTGTCAGTTGGGCCAAGTAGAGTTGAGATTGTTGTTAGTCCGCTGACTGTTGCTTCTCCTACTATAGTCAGTGATGAGTTTGTAGCCCTGGAGAACTAAAGAATAATAAAGCAAATTACAGAAATGAGCAGAATTAAATAGGTTAATCCTGGCCGCCAGCTTTAGTGCTGGCGGTTTTTTATATCAAAATACATATAATTTGATAAAACTTTGAAAAATGGCTGACAAAGGAAGGATACTACCTCTTATTATTAAATATTACATATGAAAATGAAAAGTTTTTTGATATTTGTTTTTAACTATAGGGAAAAATCAATAAAGAAAGGGGGGCTATAGCTCTATAAAGTAATTATAAAATTATTTTAATATTATTCCATGTAACCCTATAGGAAAAACAAAAACAAAAAAAGAGAGGAGTGGCAGAATGAAAAAAAATATTAAACTTTTTGCAAAAGCTAGCACAATTGCTATTTTGGCCTTTGCTTTGGTGTTTTCCTTCACCCTGGTTGCAGAGGCAGAAGAAGATGTTCCCTATGGTGGTTGGCTTGATTCAATAGTTGCTGTTGAAGAAGATGATGCTGCTGCCGCCATTACCAGAATAGAAGGTGGAGAGGTTCACATCCATGCTGAAACTTTAACTCAGCCGGACTTATTAGAAGAGGTACAGGACTCAGAAGTTATGGAATATGTGGAAAATTTCGGTTCCTATGGGGAATTGACTTTAAATCCTGCCGGCACTGAAGAGGAGCCTTATTTTGAGGAAACTGGCGAATTAAATCCCTTTGCTGTAGAAAGATTTAGAGAAGCCATGCATTATTTAGTGGATAGAGAGTATAATGCTGATGAAATCTATGGTGGTCTGGCAGTACCTAAATATACTCTGCAGGGAACAGCCTTTGCTGATTATGCCAGATATATCGAGACTGCTCGAGAAATTGAAGTGGAATATGCCCATGATCCAGATTTAGCTTCAGAGATGATTGAAGAAGAGATGACAGCTATGGGAGCTGAACTTGAAGAGGGAATCTGGCATTATGATGGCAATCCAGTGGAAATAACAGTATTAATTAGAGTTGAAGATGAAAGGCATGAGCAGGGAGATTATGTTGCCTCTTTATTAGAAGATCAAGGTTTTGTAGTTGAGAGACGTTATGTTACTGCAGATGAAGCAAGTCCAATCTGGATGACTGGAGATCCTCATGCCGGAGAATGGAGTATTTACACCGGCGGTTGGATATCTACTGTTGTAGTAAGAGATGATGGTCCCGACTTTGACTTTTTCTTTACAGAAAGAGGTCTGGGTACTCCCCTATATATGGAATATGACCCCCCAGAAGAGGCAGATGAAATATATAATCGCCTGGCCAGAAGAGATTTTGAAGATATGGATGAGAGAGAAGAGCTCTTCACCGATGCTCTCTGGTATTCCATGGAAAATGCCAAGCGCATCTTCACTGAAGATGCTTTATCCTTCAGTCCCCACAGAGAAGAAGTAACTCTGGCCCATGATTATGCCGGTGGAATTTCAGGTTCCTGGCTCTGGGGACATACAGTTAGGTTTGAAGATGAAGTAGGCGGAGAGTTAACAGTAAGTCAGCCAGAGGTCTTAGCTGAGCCCTGGAATCCAACTGATGGTAGTAACTGGATTTTTGATATGATGATGATCAGAGCTACTTCGGAAGCTGGTTACATGTTTGATCCCTATACTGGCCTTCATCATCCCAACCATTTTGAAACAGCTGAGGTCAACATTAGAGAAGGACTGCCCGTTGATGCAACTTTAGACTGGGTAGATTTAAACCATGTACCAGAAGAAGAAAATCAGGTGCCAGAAGATGCCTGGTATAAATGGGATGCAGAGGAAGAAGACTTTATAACTGTAGGAGAGTATTTTGATGAACCACCTAAAGCTCGCCGTATGGTCAGGGTAGAATATCCTGAAGATACCGATATAAAATGGCATGATGGCAGTGAATTCACCGTAGCAGACCTGGTCTGGTCACTAATTGTAGATAGAGATAGAGCCCAGGAAGAAAGTGATATCTATGATTCTGCCACAGTGCCAGACTATGAATCAATGATGGAAGATTTCTTAGGAGTAAGAATAGTCCAGGAAGATCCTATTGTATATGAGTACTATACAGATCTTATCTATCTCGATGCCGAAATGTACAATGATCCTGCTTTCCCTCTCTGGGATCAGGGTTCAGGAGCCTGGCATAATATGTCAGTAGCCTTTGAAGCTGAAGCTGATGGTGATCTGGCTCATACTGCTGATAAAGCAGATGCAGAAGAGATTGAATGGGCAAATTATGTCGGTGGTCCAAGTTTAGAATATATAGAAGCTCAATTAGAGGAATCAAGTGCCGAAAATAATATCCCCTATGAAAATGTAATGGGTGAATTTGTCTCAGAAGATGAAGTCCAGGAAAGATATGATAACTTACAGTCCTGGTATGAAGATAAAGGACATTTCTGGGTTGCTACTGGTCCCTACTATCTGGCTGATGCTCACCATGTAGAGGGTATTGTAGAATTAGAAAGATTCGAAGATTATCCCTATCCTGCTGATCGCTGGGAAATCTTTGCTGATCCCATTGAACCAGAAGTATTGGTAAGTGGTCCAGACTCTGTCTTTGTCGGTGAAGAGGCAAACTTCGATATTGGCATCGAATTTGAAGAGGAAGCCTTTGCTTTAGAAGATATTGAAGATGCTGTTTATCTCCTCTTTGATGCCGATGATAATTTAGTTGCAGAAGGAGATGTGGAATTACTTGATGATGGAGAAGGCCTGGTGGAGCTGGATGCTGAAGAGACCGGAACTTTAAGCACTGGTCCTAGCCGCTTAGAAGTGATTGTTACACCTCTGACAGTGGCCTCTCCAAGCATCACTCAGGTAGAATTTGTCAGCATTGAAGAATAAAAAGACACTATAATATAGCATAGATTGATCTCAACACCGCAGGGGTTTCCCTGCGGTGTTTTTTAATCTATGAAAAATAACAGCAGGGGTGTATAAATATTCAAAAGTATAAATATACATTTATTTTTTCCAGAAAAAAAGGAAAACAAGGGTGCTATATAGAATATTACTAATGCAGCAGGATTAAAAATATTCTTTGTAATTATCCAGATATCATATATTATAGCTTTAATTGTTTTTCTTAATCAGGAAATTAAATAATTTCAATAAAGGATTAATATTATCAAATAAAAACAATCCTGTTGTTATATTTAATAATTATTCGATTAAGACTATTGTATTTTAAGGGGGTGAAAGACTAAAGCAAATACCAATATCTTTAAAGGGGGTATGTAAAGCCCAAAATAGGGGGGTATTTCCCAATACTCTCTGAGTAGTGGTTTAAGAATTAAGTAGTTAAATCTAAAAAGTGAGTAATTTACCATGAAAAGGGGTGCGGATATTGCACAAAATTGAAAATAAAATAATGGTTGGTTTTTTTGTCTTTGTCTTTGTTTTTGGTGTGGCATTTACTGTAGCAGCTGACGATGTTCCCTATGGAGGATGGCTCGATACGATAATAGCTGAGGAAGAGGCTTCAACAGCAGCTGGGGTTACAAAACTGGGCACAGGAGATTTAGGAGTTTACTCCCATACAATAACTGAAGTCGATATTTATGAGATGATTTTAGAAAATCCCGAGATTTTATACGCCGAATCCTTTGGTTCCTACAATGAACTGTCTTTTAATCCTGCTGGCCCGGTTTTTGAAGAGACAGGAAAGTTAAATCCCTTTGCAGTACCAAGAGTTAGAGAGGCTATGAACTGGTTGATTGATAGAGAGTATATGGCTGACGAGATTTTTGGCGGCATGGCTGTTCCTCGTTTATTTCCCTTTACCTCAGCTTTCCCGGATTATGCCAATATGATTGAGAAAGTTAGAGAACTGGAAGTAACCTATAGTCATAATCCAGAGCGGGCTGAAGAAGTCATTACTGAAGAGATGCTGGCTTTAGAGGCTGAAATGGTCGATGGATTGTGGCATTTTGATGGCGAACCAGTGGAAATAGGAATTTTGATAAGAAGTGAGGACGAGCGCACTGAAGTAGGAGATTATGTTGGTAGTCTTTTAGAAGGAATAGGTTTTAAGGTGGAGCGTCGTTATGCTACAGCAGCAGAAGCTTCCCCTATTTGGATGACTGGTAATCCAGAAGCTGGAAGATTTCATATCTACACCGGTGGCTGGATAACCACTGTAGTTGATAGAGACCAATCATCTAACTGGGATTTCTTTTATACCCCCAGGGGTCTAGGAACTCCTCTGTGGCAGGCCTATGAGCCCAGTCGCGAGTTCGATGAAGCAGCTGAAAGACTGGCTCAAAGAGGCTTCACAACCATGGAGGAAAGAGAAGAATTGATGGCCCTTAATATGGAGCTAGGCTTACAGGATAGCGTTAGATTATGGCTGGTTGACCGCCTGGCAGTTAACCCCTATCGCTATGATGTTCAGTTGACTGCTGACCTGGCTGGTGGTATATCTGGCTCTTATTTATGGGCTCATACCATTAGAAATGTTGATGAAGTTGGGGGTCAAGTTAACGTTGGTCTTCCCAGCGTGATGCCAGAGCCCTGGAATCCTATGGATGGCAGTAACTGGATTTTTGACATGATGCTTATTAGAGCAACTGGTGAGGTGGGATATCAGTGGGATCCATACACTGGATTGCACTATCCCAATATGTTTGAGAGTGCCACAGTTGTTATCGAAGAAGGTCTGCCTGTCACTAAATCTTTAGACTGGGTGGAGTTAGAATTTGCAGAAGGTGGAACAGAAGTGCCAGAAGATGCCTGGGCTGACTGGGATGCAGAGGAACAGCGTTTTATCACTGTGGGGGAAAAATATCCTGATGGAGTATCAGCCCGCCGGGCAGTAACCACTATCTACCCAGAAAATTTCCAGAATGACCTTAGATGGCATGATGGCAGCAACTTCTCGGCCGCTGATATTGTCTGGTTTTATATCATGAGCTTTGATAGAGCCTTTGAAGAGAGTGATTTCTTTGATGAAGCTCAGGTGCCAAGTTACGAATCTTTAATGGATACTTTAAGAGGGATTAGGGTAATCGATGGTGATCCTATCACAGTGGAATTTTACTCTGATCTTTACTATCTGGATGCTGAATGGTATATACCTTCAGGATTCCCTTATTACGATCAGGGCCCAGGGGCCTGGCACAATATGGCCATCGGTTATCTGGCAGAGGTAGCTGAAGATGTGGCCTATTCATCCAGCAAAGCAGATGCTCTTGAAGTAGAACATTTGAATATGATTGGTGGACCCAGCTTAGAAATTATGTTGGAACACTTAGAATCTGCTCTGGAAGAAGGCTATATCCCCTATGAAAATACACTGGGAGAATTCATATCAGAGGAAGAAGCCCTGGAGAGATATCAAAATCTTTACGATTGGTATCAGGAAAAAGGCCATTTTTGGTTGGGCACAGGCCCTTATTATTTAGATGCCGCCTATCCAGTAGAAGGAATTGTTGAATTGGCCAGAAATGAAGATTATCCCTTTAGAGCTGACCGCTGGGATATCTTTGTAGAACCAATGATACCTGAGGTTGGAGTTAGTGGTCCTGGTGCGATTAGAATTGGCAGTGACTTAACAATTGATATCAGCATATTCTTTGATGACGAGCCTTATCTAAAGGAAGATCTCGATACTGTAAGTGTACTGATATTTGATGAAAGAAATAGACTGATCGATACAGTAGCTGCAGAAATGATTGAAGAGGGACAATGGCAGGCCGAAATAGGTGGCGAGATAACCTCCCGCTTATCCTTTGGTTCAACTACCATTGAAACTGTGGTTACTTCCCAGAGAGTAGCACTGCCTACTATGGAGTCAATGTCTATAGTGACCTTTGAATAAACTAACGGCAAGTTAGAATTATAAGATTTAAGCGGCTTTAAGCCAGAAGTCGCGGAGGGATCTTACTCCGCGACTTCTGGCTGCAAATAAGACTAGGAGGTGCTTTGATGGATCAGCAATTCAATGTTCCTGATGTGGAACCTCAGGAACCGGATATTGAAGAAGAGGATTCTGGAAGTGATATTAAAAGAATAGCTAAGTATTTTGGATTCCGCCTGTTAGCTTTATTTATTACCGTAGTGGTTGCAATTTATTTATTAATATTAGTTGCTAACATGGGCGGAGCAGTTGATGATATCAGAATGGGTCAGATTCGAGAAAATGTAGGAATGCAGATGATGGCCATGTCAGATCAAATGGCAGACTGGCCAGCTGAGAGAAGGCGAGAGTATGAAGAGTCTTTAGTTGAGCAGGAGAGACGGAGATTAGGGCTTGACCAACCCTTTATTTTAAGGAGGGTTTATTATTTAAGAGATGCTATAACCCTGGATTTAGGTCGAGCTGAACAGATGACCAGCGATGCAGGCTCGCGGAGGGTTCAGCTAATAATTTTAGAAAGATTACCACCCACTTTAATTTTGATGATGAGTTATTTTCTTATCATGTTTTTTGTGGCTTTATTTGGGGCTTTATTTTTGTCCCGCAGGTATGGAAGTAAGATTGATAAATTGGTGGTTATACTAGCACCCAGTTCGGCTGCTCCCGGCTGGGTTTATGGTATATTTCTTATCTTAATATTTTCAGCAGTGCTGGGCTGGCTTCCCTTTGGAGGTATGGTAGATGCACCACCTCCAAGAGAAACTCATTTATATGCCTTAAGTGTTTTAAGGCATTTAATATTACCAGTGACTGCTTTAATAATGGGTGGCTTCTTTCTGACAATCTATAACTGGAGAACATTTTTTCTGATATATTCCAGTGAAGATTATGTGGAAATGGCCAAGGCCAAGGGTCTTTCCAATAGAGCAATTGAAAGAAGATATATTTTAAGACCGACCCTGCCACCGATTATAACCAGCTTTGCCTTGAGCATGATAGTGATGTGGATGGGTTCAATTATTTTAGAACAGGTCTTTAACTGGCCAGGCCTGGGTAGAATGTTATATGAAGCTATAGGGCTTTTTGATGTGCCGGTTATTGTTGGAGGCCAGGTTATATATGCTTATTTATTAGCAGCTACGGTCTTTATACTTGATATTTTATATGCATTATTGGATCCTAGAGTGAAAATGGGTTTTGGTTCAGGAGGTAATAAATAATGCTGGATAGATTGAAAAAAAGGTTAAAGCAGGTAAAGCAATATCCGTCGGTAATATTTGGTATCACGCTAATCACAATTTTAATAATAACTGCTATTGTAGCAGTTATAGTGATTCCCTATGAAGAAGCAGTACTGCTCTGGCGTGGCGGTGCTGTCTGGGCAGAAAGTCCAAGAAATGCCCGACCTACTTATGTGGACTGGTTTACCAGTGAAGATCTACCTAGAACCGAAATAATCGATGGACGAGACCATCCTGATAAGAAGACAATGGAGTCAATGAATGGGGTTAAAGAGTTTGAATTTGTCCTACCCCTAGACTACCAGTATGATGGTTTTCCCAGGGAGTTCAATTTATTCTTTGAAGCTGAGTATGAAGAGACTCGTCCCCATGTCTCTGTCAAAATCAGGACACCAGATGGGCGAGAATTTGCCACAGATGATTTTTCTGTTCAGCGAGATTCAATTAGAAGGTTGGGACAATTAACTGAATTGAGAAGACAGGTTGATGGAAGGGCACCAAGGATTGGTATTTTTATGGACCCTGATTATGAAGATCCTGTCCCCTTAAAGGGTGAGTATGAAATAGTTGTTAGTGGCTATCTCTTTGAAGAGGATGCTGATATAAATGTGAGGGCGGTATCCTATGGTCAGGTTCATGGTTTTGGCGGTACTGATCATCGTCGCCGTGACCTTGGAGTGGCCTTGCTCTGGGGGACCCCTGTTGCCTTAATGTTTGGAGTCCTGGCAGCTGTAGGGGCTAATATCTCAACATTTATCATCTCGGCAGTTGGAGTCTGGTATCGAGGTCTTGTGGATGCCGCTATTCAGCGGATTTCAGAAGTTAACATGATAATACCTAACTTACCTCTGTTAATTCTGGTGGGAATGTTTTATTCCCGCAGTCTCTGGGTGATGCTGGGAGTGATTATTGTTAAAGGGGTCTTTAGCCCGGCGATAAAGACTTACCGGGCTATGTTTTTACAGGTGAGAGAATCACCCTTTATTGAGGCGGCTGAATCCTATGGTACCAGCGATAAAAGAATTATATTCTTCTATATGCTGCCCAAGATTATTCCTACTTTGATTCCTCAATTTGTTACAGTTATTCCCACCTATGTATTCTTGGAAGCTTCTTTAGCTGTTCTGGGATTAGGAGATCCTGTATTGCCTACCTGGGGTAAGCTTCTCAATGATGCCTTAGGAGAAGGCGCATTATATATGGGGCATTTTTACTGGGTATTACAACCAGCCTTTTTATTGATTCTCACTGGTCTAGGTTTTGCCATGACAGGATTTGCCCTTGATAGAGTTTTAAATCCCAGATTAAGGAGGCAGTAAGATGGCTAATAAAGCAAAAACTGCAGGTAAAAAACAGGAAAAAGATAAAGCAATCGATGAAAAAACCAAGAATGTCCTTGATATAAGGGATATGCAGCTTTATTTTCAAACTGGTAAAGGAATTGTGCAGGCCGTAGATAAAGTTAGTTTTGCCCTGGAGAGAGGAAAAAGTATGGTTATCGTAGGAGAATCTGGATGTGGCAAAACTTCTTTAGGGAGAGCTATTCTGCGCTTGCTCCCGGAGAATGTCTATAAATATGAGGGTAGTTGTCTGCTCAATGGTGTAGATATTATGGAATATAAGAATGAAAAATTCCGGAAAGAGATCCGCTGGAAAAGAGCAGCCTTAGTGCCTCAGTCTTCCATGAATTCCCTCAATCCTGTGCTCAAAGTCTCTGATCAGGTGGCTGAACCGATTTTAATCCATGATTTAGCAGAAACGAAGGAAGAGGCTCGGGATAAAGCAGCGGAAGCCTTTAAGAAAGTTGGAGTACCAGTGGATTTTCTCGATAGATATCCCTTTGAGTTAAGTGGAGGCATGAGACAGAGAGTTGCTATTGCAACTTCTTTAGTCACTGATCCTGATTTTATTATTCTGGATGAACCCACTTCGGCCCTGGATATGCTTACTCAGGCCAATATTATGAATGTGTTAACGAGATTAAAAGAAGAAATTGATATTAGTTTTATTTTAATAACCCATGATGTTAGTACTTCCAGTGAAATAGCTGATATGGCTGCGATTATGTATGCTGGTCAGATTGTAGAATTCACTGATGCCTATACCTTTTTTGGCACACCCTTACACCCCTATTCCGAAAGATTGATGGCCAGTGTGCCAACCCTAGAAGCTGATGACGAGGAATTAGGATTTATACCTGGCCAACCGCCGAGTTTAATTAATCCTCCTGAGGGTTGTCGCTTTGCAGAACGCTGTGAGGAAGAAATGGAACTCTGTAGTGAAGAACCTCCTACTTTTGAAATGGATGATGGACGGACAGTTAAATGCTGGCTCTATAGAGAAGGTGGTGAAAGAGATGGCAACAACAAATAATAATTTGCTCTTGCAGACTAATGATCTGAAAACCTGGTTTGAGATAAAAAAATGGGGCTTTCTCCATGTAGGTCATGTTCGGGCAGTAGATGGCATTAACATTACTCTCGATAGAGGTGAGTCTGTTTCTCTTGTTGGGGAGTCTGGCTGCGGTAAAAGTAGTCTGGCTAAAACGATAATGGGCATCCACCAGCCGACTGAGGGAGAGCTCATCTTTGAAGGAAATAATATCGCTGCTCAAGATGAAGAGAGCATGAGACAATATAAATCTGAAATAGGATTTGTTCAGCAGGATCCCTATGGTGCTTTGCCACCTTTCATGTCCATTCAAAGGATCTTAGAGGAGCCCATGATTGTTAATGGAATAAAGGATAAAAATAAGAGATTGAAGAGAATCCATGAAGTAATGCAAGAACTAAAAATGACTCCAGTGGAAGATTTCCTAAAAAAATACCCTCATATGTTGAGTGGAGGCCAGCAGCAGCGGATTGTAATTGCCCGCTCACTGGTTTTAAACCCCAAACTAATTATGGCCGATGAACCCGTATCTATGCTGGATGCTTCAGTCAGAGTAGAAATTTTGGAGCTCATCAAGAAAATCCAATCTGAGCGCGAACTGGCAGTCATTTATATTACTCATGATTTATCCACGGTGCGGTATTTTTCGGAAAGAATCTGGGTAATGTATGGTGGGAAGATTGTGGAGCAAAGTCCAGTGAGAGATTTATTGAAAGAACCCGCTCATCCCTATACACGGGCCCTTTTAGAAGCGATTTCTGAACCGGATGCTGATAACATCCATAGTTTTAAAAAGGTGCCGCCAGGAGAACCACCAAGCCTTTTAAACCCGCCCAGGGGATGCCGTTTTCATCCCAGATGTGAGCATAAAATTGAAGGCCTCTGTGATCAGGAAATTCCTCCCGATTTTGAGGTGGGCAATGAAAGGATAACAGCCTGTTGGCTATTTAAAGATGAGGAGGAAGTCGGTGATGTTGCAATCTAGTTCTTATAGATTCATCCTTTTGGGTTTACTCATGATAATAACTGCCTGGATAATGGTCTTTGCCATGATTATAAATTTAATTCAGGAGACCTTTTTCTTGAGCTTTATCAGTTATGGCCTGGGCTTAGGTGGCTTCTTTATTGGGCTTTTAGGTGTTTTTACAACCTGGAGCCAGGAAAAAGAGCAGCAGGAAATAGAGGAATTGCGAAGGGCAGCCAAGCAAAACCAGGATAAATATCAACCCTATTTTCTCAACTTTGATGCTGAGGATGAGGATTTCCAGGAGTTTTTAGAAAAAGAAGAAGAGCGAGAGAATGAAGGCTAATCCAGGCTTTTAAATTCAAATTATGAAGTTGTCAATTTGATAGCAGCAGATATCTACTCATAAAAAAACCTCCGGTCCTTTACCTAGCTTAAACTAGCTCTAAAACCGGAGGTTTTATTGTTTTATTTAAAATAAAAATGGTGCCGAGAGTGGGATTCGAACCCACACAGGCGATAATTGCCCGCAGCGCCCTCAACGCTGTGCGTCTGCCAGTTCCGCCATCTCGGCAATTCATTTATATTATATCACAATTTTGGGCCCTGTCAACCAGAAGAGGGTTAAATCAACTGTTATTATCTTAAATTTAGGGTTTTTGGATATATTTTAGAATTTTAGCAGGAGAAAGCCCCCTGGATACTTAATTTTATAAATAAGAGAGAAAAATTTACTTAAAAATTTTTGTGAGCTTTATTTTAGTTATAGATAATAATCGAGCACAAAAGAAGAGCAAAATAAGCAAAAGAATATTTAGTCTGAGGAGTTGTTGTTATTGGGAAATATTAATAGAGCTTTTTTAAGTGTAGCCAACAAAGAAAACTTGCTGGATTTAGCCCAGCCTCTGGCTGATAAAGATGTAGAGTTAATTGCCACTGGAGGCACTAAAAAACATCTGGAAGAAGCTGGTTTAAAAGTTACTTCCGTTGATGAAATAACGGGGTATTCTGAGTTACTAGCCGGTAGAGTGAAATCCCTGCATCCCGTTATTTTTGCTGGCATTTTAGCCAGGGATAGGGAAGTTGATGAGCAGGAACTTGAGAAAGAAGGGATAGAAAAAATTGACTTAGTAGTATGTAACCTTTACCCCTTTGCTGATGTTATTAAGCATAATCCCGACGATCACAATTTAGCTGTAGAAAATATTGATATTGGCGGTTCAGCCCTGATTAGGGCAGCAGCTAAAAATCATGAAAGAATTGCAGTATTAACTGCTCCCAGTCAGTATAGCGACTTTATTGAAAACTATAACAAGGGTAATCTTAATTTAAAGTATCGAAAAAAACTGGCAGCTAAAGCCTTTGCTCTAACTAATGAGTATGATGGTGAGATAGCAGGATATTTAAATAATAATGCTCTGGAAAAAGAGAACAATCAACCAGAGAGTGATTTTCCAGAGAGAATAATAATAGAGGGGAATTGCCAAAAAACTTTAAAGTATGGTGAAAACCCCCATCAAAAAGCTAGTGCCTATCTTGCTGCTGATTCCAGTATTACCGGTAATGATGGCCAGTCTATTTTACAGGGCGAATTAGTGGCAGGAGATAAGCTTTCTTATAATAATATCAATGACGCAGCTGCAGCTTTAGAATTAGCCAGGGAGTTTCCAGCTAAAGCAGCAGTAGCCCTTATTAAACATACCAATCCCTGTGGTCTAGCTGTTTCAGATTCTCCTGTTGTTGCCTTTAGAAGGGCTCATGCCGGGGATCCTGAATCTGCCTACGGCAGCATTGCTGCTATAAACGAACCAGTAGATGCCACATTAAGTCGAGAGATAACAGGAGGAAGAAAATATATTGAAGTCATTATTGCCCCTTCCTTCAGCGATGAGGCCAAAAACAATCTCATAGATCGCTGGAAAGATATCAGGCTTCTAGCTGTGGGAAGGTTTGAGGAGATTAACAATAGGAGATTGGAGGTAAAATCAATCGCTGGTGGTTTCTTGCTGCAAGAGACTGATGATGAAAAAACCAGTGAAACTGAACTAGAAGTAGTAACCAAAGAAGAACCCAGTGAAGATGTGATAAAAGATCTTTCTTTTGCCTGGAAAGCAGTGAAGCACGTAAAGTCCAATGCCATTGTACTGGCTAGAGATAATGCCCTGGTCGGTGTAGGAGCAGGTCAAATGAGCAGGATTGATGCGGTGAGATTGGCAGGAAGAAAAGCCTCTGGCCGGCAGAGAGGAGGAGTTTTGGCCTCAGATGCCTTTTTCCCTTTTCCTGATGCCGTTGAAGATGCTGAAAGATTGGGCATTAAAGCTATCATTCAACCTGGAGGCTCCATAAGGGATGAAGCTGTTATCAAAGCCTGTGATAGAGCAGGAATCAAGATGGTCTTTACTGGTAAAAGACATTTTAAACATTAAAGCAAAACCTTTCCGGGCATAAATTATCTCAGGACAGGAGCTGTCAATAGATTAGAGATAATTGTCTTGACAGCGATAAATTATAATAATATAATAATAGCAAATAATTATATATTTGGCTAT
>PWEJ01000103.1 GCA_003553485.1 Halanaerobiaceae bacterium | reverse complement strand
AGTTGAGCTAAAGCTTCAGCTAATTTCTGGAGTTGTTCCAAAACCGCTGAAAGGTTGGGGTCCGTTGGAACTGTCGGGTCTTCTACTCCTTCAGCAAGAATACTGTTCAATTTTGCTCTGGTAGTAGTTCCTACAAATCCGGTTCCCCCGGTTATTCCGTGTGGCGCTAAAACCTCACTGGAATATTTTTCTTGAACCCTGACTACTGCTGCTTTGGTTCTGGAACCGAAGTATACGGTTTCATTACCGGGCGATCCGGCTCCGGAAGTAGCTACTCTTGTATCAGGATCAGTGTTTAGAAGAATTTGAAGGTATCTAACACTACTACCTCTAGCTCCTTCTCTTAAATTTTCGTTAAACCTGAAAGTTTCCGGTATTCCTGCAATGGAAGTAGCTACTTCATTGTTGCCATTTTCTACAGACACACCCATGCTTTCCAAAAGAACGGTTGCATCTATGCCGAGTGATTCGGCCAGTTCTTGAATTTCGCGCACTTCGTCATTTGTAGTTTGAGCTTGCACGGTAGCACCCAATGTGAAAACCATGCTGAAAACTAAAACGCTAATGAGCGCATTTTTTCTAATTTTGTTCATTTTTTTAATTTATCCGATTTGATTACGGACAAACAGATTAAAGCGACCGATTATCGCTCTTGGGAGATAGGATTCGAACCCCAGTCCATTCAGAAGCTTTTAAACGTTTCGAATTATAGGAATGAGGAGTGAGTGATGAGTAGTCATCATGAGCGACGAAATGACAACGAAGACGAGACGTTTAAATCTTCCCTTCGGGCGAGTGATACAAGTCCATTTTCGTCGTTCTCGTCGACAAGATATTTAGACAATATCTTTTACTCCTCGGGCCTATAACATGAACTTGTACCATCTCGCTGAATTGACTTTGGTTCGAGCCCTATCCCCCTAACCTTCTAAGAAACTAATTTTTATAGTTCTATTAAAAATTAATTCAAAAAAGGTAAGTTTTTAACTTGTTCGACCTTTATTCTAGCCACCTTATTAAATTGTAAAGGTGCTCCTGTAAACTATGACGATATATAAAACAGTTTGTTACACTTTAGTCCATCATCGTTATCATTTTTGAAATTCTGTCTTCTGTATTTTCTACTTCTTCTATCAAAGCTCTAGCTCCCTCTTTCGCCAGCTCCAGCTTTTCTCTTTCCGTTAACTCTTCAATCTCAACCTCAAAAATTAAATGATCTAAAACCTCTTTATTGCGATCAATCTCCATCGCAACTACTTCCCTTCTAAAATCAACCATTTCGGTTTCTTTATGTTCCGATTCTATCTGTTCGATTTCACCAAAATAATTACTAAGTAAACCGACAGTAAAAACCGCTAACAATAAACTGGCTAAAGCCAATGCACCGACTGTTTTTTCTAAATAATCGGGCATGTAGAAAAATTCACCTTCAAAAATCTCACTCTTTAAAGCGGTCTTCCAATCACTGTCCGGACGAATCTTCTTCATCTCCATTAATCCTTTTTTAGTCTCTTTTTTCATAGTATTTTTAAAAGTTTTCCACAACCCCCTCTACTAGTTATGACGAATCGATGAGAGTTTTGTTACTTTCTGTAATAATTTTCAATCGTTAATCTTTAGTTAAAAAATAGCTAAAAAAATTATTTCTATACAGTAACAAAAAACTCGCACCCCGATTGGTGCGAGCTCTTTTTTTTATTTTTGGTTTAAAAACTATTCAACCGGCTCAAAGATTGTTGATCCGCTGTCGTATTTAATAGTAATTACTAAGTTATCACCTTCAAAAAGATAAGTTGAGGAATCATTTAATGTTCTTAGATACTCATCCTCAAGAGATCCCTCACAATACATCTTAGTCATTGCAATCTCAGAAAAAGATATCTCATTTCCTTCATAGATAATAACCTCTCCAGCAAGACTGTTGCAATCAGTAGTTGAAGAGATGCTTCCATCTTCATTTATGGTTAAAACAAAATCATCCCCTTCCGGTCTAACCTCTTCGCCGTCGTTATAGATTGTCTCTACCCACTGCCAATCACCTACCAAATCATCGTCAAGATCGATACTTTCAGCATTCAAGTCTTCGTAGTTTTCCTCAATATCTATATCTTCATCTTGAGGCCCTTGATTCTCATCACTGCGATAAGCTGCTACTCCACCGGCAATTAAGACAACGGCGACTAAAATTAATATAACTTTTTTCATAAATTTACTTATTTATTTAATAACCTGGACGAAATCTAACATATCGAGACAACAAAACAAGGCAACCGAAAGCTCTTCATCTAATCCTCTATAGCATCCATTAACCCAACCCAATAACTTAACTTTATAAAATCATAATTAATGTTCCTTATTTTCATGCCCAGATTATGAATATCATTAACTAGTTCTCCATGATCTTTCTCTTCTATGACAATAACAATAAATCTTAACTTTAAAATCTTTAACTCCAATTCCATTAAATTAACTTCTCTTTCAAGGCTCCTGAACTTTTGTCGAGCAAGATTCTCAATCCCCTCCGGATACATCTCATCAACCTCCTCTCTAGTTATTGTTTCCGGCACTATTCTACCTAAGTAAGCTTCGGAAAAAAGCGGAACTATTAAAAGGGTAATTAAAAGTATTATAGTTAACTTTTTCATCTTGATTGCTTTTTTACATTATATAGCATTATTAAAAAAAGTTTAATTCTGCATTGATTTGAGTTCAATTGTGCAAAGTTAGACCTTACACATTTTTAAAATCAATTTAAACTTAAATCTGGTTTGGGAGAGGTTGGACCTCTCCCGAAGGGTTTGTTTTGGTTGGGGGTTTTTTGGTTCGGGGATTGTTTCGTTTGATTTTTTGACTGGGAGTAAAAAGCAAACCAAAAACCGCCCGGTTAGGGGCGGTTTTGGTGTGAAAGTCTTTAAGTTAGACTTTCAGACTTTTAACCCTTGCAAGGTGGGGTTTACTATTCTTGTTCTTGTTGTGAAGTGTGTGTATCGATGAATTGTCTTACGGATTCAAGTGCATCAACTGCGTCGTAGTCGTTAGCGCCGAATGTGCCACTGTAGTCCTTGTAATCATCATCTTCAGTGAGCCATCCAATTTCTTGAACTTTAACTCTTTCTCTGGATCCTGCTCCGTAAATCATACCTTCAACAGTGATTTCTACTTCATCACCGTCTTCAAGTTCGTCGTCGAAGAGGTCTCCGAGGTTAACGGTGTAAACTCCACCAGCAAATACGTCAGCTTCTGCAACGTAGTTTTCACCGTACTCATTTCCGTCAATTACAGTAGTGATGTCAGTGTTGTCAGCTGCTACAACAGTATCAGCTTCTGCAACAGTGTAGGTGCCGCCGTCGATTAACTGTACCTCT